>VGZJ01000005.1 GCA_016872595.1 Planctomycetota bacterium
ACGGTGATGATGAAGAACGTCGCCGGACTCCACAACCGGATGTACGGGTAACGACCACACAGGATCGTCTGGCCGAAGTGCGACTGAACCAACACCTATTGCGCAACGAGTCTAACGACGACGGCATGAAACACGTCAAGGAACTGGCGGGCCTCGAACAACTCGTTCTCGGCAACACGTTGGTGACGGACGTCGGCCTTGCCGAACTGAAGGGGCTGAAGAAGCTCAAGTCGCTAACCGTGTCCGGCTGTACCCGCATGTCCGACAAAAGTACGGAGACGATCGCGGGGTTCACCGATCTCGAATACCTGTCGCTGCCAAGTACGATCACCGAGAAGGGCGTGAAGAACCTCGTCGGGCTGAAGAAGCTCACGGGCCTCTACATCGGCGGAGCCGTGATGACCGACGCCGCGATCAAGGACATTGCCGACAACATGCCGGAGTTGCAAAGCCTCGAACTCGGCGCGGGATTCGGTACCGACATCACGGACGCCTCGATACCCTCATTCTCGAAATTGAAGATGCTGAAGGAACTGGGAGTCGTCGGGTCGAAGATCACCGACAGCGGTCTGAAGTCGCTCCGCGACAAACTGCCCGATTGCAAGATCACAGCAAAGTGACGACCGGGGTGACCTCATGGCGAAGAAGCATGAGCACGAACAATGGGCGCGGCCGGTCGACGAGCTGCGCGAGCGCGAGGTCGCTATCGAAGACGGGCTGACCGAATCCGAGGCGCGCGACGCGGAGTATCGGTTCGGGTTCCGGTTTCCACCGGACCTGCGCGCGCTCCTGCAAACCGGCCTTCCGGTGAGCGGCGGGTTTCCCGACTGGCGCGACGGCGACGAGGGCGCGCTGCGGAGTGCTCTGAACTGGCCGCTAGAAGGAATGCGGTTCGACATCCAGAACAACGGGTTCTGGATCGCGGAGTGGGGGCCGCGCCCGCCCGCGTTAGAAGAAGCCTGTCAGATCGCCGCGCAAGCGGTCGCCGCCGTTCCGCGACTGGTTCCCGTGTGCGGCCACAGGTACATTCCCGCGGAGCCGGCGCGGGCCGGCAACCCGGTCTTCTCGGTTTACCAGACAGACATCATCGTCTACGGCAACGACTTGCTCAGCTACTTCGCGCACGAAATCGGCGGCGTTGCCAACTGGCACACGCCGCCGATGGACACGCGCCCGATTCGCTTCTGGGGCGCGCTGGCCGGGTAAAGAATTGGAGGCGCGCTCAGCCCAGCGCGGCCCTGATGGTCATGGTGAACGTGCTGCCCTTGCCGGCTTCGCTCTGCACGGTGATTTGCCCGCCCATTGCGGCGCACAGCTTCTGGCTGATCGCGAGGCCGAGGCCGGTGCCGCCGAACTTGCGGCCGGCGCTCGAATCGACCTGCGTGAACGCCTGAAACAGCCGCCCCACCTGCTCCGGCGTCATCCCGATGCCGGTGTCGCTCACGGCCACCTTCAGCACGTCCGCGCCGCCCGCGGCGGTTTCGCGCCGCGCGGTCACGCGCACGGTGCCGTCCTTTGTGAACTTGCAGGCGTTGCCCACGAGGTTCAGCACGCACTGGCGGATGCGCGTCGGGTCGCCCACACCCTTGCCGAGGTCCGCGGGGATGTCCGCTTCCACCTTGTTGTTGTTCTTCTTCGCCAGCGGTTCCACCGAAACCATCAGGTCGCTCAGCAGGCTGCTCGGCGCGAACGGTTCCTTGCCGATCTCCAACTTCCCGGCGTCGATCTTGGAGAAGTCGAGGATGTCGTTGATGAGCATCAGCAGGTGGTGCCCGGACGTGTGAATCTGGTTCACGTCCGCGGTGTACTGCGGCAGGTTGTCGGCCTCGGCCTGTTCGAGCAGCATCTCGGCGTAGCCGATGATCGTGGTCAGCGGGGTGCGGAGTTCGTGGCTGACCATTGCGAGGAACCCGCTCTTGGTGCGGTCGGCTTCCTCGGCCGCTTCCTTGGCGACGCGCAGGCGGTTGGCCTCTTCGTCGCGGTCGAGGCGTTGAAGCCCCGCGCCGACGGCCGTTGCGAGGAGTTGCACGACCTGCGCTTCGAGCGGGCCGATCTCGCGGCCCTTCGCGCGCTGCATCCGCGAGCCGTACACGACGCCGACGACCTGTTCGTGCTCGTTGAAGACGGGCGACACGACGACGCCCTGCACCCCGACGAGGCTCTCGCCGCCGCCGATCCCGGCCGCGCCCATGAAGAACGTGCGCTTGCCGGCGAGCGCCTGATTCAGGATCGCGTGGCTGAACGCGCGGCCCTTGGGGGCGTCGTCGCGCGTGGTGTGCGCGGTGACCCGCCACGCGTCGCCGTCGCGCATCAGCACCATGCCGCTGTCCAACCCGATGCGCTCGACGAGCGCTTCCGCGGCCTTCTTGTAGAACTGTTCGCGGTCGCTGGACTTCTGCACCTCGACGACGGTTTCGAGCCACGCGACGACCTCTTCGGGTCGCGCGGCCTCGTCGGTGCGCTCGATGATGGGCGGGGCCACCACCGTCTTGCCCCCGCCCCCGCCGGACGGCTTGCCGGGCGCGGCAATGGTGCGGAGCACGTTCACCGACAGCGGTTCGGCGTCGCCAGAATCGACGTCCACGACCGTTTCGCCGACCGCGAGGCGCACCGGCAACAGGTAGTCGCAGTCCGCGCCGGGGTTCAGCACCGCGTGCCCGTCGATGGTGAGCGGCGCTTTAGTGCTCAGGTTGACGACCTTGACCTTGCGCCCCGGCACTTCCTCAATGCGGATGTGGTCGCGCGAGACGAAGGCGTCTTTGACAACGACGCGCGCGGTGCCGGTGCGCGCCGGCCCGCGGCCGATCTCGAGCGGCCCCGCGTTGTGCGTGAGTTGCTGCGTTTCGAGCTTGTTCGCGACCGTGAGCGTGAGCATGGAAGTCTTCCCGCAACCTAACCCCGCAACCCCCCTTCCCTAAGAGGGAAGGGGGTGAAAGGTCGGACGTGCTTTGTTCCCCCTTCCCTCTTCGGGAAGGGGGTTAGCTTCTTCGCGCCTACCCCCCCGACAATCGTAGTCCAATCGGCAGGCTCTCGCCGAACATGCGCGAGCGCTCCTCGCCCTCCGGGGCGACGACCTCTTCCACGACGCGCGTCCACGCGGCCGGGTGCGGGTGCGCCCGCAGCACGCCGAGTACCCGGGCGCGAGTGGTGTCGGTCACGTCGACCGCGCGCAGGCCGCTTTGCCGCGCGAGTTGCGACAGACAGAACAACCAGCCGTTCTTTTCGCTCTCGTTGGTCGGCCGGAACGGCAGCAGTTCGTCGATCCACTGCTCGACGATCTCCGGGTGAACGACGCTGTTCAGCGGGCCGTACAGTTGCACGCGGGTGCCGAGGCGCGTGAGCGCCCAGAACGCATAGGTCGGTACGGGCGTCTTCTTGCAGTCGCGGAGCACGGCCGCGCCGAGCGTTTCCTTCGTCTTGGCGTCGAGCCGTTCGAGGCTGGCGGCGGTGCGCCACATCTCCGCGAACTCGTTCGCCGGGGGCCGCGAGTACTGCTTGCCCTTCACCGGCAGCAGGCCCGGCTTCAGGCGCGAGAACAACTGTTGTTGGAGCGCGGCGTTCAGCCCGCCGCACACGCGCCGCCACATGATCCAGTAGTCCGCGCCGCCCTCGGGAACCACGGGGGGCTTCTTGCCGCCGCTCAAGTTGCCCGTGGGGGCGCTCGCGCCGGCCGTGATGAGCTTCCAGAGCGCCTCGACGCGGTAGCGGTCCACGGCGTCGCCGAAGCCGGGGCGCAGCACGAACCCGGTCAGGTTGTACCAGCGCGACAGGTGCCCCGGCGACTTCCCGCGCCCCGCGGCGCTCGCTTCGAGGAACTCCCACATCCGCCGACACAAGCCGGTGGGCCAATCGCCCCGGGGCGATTCGAGCGCCGCGTCGAGCAACTTCGGAAGGTCTGAGGTCGTCACAGGCGAGCGGGGGGCGTTAGCCCCCTGTTCATTGGCTTGTTCGTCGCCCCCAAACACCTGCGCAATCAGTCCGCCAGCGGCCTGCACCTTCTCTTCGGGGAACACGTCGATCACGCCGGCCTTCGCGTCGTCGGCCGCGTCGTCGTCGGTCGGTTCGCGCAGCACGTCGCGGACGTTGAACTCCAGCCGCCAGCGGTTGTTGTCCTTCGACTCGCAGTACAGTTCGAGGGTGCCGATCTCGGTACACTTCGCGGCCAGCGTGACCGGCACGCGCTTCGCGCCGGCGCGCTTCCCGCCGCGCAGGATCGTGTGCAGCGGCGGCAGGTGCATCAGCGATTCTTCGGGCAGCCGCAGCACTTGGCCGGGCTTGTCGTCGCCGCGAACGGTCGAGGTGTAGAGCGGGAACAGCACCGGCTCGCCGAGCGCCAGTTCCAGCACCGGCTCCGGCATGTGAACCTCTTCGCCCTCCTGCATCCGGCGCGGGACGACGCACAGCACCGGGATGCTGTGGGCGTGAATACCGCGGCCGGGTGTGTCGGTTTCCACCGCGACGTAGTACGACCGCGGTATGCCGCCGCCGATGCGCCGCCCGCCGCTGTGCTTGAGCCACGCGAAGTACGCCGCGCCCCACGCCACCGCGAGATCGAGCGACGGACTCGTTAGCACGAGCGGATCCCAGCTCTTGTCCTTCTGGTCGAACCACGGCCGCATCACGTCGATCACGCGCTGGCGCAGCACTTCGGGTTGGAACACGCCGCCGTTGAAGAGGATGGCATCGACGCCCTCGTTCGTGGGCACGTGCTGGCGAATGAACGCCGCCAAGTGCTTGCTCACGGCCGGATCGGAGACGTAGGGCAGGCCCATTTCTTGAAGGCCCGTGCGCGCGCCCTTCGCGGTGTCCGTGTCGAACGCGGTGTGCGGGAAGAAGCCGTCGAACAGCGCCTTCGCCACGTCTTCGGGCGCGATGTTCACGGACACGGTGCCGCCCACGACGCTGCGGCCCTTGCCCATCACCGTGACCGGGTAGCTCGGCGGCGGCGGGTTCGTCAGCAGCGCCTCTTTCGCCCCGCGGCACGCCTGCACCAGCGACCCGAATTGCGCCGCTTCGAGCCGGCCGCCGGGGAGCTTCGCCTCGACGGTCTTGGCGAGCGCCAAGTCCATGTTGTCGCCGCCGAGCAGCAGGTGATCGCCGACCGCGTCGCGGATGAAGGTCAGCTCGCCCTTCTCTTCGCCGGCGCGGATCAGGCTGAAGTCGGACGTGCCGCCGCCCACGTCCACGACGAGGCAGCGCATGCCGGGCTTGAGCATCCCGGCTTCCTGCGGCGAGTGCGTGCCGAGCCACGCGTAGAACGCGGCCTGCGGTTCTTCGAGCAGCGTGACGTTCTTGAGGCCGGCTTGCTTCGCGGCCTCCGCGGTCAGGTTCCGCGCCACGTCGTCGAACGACGCCGGCACCGTGACCACGACCGTTTGCTCTTCGAGCTTGTCGGCGTCCTTGCGGTTGGGCGCGTGGTTCCACGCCTCGACGATGTGCTTGAGGTACTTGGCGCTCACTTCGAGCGGCGACAGGCGCGGCACGTCGGGCGGTCCGGCCCACGGCAGCAGCGGCGCGGTGCGGTCCACGCCGGGGTGACACAGCCACGACTTCGCGCTGGACACCTGCCGGCCGGGAACCTTCGCTCCGTGGTTCCGCGCGAACAGCCCTGCGGTGTCGGGCGGCGACTTCTTCCACGGCAGGTCAATCGCGCCGGGCGACAGGTCGTGCGGCCCCGGCAGGTACAGGAACGACGGCAGCAGGTCTTGCTCCTGCACCTGTCCGGCCGCGACCACCTGCGGCACCTTGAACGTGTGCAACCGCGGCCCGCCGGCGGCCTTGCTCGCGGTGTCCACGTAGGCGACCGCGATGTTCGTAGTGCCGAGATCGATTCCGACGAGGTAGCGGGGCATCGGGCCAACCTGTATCTTGCGTGAACAATGGCAACGTCAATCTTAGGGCTAGACATCGGCGGGGCGAACCTGAAGGCCGCAACACCGGATCGGCGCGCGGTGTCGGTTCCGTTCGCGCTGTGGAAGCACCCGGAGCAACTGCCGGCCGCGCTCGCCGCGCTGGTGGCGCAGTTTCCCGACGCAACGGAACTCGCGGTCACAATGACCGGCGAGCTGTGCGACTGCTTCGAGACCAAGCGCGAAGGTGTGAACACGATTGTGGACGCGGTGCAACAAGTCGCGGGAACGCGCGCCATGCGCGTGTGGAGCACAGACGGCAAGTTCCTGCAAGGATGGGAAGGCAAGGTGGATCAAAACTACATGAAGGTGGCGGCGGCGAACTGGCACGCGCTCGCGACCTTCGCGGGGCGATATGTACCGAGCGAGGGTGCGGTCTTGATCGACGTCGGGAGCACCACATCGGACATCATTCCGATTCTCGACGGGAAGCCGGTGCCCGAAGGGAAGACGGATTACGACCGCATCTTCACGAACGAGCTGCTGTACACGGGCGTCCGGCGCACGCCGATCTGTTCGCTGTTCGGTTGGCAGGTCGCGGCGGAAGTCTTCGCCACTACGCTGGATGCCTATCTCCTTCTCGGCCTGATCCCGGAAGATCGGGATGATTGCGACACGGCCGACGAGCGCCCGGCGACCAAGCACCGCGCCCGTGCGCGTCTGTGCCGAATGTACTGCGGTGATATTGACACGATCCCGACCGAGAACATCCAGACGCTCGCGGAAAGCGTTCGTGATCGTCAGCAAATGCAACTCTCGCACTGCATCGAGCAAGCCACGAACCGCTTGCGGCTTCTGAAGAAGGATGTTGGCATTCGTTTCATCGTGTCGGGTTCGGGCGATTTTCTCGCACGACTCGCAGTACGCGATGACCTTTGCACCGAATCGTTGAGCCGCAGACTCGGCCCGGCGGTCTCGGCGTGCGCGCCGGCGTACGCGGTCGCGGTGCTCGCGGCGGAGCGGCGGCCATGATCGTCGTGAAGGTCGGCGGGAGCCTGTTCGACTCGCCCGCGCTCGCGCCGGCGCTGCGGGCGTTCGTCGAATCGCTCGCGCCAAGTGACGTACTGCTCGTGGGCGGCGGCGGGCCGGTCGCGGACGCCGTGCGCGAGTTGGACCGCACGCACGGGCTGGGGGAAGAAGCCGCGCACTGGCTGGCGCTGCGGTCGCTGGGGGTGACGCGCGCGTTGCTGGCCCGACTCGTCAGCGAGCGGCGCGGCGTAAGCCCGCCGGTGCGACACAACTTAGATTCGCTTAGCGATAATGCGGGGTGTAGCACCGGCGGGCTTACGCCGCGCCGCTCGCTCGTTGAAATCCTCGACCCCTTCGCCTTCGCCCAAGAGGACGAATCGCGTCCCGGCGCGCTTCCGCACATGTGGGCCGTGACCACCGACTCCATCGCGGCGCGGGCGGCCCTCGTGTCCCGCGCCGAGCGGCTGATTCTACTCAAATCCGTGGACGTTCCGCCCGGTACGCCGTGGGAGGTGGCCGCCACGAACGGCTGGGTGGACGCACACTTCCCCCAGATTGCGCCTCTCCTCGCGTGCCCCGTGGAGGTCGTGAACTTCCGGCGCGCCCTGTGTTCTCGCGCCTGACCTGAAGGCGTGTACTATGCTTGGCGCGAAACTCAGTTCGCACCGAACGGGCGCGCCAATGCGGTTCATCATCGCCGACGAGTTCTACCAGCAGATGATCGCGGTGCCGGACCACACCCCGGACTGCTACGTCCGGCCCGGCGAGTACCTGCACCACATGTACATCGACGGCGTCAAGTACGCGGTCGCCCCCGCGGTGCTCGACTGCCTCGCGCAGGCCGAAGCGAAGGGGGACCAAGAGGCCGTCGCGCACCTGCGGCTGCACAAGCTGCACTTCGAAGCGCTGATGGCCGACGCGCACCGAAACGGCACCCTCACCGAAGACGTGACGCTGCTCGGCGACGCGCCCCCCACCGACGAAGAGGCGATCCCGGTCACGGGCAACGCCTACGCCCCGCGCGTGCCCTCGCGCTGGGAGGACCTCGGCCTCGAACTGCCGTTCATCTTCGACCTCGCGCTGCGCACCATCTACACCCGCGGGCAGATCACCGGCGGCGAGCTGGCGCAGGCGATGGCCGTGCCGTTCGCCGTCGTGAACCCCGTGTTTCAGGCGATGCGGAAGCAGTCGCTCATCGACATCGTCGCCCAGCGCGGCAACAGCGGCGACGCCAGCTTCGTCTACGCGATCAAGCCTCCGAAGGGCGAGGACGCGCTCCGTGACGCGCTCGAAAAGACCAACTACGTCGGCCCGGCCCCGGTGCCGTTCGCGGACTACGTCGAATCGGTCATGGCCCAGACCATCAAGCGCCTCGTGGTCACGCGGCGCAGCATCCGCCGCGCGTTCGAAGACCTCATCATCACCGACGAGTCGTTCAACGAGATCGGCCCGGCGATCAACTCCGCGCAGTCCATCTTCTTCTTCGGCTACCCCGGCAACGGCAAAACCAGCGTGGCCGAGCGCATCACGCGACTGATGGGCGATTCCATCTACGTGCCGCACGCGGTGGAGGCCAACGGCCAGATCATCAAGGTGTTCGACCCGATCCAGCACAACCCGATTCAGGAGGCCGACGACCAACCCGTCACGGAAACCGTGCTCAAGCGCGGCACGCAGTTCGACCAGCGGTTCATTCGCGTCAAGCGGCCCACCATCGTGGTCGGCGGCGAACTCACGATGCCGATGCTCGACCTGAAGTACAACGAGATCGGCAAGTACTACGAAGCGCCGCTCCAGATGAAGGCCAACGGCGGCATCTTCATGATCGACGACTTCGGCCGCCAACAGGTGCGCGCGATGGACCTGCTGAACCGCTGGATCGTGCCGTTGGAGAAGAAGTACGACTACCTGAACACGATCACCGGCACGAAGATCGAAGTGCCCTTCGACCAGCTCCTGATCTTCAGCACGAACCTCGACCCGAACCAGCTCGCGGACGAGGCGTTCTTGCGCCGCATCAAGTTCAAGATCGAGATCCGCGACCCGGACGAGGCCCAGTACCGGAAAATCTGGGAACTGGTGTGCAAGGGGAAGCGCGTGGAGTTCGACTCGCGCGGCGTGGACTACCTGATTCAGAAGTGGTACCGGCCGACGAACCGGCCGTTCCGCATGTGCCAGCCGCGCGACATCCTCGACCAGATGATGAGCATCGCGAAGTACAACATGGAACGGGTGAACTTCTCGCCGGACCTGATCGACGCCGCGTGCGCGACGTACTTCATCAGCGCGCAGGCCAAGAACTTCGGCGCGAAGGTCCGCATGGAGTGACGCCGCGCCCGTTGCTGACCTTTAGCTCGTTGGCCCAATCGCGGTGCGTTGCACCGGGCTACGCTGTCCCACCCCTTCGCGGTGAAGAGCGCAAACGGTCCCCGAACCAGTCGACACAACCCGACGGCCTGCGGATCAGAAGCCGCAGGCTAGCGCGGCTCGTGTTACTTCCCGCCCTTCAACTGGAACGACTTCAGCGCGCGGGTCACGGTGACGGTGCCGTCGAGCGTTCGCGCGCGCTTCACCTCGCCGATGCCCCCGGCGTACCACGACGTGTACGTCGCGCCGTTCTGCTCCCAAACGACGCGCAGGGCGGTAAACGTGCCGGCCGGCACCTTGACCTCTTCCGGCCCGTACACGGTGCGCGTCCCGCCCTCCGGCATGTCCCACGAGTCGCCGGCTTTCACGTTCGTCTTGAGCACCCAACCGAGGTCGTCCGCCCCGTCGCGCGCCTGCCGCAGGCCGTCGGCCGAAACGACCATTTTCGTGTACACCGTGCGGGTGCCGTCCGCGCCCGCGCGCGACACGATCAGGCCGCCGTCGGTCTTCTCCACCGCCGACACGACGGCCGTTTCGAGCAGCCCGTCGGCGGTCTCGTACACCCACTTCGCGCCGACCGCGGTGGGGAAGTAGACCGGCTTGCGGCCCGCGTCCTTGGGCACGGGCGCGGCGACCGACGGCGCGCCGACGAGCGCGACGGTAACGGCAACGGCAACGAGCACCGGGAATCGCACGGGCCACCTCCGCTTTGGGGTACACCCCCATTCTCAACGAACCGCGCGCCCGCGCCTATTCCGATCTGCGCGCGCCGCTCGCGTTCCGCGCCCGTGTCGCGTGCGGGCCCCCGGCACCAGCGCATAGGGGTCAGATTGCCAAAAGAGATCGTCAATTCCCGACCCAGAGCGCCAGTCCGCCCCCCAGAGCGCCACCTCTTTTGGAGTGGCGCTCTGGGTGAAACGCTTGTTTTTCTAGTGTTTGCCACCCCAGAGCGCCAGAGCGCCAACTCGTCTGGGGGTTGTGGCCCCGAAGCGGATACGCAAGTGCCGCGCTTATCGATGTGTACAAAATGTCCGTACGCCGCGGGAGCCGGGCACCCGCTCGACTCCGCTCGCGGCGCGCGGACGGCCGCCGCTGGCCCGCGGCGCGGTCGGCGATCCGTAGCGCGGGGGCTGCCCGCGGCGTCACTTGGGCTTGGGTTCGTACACGAACGCGCGGTCGTCGGCCGGCACCACCCACACGTTGCGGAACTTCACCGGGTTGTTGTGGTCTTGCAGGAACACCGGGCCGACGCTCGTTTTCTTCTGCTGGTCGCGGATCGCGTCGAGGTACGGCGTGTTGCCGAACCGGAACGGGTGGAACGTCGACTTCGGTTCGCCGAACTTCGTCCCGTCCTGCACCATCTTCCCGTTGAACCACACGCTCACGGTGCCCATCTCGGTGATCTTCCCGGCGTCGTCGCGCCGCGGCGCGCGATAGCGGATGTCGAACACCTGCCACTCGCCCGGCTTGCGGCAGGCGTTGACCAGCGGCGGCGAGAACCCGTACACCGCGCCCGCGTCGTCCTGCGTGACCTTCTCCTTGCCGAACGAGTTCAGAATCTGAATCTCGTAGTTCCCGTGGATGTACACGCCGCTGTTGGCCGGCCCCTTTTCGGGCAGCAGGAACTCGACGTGGATGTCCGCGTCCTTGAAGTGCAGCTTCGAGACGATGTGGTTCTGGTTCTTCTTGGGCGTGGACACGAGCGCGCCGTCGGTGAACGGCCAGTCGATCTTCTCGCCCGCCATGCTGAGGAACTGGTGCGCGCCCTTGTCGTCGAGCAGCACGGTCGCGCCCTTCGGCGGCGCGACCGGGAGTTTGCTCTGATCGGGCTTGAAGTCGGGCGCGGGCGCGGCCAGCGCCAGCGCGAGCAGTACCGCGGGTGCCATCGTTATCCCTCGTTGGTGCGCGGTCACTTCGCGCGCTTGTCCCAGATTACGTCTACGTCGTTCGTCTGTTTCGGCCCCGGCGTGCTGCGGCCCGTGCTCACGTAGCGCTCCATCAGCGCCGCGAGTTCCTTCACGCGCGCCGGTTCGGTCGCGTAGCGG
The DNA here is from genome assembly GCA_016872595.1 of Planctomycetota bacterium. Classification (GTDB taxonomy): domain Bacteria; phylum Planctomycetota; class Planctomycetia; order Gemmatales; family Gemmataceae; genus Gemmata. The sequence continues at coordinate 11,291 of VGZJ01000005.1, forward strand.
TTGGTCTTCTGCGCCGGGTCTTTGGCGAGGTCGTACAGTTCGCCGGCCGCGGTGTGCGGCTCGTACCCGCGATCCGCGCGGAGCCACGCCGGTTCGCCCTTCTTGCCGTTGTCGTCGCCGCTCGGCGCGCAGATCAGCACCCAGTCGCCCTTGCGTACGGCGAACTTGCCCTGCGCGCTGTGGTGAACCGTTGCTTCGCGCAGGGGCGCATTACGCTTCTCGCCCACGAGCGCCGGCAGCACGTTCACGCTGTCCGGGCCGGCGTCCGCGGGCAGCTTCGCGTTCAGCGCCGCGGCCAGCGTCGCCATCAGATCGACGTGACACACGGTTTCGGCGCACGTCGTGTTCGGTTTGATCTTCCCCGGCCAGCGGGCGATGAAGGGCACGCGGTGGCCGCCCTCCCACGCGTCGCGCTTGGTGCCGCGCAGCGCGCCCGCGCTCGCGTGCCCGAACTGCTTCAGCCGGTCGTACGCGCCGGGGTTCACTTCGCCCGAAATCTCCGGGCCGTTGTCGCTCGTGAAGATCACCAGCGTGTTTTCGGCCGCGCCGCCGCGCTTCAGCGCGTCCAGCACCGCGCCGAGCACGGCGTCGGTTTGCATGACGAAGTCGCCGTAGTCGCCGACCTTGCTCTTGCCCTTGAACGCGGCCGACGGAACGACGGGGAAGTGCGGCGAAGTGAGGGGGAGGTACAAGAAGAACGGCTTGTCGGCCTTCGCGGCCTTCTCGATGTACTCGACCGCGCGCTTCTCAAGGCCCGGCAGCACGTCCGCGAGTTTCCAGCCCGGCACCATCGGCCCGGCGATGTTGAACGAGTCCTTCCCCACCGGGGCCGCGTCCGAGGGAACGCCCACGGTGCGCGCGTTCTCGATGAAGCAGTACGGCGGGTAGTTCGGCACGTCGGTCCCGAAGTACACGTCGAACCCGCGGGCGGTCGGCCCGTCCGGGATCGGCTTCGTGAAGTCGCGCGCGCCGTTCGCGTCGGCTTTGGGCCAGCCCCAGCCGAGGTGCCACTTCCCGACGCACGCGGTCGCGTAGCCCTGCGTGCGAAGGAACTCGGGCACCGTGAGCCGGCCCTCCGCGATCAGCGGCGGAGCGTACGGGCCGATGACGTTGCGCTGCAACCGGGTGCGCCACGCGTACCGGCCGGTGAGCAGCGCGTACCGCGTCGGCGTGCAGACGGCGGAGGGCGAATGCGCGTCGGTGAACCGCACGCCCTCCTTCGCCAGTCGGTCGATGTTCGGGGTGGGAATCTTGGACGCCGGGTTGTAGCACCCGGGGTCGCCGTAACCGAGATCGTCGGCGAGTACGTACACGACGTTCGGCCTCACCGGGTCCGCGGCGCGCGCCGGCGCACCGGCGGCGCACACCAGCGCGACGATCAGCACGCGCAACACATCGGCCCCTATGCGCGAACGCATCATTTGTCCTTCGCGGGCGATTTCTTCACGGACGCGACGAAGGCGTCGGTCTGTTTCTGCCACAGGGCGCTCAGTTCCTTCACCTTGTCGGGCATCTTAGCGGCGAGGTTCTGTTGCTCGGCGCGGTCGGTTTTCAGGTCGTACAGTTCCCACGGGTCCTTCGCGCTCGCGACCAGCTTGTAATCCCCCACGCGCACCGCGCGGTGGTCGTCGTGCAGCCACCAGAGGAACTCCCGCGCGACGGTCACGTCTTTGGCGAGCGCCGGCACGAGGCTCTTGCCGGGGGCCGCCGGGACCGGCTCGCCGTTCCACACGTTCGGCTTCTCGATACCGGCGAGGTCGAGGACCGTGGGCACGAAGTCCACAAAGTGCGCCGGCGTGTGGCGCAGTTCGCCCTTCGCCGAAATGCCCTTCGGCCAGTGCGCGACCAGCGGCGTGCTCGTGCCGCCCTCGTGGACCCACGTCTTGTGGCGGCGGAACGGCGTGTTGCACACGCTCGAGAAGCCCGGCCCGAGGCACAGGTACGAGGCCGCGCTGCCGGGTTCGGCCGCGGGGTCGTGCCCGCCGTCGCGCACCATCATTTCGGCGCTCGCGCCGTTGTCCGAGGCGAACAGGATGAGCGTGTTGTCGAACGCGCCCATCGCCTTCAGTTGGGCGATCACGCGGCCGATCTCGCGGTCCATGCGGTCCACCATCGCGGCGTGAATCGCCATCTTGGTCGCTTGGAACCGCTTCTGTTCCTTCGTCAGGTCGCCCCACGGCGGGGCGCGGTCGACCTCGCCCGCGCCGAGTTTCTTGAGCACGTCCGGGTAGCGGTACGGCGGCCCCAGTTCGCGCTCCACCGCCCCGAGCGCGGTGGTCACGAGGCCCATCTTCTTCTGGCGCTCGTAGCGCGCCTCGCGCGCTTTGTCCCACCCGTCGAGGTACGCGTCGCGGTACTTGGCGATGTCTTCGGGCAGCGCGTGGAGCGGGAAGTGCGGCGCGTGGAACGCGAGGTACTGGAAGAACGGGGCCTTCGCGTGGTTCTCCGCGTGGTCCTTCAGGCACGCGACCGCGTGGTCCGCGGTCGCGATGGTGACGTAGTAGCCCTTCTCGTCGGCGGGCACTTTCACCGCGACGTCGTCGCGCGCGGTGCCGCGCGCGGTGAACATGTTGCCGGGGTTGGCGACGTTGAGCGAGCGGTCGAACCCGCCGGCGAGCACCTTGCCGTCGATGTGCCACTTGCCGCTGTGGTAGCAGCGGTACCCGGCCGGCTTCAGGTGCTCCGGCAGGAGGCGCGCCCACGGCGGGCGCGCGCCGCCCACGCCGCCGCCGGCCACACCCGGCAGCTTGTCGCGGCGGACGTGCTGCGGGTAGTAGCCGCTCAGGAGCGCCGCGCGCGACGGCCAGCACCGGGCCGCGTTGTAGCACTGCGTGAACCGCAGGCCGTTCCTAGCCAGCGCGTCGAGGTTCGGCGTGGCGATCTCGCCGCCGTAGCAGCCGAGGTCGGAGTACCCGAGGTCGTCGGCGAGGATGAACACGACGTTCGGCTTGGGCGCGGCGCAGCGCGCCGGCCCCGCGCCGAACACCAGAGCCGCCGCGACCGCGATGAGCCGTGTCATTTCGTCTCGCCCTTCAGCAGTTCTTCCATCGCGCGGCCGAGGCGCAGGCCCGTTTCCATGTACGTCTCGGCGTTGTGGTTGTAGTGGTACCCCTGATTCACCGGCGAGTCCGCGGCCTCGCGCCACAGGTCGCGGGTGTCGACGGCCTTCACGTTGCCCTTGAAGTCGGGGTACTTTTTCGCGTCGTTCACCGCGAGCTGGGCCTCGGCGATCTTCTTCCCGAAGCCCTCGGTGCCGGGGTTCCCGCACCCGGTGGCGAGCACGAACTTCGCGCCCGGCGAATCGAAGTCCTTGCGCAGCGACGTGATGAGCCGCACGAGGTTCTCTTCGTACTTGCTCGCGTGCGCCGCGTTCTGGTCCTTGTGGCCCTGCCACCACACGAACCCGGCGACCTCGTACCCCTGATCCTTGTAGTCCGGGAAGTACTTCTTCAGGTTCTTCAGCACGGCCTTCGCGTGCGCGGTGTCGGCGTCGTACTGCCGGCCCGCGTACCAGTTCACGTCCTTCTTCGGCTGCCCCTCGATCCAAGAATCCGGCGTCTGCTTGTACCCGGCGTAGGTCTTCCCCTCGAAGACGAACGACTTGCTGCCCGGCGGCAGCAGGTCCCACCCCAAGCTGCGGTTGCCGATGCACGCCTTCAGCACCAGCACGGGTTCCTCCAGCGCGTTGCCCATCACGTGGCCGAAGCCCAACTCCGGGCCGAAGTTGCCCTTCACCGTGAGCCAGTCGTTCTTCTGGTCGCCGAACTTCTCCATGTCCTTGAAGTCGACCCCGCGCTGGTCCATCACGTGAACGAACCGCACGTCCTTGCGGGTCGTCCACGCCCCGGCGTCGTCCTTGAGGAACCCGTACTTGCCCTTCTCGTGGATCATGTACTCCAGCGAGCCTTTGGTCTCCTTCGGCCCGACGCGCCCGAAGCCGAGCATGTTGGACTGGCCGAGCAGGACGAAGACCTTCACCTTCTTGGTGTGGTCGGCGGGTTTGCCGTCGGGCCGCGGCAGGGGCTTCGTGCCGTCGGCGCGCGCGATCGCGGACGCGCCGAGCGCCAGCGCGAGAAGGGCGACGCACGCCGCGCCGCGGAGAGTCACGTTCGGCATCGGATGTCCTCGTCGTGTGGGGCGGTGCGGGCGGTCACTTCGCCGGCGGCTTCGCGCACAGCTTCACCATCGCGCGGCCCATCGCCTCACCGATCAGGTAATACGTCTCGGCGTTGCTGTTCCAGTGGTAGCCCTGCTTGGTCGGCGAGTCGGCTTCCGCGCGCCAGAGGTGTTGCGTCTTCACGAACGCCACGTTCCCCTTGAACTCCTTGTGCTCGGCCACGGCCGCTTGCGCCTTCATGAGTGAGAGCGCGCGGGGGTGCTTCTCGTCCGGGCCGGTCATGCCGGTTTCGGCGATCACGAACGGCAGGTCTTTCGCGCCGAGGTCCTTGCGCACGTCGCGGATGAAGTGCGCCATGTTCTTCTCGTACTCGTCGTTGAACGCTTGGTTGACGCGGTCGTTCCACCCCTGATGCCAGCCGAACCCGGCCAGTTCGTACCCGCGGTCGCCGAATTCCGGGAACTCCTTGTTGAGGTCTTTCAGCACGGCCTTCGTGCGGTCGATCACCTCCTTGTAGTACGGCCCCACCTCGCCGCCCGCGCTTGGCGGGCGGAAGTCCTTCGCGAGGCTCTTCCCGCCCCACGCGAGCTTGACGAGCAGCACGGGTTCCTCGAAGGCGTCGCCGACCACCCAGCCGAACCCCAGTTCCGGGCCGATGCGGTCCTCCTTCACGCCGAACCCCGCGGTCAACTTCCCCTTGCGGTCGAGGTAGTGGATCCGCACGTCGTCGCGCACCGCCCACTTGCCGTCTTTGGTCAGCAGGTGCTTGAACTTGTCGGCACTCGCCGGGGCCTTCGCGACGTACTCGAGACTCCCCTTCCCGTCGTTGCGCTTCGGCTCGGCGGCCACGAACCCGTGCCCCTCCATGTTCGACTGCCCGGCGAGCACGAACACCTTCAGCGGCTTGTCCGCGGCGCGCGCCGGAACCGCGGGCGCGGCCAGCCCGAGGCCGATAACGAGCGCGAGGAGTCTACGGGCCGACATGGTGGCACCTCAGAGGGGAGACCGAAGGCGGGGGCGTCACACCCACAACTGTAATACGCGCAGGGCGGTTTCTTGCCACAGGTCGAAGGCGTCCTCGGTGCTCTCGACCTCGCCGACCACGCCGTCGCCGTCGCCCAGTTCCGGGCGCGCGCCGCCGGCGATCAACTCGGTGATGACGACGTTGTCCATTTCCATCGCGAACGGCTCGGTCGCCGCGGCGAGGCAGTGGACCTGCGCCGTGCGCGACAGCCGCGCGAGGTACGTCATCGCGGCCTCTTTGCTTACGGTGGCGGCGTCCGCGGCGGCCTGCTCCGGGGTCGGCTTCGCCACGGCCGCCCGGTCCCCGGTCGCCACCAACCCGTCGCCGCGCTCCAGCGGCTCGCGCAACAGCAACCGCAGCAGCTTCGCCTCTTCTTCGAGCGGCGACTTCCCGCCCGCGTCTTGCACGAACAGCACCTCAAACCGGATCGCGTCCGTGCTCAGCCAGTCGGTGAGTTTGCGGACCAGCGCGACGACCAGCGACTGCACCAGCACGATGCGCTGGCACGGGAGGTCGGGGTCTTTGAACCGCGCCGCGATCAGGTCCGGGTACAGCACGAACACGAACGCCCGGCGGCGGCGCAGGAACTGGTTCTCGTCGCGCGAGTAGTAGAACAGCTCGTCGCGCACGAACTTCATGTCGAACAGGTCCGGGCTTTCCGGCTCCATGTACGCGAGCTGCGAGTGCAGCAGGCTCTCGATGGAGCCTTTGGTGGATATGGACGTGTACCCGCCGACGGGGTACTGGTCCTCGTCGAGCACGCGCGTGGGCACCTCCTTGCGCCCGACGAGGGGCTTGACCGGGCGCGCCGGGAGCTTCGCTTCGAGCTTCGCCGTAGTCTGAAGGATCTGCCGGTGCGCGACGTACTCGCCCATGTCGGCAATCGCGGTGCCCTGTTCGAGCGCGAGGATGTCCTCGGGCGCGAGCACCTCGGCCATGCGCCGCCCGGCCGAAACAATCGTCTCGTAGAAGGTGACGAGCAGCGCCGAGGGGCCGTCGCGCACGAGGCCGTCGTACCCGGTTTGCAGCACCTCGTCGGGGCTCGTGGTCATGAGCGCGCGAACGACCGCGGTGGAGAGGAGCACGCCGGGCAGCCCGCACCGCTCGCGAATCTGGTTCACCACGTACGCGAGGCCGCGGACCCGGTCGCCGTCCTTGTACTTGCGGAGTGCGTCGCCGGCGCGCTCGAACGTCCAGTCGGAGTACAGCTTGCCGAGGACGTGGTCCTCGTAGCTGCGGCCGAGGGCCGGGGGCCAGCCGGGAACGGGCATCGCCTCCTTCATGCGCTGGTCCGCGTCCACGCCGAACGCGACGTTGCCCACGTCGGACACGAACCCGATGGGCGGGAGCGGGTGCCCGTCGTCGGCGATCTTGATGGCCCACTCGAGGGCGCGCTTGACGGTGGCCGCGGCGGGCCGCACGGCGCGCTGGAGCCACAATCCCTCAAGGATGTAGCGCCGGGCGGCGTCGAGGTCGCGCAGTTCTTCGATCAGGCTCATGTGCGTTCCCGGGGCGCGGGCAACTTCTCCCAACTCCTTATATCGCGTCCGCGCCCCGGTTCCAACGACGGTTATGCCGGCACGCCCGGTGCGACCGCTACAGTCGCTAAAGTTTTCCGCGCCGCGGGTCGATCATAGACCCGACGTGGGATCGGATCGACCGGGTTATGGCCGTCGCGCGGCGGCGGGGCGAGGGGCGCATGACGATCGCGCGGTTCCTACTAACCGGCTGTGTGTTCGCGGTCGCGGGCGGGGCGGCGCTCGCCCAACCCGGCGGCTACAGTTTCGTTCCGTCCGTTCGGCCCGCGAACGCCGAGGACGAACTACCGCACGTGCCGCTGGCGCAGCCGGCGCGCGCCGCGGTCAGCCTCGAGGGTATGACGACCGGCGCGCCGCCGCCCGGCGCGGGCGACCCGGTGGGCACGCTCGTCGGCGCGCCGGCCGCGGGGTCGGGCTACCCGCCGGGCACGTACCCCAGCCCGTACTACACCGACGGCCCCGGCTGCTGCGGGCCGCTCGGCCGCGACGGGCGCGTCGGCTACGAGGTTCACACCTACACCGGCGTGAACGTCCCGTTCGGCACCGGCCTCGCGGACCTGCTCAACGCCGGCTGGACCGTGGGCGGCGGGGTCCGCACGCTGTTCTTCAACCCGACCCACACGCGGGCGTGGACCGTCGACCTCGGCCTGAGCTACACGCACAACTGGGGCGCGGGCGAGGACGACCCGGTGAACGTGTTCCTCCGCTCGCCGCCGCGCGTGAACCAGTTCACCGGCGCGGTCACGGCCCAACCCGACCGGCTCGTGTTCACCGCGATCCGCGAGGTCCACCGCACCAGCTTCAACTACGCCTTCGGGCGTGACGTGTGGCTCTGGGGCAGTGGCGACACCGGCGGGATGCAGGGTACGAACGTCCGCGTCGGGGCGTGGTTCGGCGGGCGCTACGGCACGTCGCACGTGGACCAGATTCCGCTGAACGAGGTGAACGGGTACTCGCGGCGGCAGAACGTGTTCCACGGCATCCACGCCGGGGCGCACGCGACCTACGAGGTGCCGATGGGCGCGTGGGTCGGGTTCGGCGGGGTCCGGGCCGAGTACGGCCACGACTGGACGAACCTCACGCCGCCGCTGCAAGGGAACATCCACTACGTGAACCTGCAGTTCACGCTGGGCGTGCGGTACTAATGAAGCCGCTCGCGGCTTCGCAACAACGACGGACCAGAGCCGGGGTGTTTGGGGGACGCCCCGGCGCGGCCCCGCGGTGCGAGTCACCGCGGGGCCGTTCTCGTTGACGCGCCGCCGGCGCGCGTACAATAGCGGCATCGCCGGGGGTGCCCGCGCCGGTCGCGCGGGCTGAGAACACACCCTTCGAACTTGCGCGGGTCATGCCGCGCAAGAAGGCGACACCATATTTTCGATTGCAGATTTGTGATTGGCGATTGAAGGCAGTACCTGTCTTTCAATCTCAAATCTGCAATCTGCAATCTGCAATTCTGAATCCCATGACCCAGCTCGAATCCGCCCGTAAGGGCATCGTTACTCCTGAGATGGAGTTCGTCGCGGCGCGCGAGGACCTGCACCCGGAGCTGGTGCGCGCGGAGGTCGCGCGGGGCCGCATGGTCATCCCCGCGAACGTCGTTCACCTGAAGAAGAAGCTGCAACCGATGTGCATCGGGGTCGCGGCCAAGTGCAAGATCAACGCCAACATCGGCAACAGCGCCGTCACCGGCAAGGTGGACGACGAACTGGAGAAGCTGCGCACCGCCGTCGAACTCGGCTCCGACACGGTGATGGACCTCAGCACCGGGGGCAAGATCGACGAGATCCGCCAAGCGATCATCGACGAGTCGCCCGTGCCCATCGGCACCGTGCCCGCGTACCAGATCATCCAGAACGTCAAAGACCCGAAGGACATCACCCCGCGCATGTTGCTCGACATGGTCGAGCATCAGGCGAAGCAGGGCGTGGACTACATGACGATTCACGCCGGCGTGCTGCTCGAATACGTGGCGCTCACCAGCGACCGCGTGACCGGCATCGTGAGCCGCGGCGGGTCGCTCATGGCCGGGTGGATGGTGGCCCACCACCAGCAGAACCCGTGGTACACGCACTTCGGCGAGCTGTGCGAGATCATGCGCAAGTACGACGTGACGTACTCGCTGGGCGACGGGATGCGCCCCGGGTGCCTCGCCGACGCCAACGACAAGGCCCAGTTCGCCGAACTGAAGACGCTGGGCGAGTTGACGAAAAAGGCGTGGGACATGGGCTGTCAGGTGATGATCGAGGGGCCGGGGCACATCCCCATGCACCTCGTGAAGATGAACATCGAGAAGGAGCGCGAACTCTGTCACGACGCCCCGTTCTACGTTCTGGGGCCGCTCGTGACGGACGTGGCCCCCGGCTACGACCACATCACCAGCGCCATCGGCGCGGCGCTGGCCGCGGAAGCCGGGGCGTCGATGCTGTGCTACGTGACGCCGAAGGAGCACCTCGGCCTGCCGAACAAGGACGACGTGCGGCAGGGGGTGATCGCGTACAAGATCGCGGCGCACGCCGGCGACATCGCCCGCGGCCGGAAGAACGTGCGCCAGCGCGACGACGCGCTGAGCAAGGCCCGGTTCGAGTTCGACTGGAACAAGCAGTTCGAGTTGAGCCTCGACCCGGAAACCGCGCGGAAAATGCACGACGAAACGCTGCCGCAAGAGGTGTTCAAGAGCGCGAAGTTCTGCTCGATGTGCGGCCCGAAGTTCTGCTCGATGCGGATCACGCAAGACGTGCGCAAGCTCGCCGCCGACGCCAAGAAGCTGAGTTTGGAGTTGACAACGGTGTGACGCCCGAAGCCGCTCGTTTCAAGTTGGCGGCGCGGTACATGTAGGTCGCGGTCGAGCGAGGCTTTGCGAGCGAGGTCCGACTGCCAGTGTGCAAAGCGTATCTGCCGGAGGCTGCCTTCGGTCATTTTTTGTAGCCGGCCTCTGCGAGGCCGGGGCGAACCGCGCATTCGATTCGCGTATCGCGCTGTTGCTGGATCGCGCGTGTAGCCCCGGCCTCGCAGAGGCCGGCTACAGAAAAGGGCACGCACGCGGGATACGCTTGTCTGTCTGGCAGTCGGGCCTCGCTCGCAAAGCCTCGCTCGACCGCGACCTACAGCGCGCTCACGCGAAGCTATCCGGTTGCCCCTTGCGCGCGGCTTCCCGGTCTGCTTCGCTTGTGGCTTGGCACAACGCGGGGTGTTCATGAACCCTTCCCTTGAATACGCCCTGCGCTCGATTGCCGACTTCTTGACGTGGCAGCACCGCTTCCGCGACGTCGAGGGGTTCTTGCACGATCTGGAAGGGTACACCTTGCTCCAACTGGCCGCGACCGGGGGCGGGACCGGCGCGGTCGTCGAGATCGGCAGCTACTTGGGCCGGTCCACCGCGTTCCTCGCGGCCGGGTCGAAGGGCGCGGGGCGCGAGCGCGTCGTCGCGGTGGACCACTTCCGCGGCTCGCCCGAACACCAAGCCGGCCAGCCGTTCGCCAGCGCCACCCTCGCCCAAGAGGGCACCACGTTCCGCCACTTCCAGAGCAACCTGCGCCGGCTCGACCTCGACGACCACGTCGCGCCCGTCGTCGCCGCGTCCGCGGACGCGGCGGCGGCGTGGCGCGGCCCGATCCGCCTGCTGTTCATCGACGGCGACCATTCGTATGAGGAGTCGAAGCGCGACTTCGAGTTGTGGTCGCGGTTCGTGGTCCCGCGCGGGCTGATCTGCTTCCACGACATCCGCGCGTGGCCCGGCGTGACGCAGTTCTACGACGAACTGCTGCGCGACACGAAACTCTACCGCGAGGTCGTCGCCGTCGTCAGCCTCCGCGTGATCGAGAAGCTCCCCACCGCGCCAGAAGCGACGGCCATGCCACTCTGACAGCCCCAACACACTCGCCATCGCGTCTCTTCTCGCTCTCGCTTCCCTCGCGCGCTGTGGTACACTGCGCGGCTCGTGTTCCCCATCTGGAGTTTCCCATGCGATTCGCTCTCGCCGCGGTTGCGGCGCTGGTGGCGTGGCCCGCGCTCGCGGGCGCGGCCGAACTGCCCAAGTTCAAGGCCCAAGAGATCGACACCGGCCTCAAGATCGGCTACGCGGTCATCACCGCCGACATCGACGGCGACAAGAAGCCCGACATCGTCGTCGTCGATCAACACAAGGTCGTTTGGTACAAGAACCCCGGCAAACAAGCGGGCGAGTGGAAGAAGTACACGATCCTCGACGGCAAGACGCGGCCCGACAACGTGTGCATCGCGGCCATCGACATCGACGGCGACGGCCTCCCGGAACTGGTCGTCGGGGCCGCGTGGAAGCCGTTCGACACCGCGAACGCGGCGCAGCTCGTGTGGCTCAAGCGCGGCACGGACGTCACGAAGGAATGGACCATGTACGACCTGCCGTGCGACGAGCCGACCGTTCACCGGGTCCGCGTGTTCGACATCGACGGCGACGGCAAACCGGAGATCGTTAACGTCCCGCTGATGGGTCGCGGGTCGAGCGCGAAGGGCCTGTGGGTGGACGGCAAGCCCGTGCGCGTGATCGCCATGAAGGTGCCCGCGAAGGACCCGGAGAAGAAGGAGAGTTGGAAGCCGGTCGTGCTGTCGGAAGAACTGAACGTGTGCCACAACTTCTGCCTCGGCGCGGAAGGCGGGTTCGCGCGCAAGGGCCGCCCGTTGCTCGTGACGGCCTACGAGGGCGTTCACATCGTTTACCCCGAAGGGCAGGGGGACAAGTGGACGACGCGCAAGATGCACGAGGCGAACCAAGCGAACCCGAAGGGCAACCGCGGCGCGAGCGAGATCAAGCTGTCGGGCGACGCACGCGGCGTCATCGCCACCATCGAGCCGTGGCACGGCAATCAGGTGGTGGTCTACACGCCGGGCAAGCCGAACCCGGAGAAGGCGTTCTCGCTCGACCGGCACGTGATCGACGACCAACTGCGGTGGGGCCACGCGGTCTGGTTCGCGGACCTCGACGGCGACGGTGCGGACGAACTCATCATCGGCGTGCGCGACGACCCGAACCCGAAGGCCGGCGACACGTTCAAGGAGCGCCGCGGGGTGCGCGTCTACAAGTGCACGGACGGTAAGGGCGCGAAGTGGGACCGCACGATCCTCGACGACGGCGGCGTGGCGGTGGAAGACCTGACCGCGGCCGACCTCGACGGCGACGGCCGGGTCGACATCGTCGCCGTGGGCCGCGCGACCGGGAACACCAAGATTTACTGGAACCAGAAGTAGGACGCGCGCGAAGCCGCGAGCGGCGCGCGGTAGGATCTTGAAGCCGCGAGCGGCTCGCGCCGCCCGCAGCCTCGCGCGCGCCTACACCTCAATCACCTCGAACGTCAGCTCCGGCGCGTAGCGCCGGCTGACCGCCCGTGCGACCTCGGCCCGCAGGTGCCCGGCCGCGCGCCCGACGCCGGCCGCGACCGCCGCGGCGCTCACGTCGGCCGGCGCGCCCAGCACCACGAGTAACCGCCCGGTGTGCGGGGCCGGTTGCACCGACAGCACCCGCGCGGCTTGCGCCGCGGGGTCGCCGCACGCGGCGAGCGCGCCGTCGAGCGCCTCGCGCGCCTGCGCGCACAGTTGCTTCGCCTTGCGGCCGGCCCGCTTCGCGCCGCCCCACGGCTTCGCGTGGAACTCTTTCGGGTCGCCGCCGTCCTCGCGCCCGCGCTCGGCCGCGAGCCTATCGAACTCGTCCGCGCTGTGTTTGCTCCGACTCATCGGAGGAACCTCGGAAAGAAAGTAGGGTTGTGAATGCCGCACGAGTGGTGTTCGCAAGGGCACGCATACCGCACCTCCTTCCGGGCGGAACGGGGCAGGGGACGGGCGACGGACACGCGCCACGCGGCGCGGGTTCGCGGCGCATAGAACATCCCGGTCCGCCCTCACGAAAGGACGAGCGATGAAGCCGCGCCTGTTCACCCCCGGCCCGACCCCCGTTCCCGAAGAGACGCTCCTCGAACTCGCGAAGCCGGTGACGTACCACCGCGCGGCCGAGGCGAAGGCGATACTGGCCGAGGTGAGCGAAGACCTGAAGTACGTGTTCCAGACCGCGCAGCCGGTGTACACGCTCACCTGCTCCGGCACCGGCGGGATGGAAGCGACCGTGTGCAACGCCCTCGCGCCCGGCGAGAAGGCGATCCTCTGCACCGCGGGGCGCTGGGGCGAGCGCTGGCGCGGCATCCTGAAAGCGTTCGGCGCGCAGATCGTGACCGTCGAAGCGCCCTACGGCAAGGCCGTTACGCCCGACGTGCTGCACGCCGCGCTCGCGGCGCACCCCGACACCGCGGCCGTGTTCGCCACGCTGAGCGAGACCAGCACCGGCGTCGGGCACGACCTCGAAGCGTTCGGGAAGATCGTCGCGAACACGCCGGCGCTCCTCGCGGTGGACGGCATCAGCGGCCTCGGCGCGATGGAGTGCCGCACCGACGCATGGGGCCTCGACCTCGTCGTGACCGGGTCGCAGAAGGCGCTCATGATGCCGCCGGGCCTCGCGTTCGTGAGCGCCAGCGCGAAGGCGTGGGCCAAGATCGACGCGACGCCGATCCGCAGCTTCTACTTCGACCTGCGCCGCTACCGGAAGTCGCTGCTCGAAAGCGACACGCCGTTCACGCCCGCGAACACGCTCATCAAGGCGCAGCGCGCGAGCCTGAAGCGCGTACGCGCCGAGGGTATCGAGAACCTGTGGGCGCGACACGCGCGGGTCGCGCGGGCGTGCCGCGCCGGGGTCGGGGCAATGGGCCTGACGGTGTTCGCCGAGCGCCCCAACAGCGCGCTCACCGTTATCACCGTGCCCGCGGGCGTGGACGGCTCCGCGACCCTGAAAGCGCTGGAGAAGAAGTACGGCTACAAGCTCGCCGACGGCCAAGACACGCTGAAGGGCCACATCTGGCGGCTGTCGCACATGGGCTACACGGACGCCTTCGATGTACTTGGTGCGCTGGCCGCATTGGAACTGGTGCTGATCGAAAGCGGGTTCAAGCTCGACGCCGGCGCGGGCGTGGCCGCGTTCCAGAAGGCCTACGCCGCGGGCGCGTGAGCGCCACGCGCGAACAAGTTCGGGTTGCTACAATCTCCCGCACCACCACCGGGAGATGCCATGCCCGACCAACTCGGTTTCGCCATCGTCGGCTGCGGGATGATCGCGCGGTTCCACGTTCAGGCCCTTCGCGCCATCCCCGCGGCGCGGGTCGCGGCCCTCGTCAGCCGGAGCAACGAGAGCGCCGCGAAGCTGATCGCTGACACCGGCCTCGGCGCGGTCCCGGTGTTCCACTCGGTCGAAGAGGCCGTTCGCGCGCCGGGCGTGGACGCGGTCGTCATCACCACGCCCAGCGGGGCGCACCGCGAACCGGCCCTCGTCGCCGCCGCCGCGGGCAAACACGTCGTCGTCGAGAAGCCGCTCGAAATCACCGGGCCGCGGTGCCAAGACGTCATCGACGCCTGCGCCCGCGCGAACGTCCAACTCTGCACCATCTTCCCCTCGCGCTTCGCCGACAGCAGCCAAGCGCTCAAGGCCGCGGTGGACGCGGGCAAGTTCGGGCGCGTCACGCTGGGCGAAACGACCTGCAAGTGGTGGCGCTCGCAGGCCTACTACGACGAGGGCGGGTGGAAGGGCACGCAAGCCCTCGACGGCGGCGGCGCGATGATGAACCAAGCGATCCACAACGTCGACCTGCTGCTGTGGATAATGGGCGACGCGACCCACGTTTCCGGGTTCACCGCGACGCTCGCGCACGAGCGCATCGAGGTCGAAGACACGGCGGTCGCGGCGATCCGGTTCAAGAGCGGCGCGCTGGGCGTGATTCAGGCCACGACGAGCGTTCACCCCGGCTACCCGAAGACGATTGCCGTTCACGGCGACCGCGGCTCCGCGGTGATCGAGCAAGAGGACGTGCTGCGCTGGGACTTCACACCGCCGACCGAGGACGACGCGAAGGTGAAGGAGCGGTTCGCGGCGAAGGTGGGCGTGTCCGGCGGCGCGGCCGACCCGAAGGCGATCAGCTTCGAGGGCCACCGCCGCCAACTCGCGGACTTCGTGGACGCCGTTCGCGCGAATCGCCCGCCCGCCGTAGACGGCCGCGAGGGGAAGAAGGCCGTCGATCTGATCTGCGCGCTCTACGAGAGCGCCCGCGCGGGAAGGGCAGTGGCGCTGTGAACGTCAAGCCGCATCGCCCGACCAATCCACAGACACGATGTAGACGATTCCGACGTCGATGTCGGGCACGAACAGCACCACGAGGGGCGGGTCAAAGAGAATGCGAACGTCGTTCTCGCGACTCTCGCCCTGTAGGTGGGCGTCGGTCGCGAGAGTTACTTCAATTCGTGTTGCTGCGACATCGACCGCGTCGGGATCGGTCGCGGTCGTCCACAGATCGAGAAGCTCTCGGAGCGCAGCGCGTGTCCAATTTACGATGAAGGTCATTGCGCGTCTCGCAACTTCCGGAACTCGGCCAGTGTCATGCCGCCGGGTTCCTCGATGCGGCGCTGGATCTCCTCGCGCGTGAGGGTCGGGTCCCACGGGCACAGCGGTTCCGGCGTGACGCGGCCGATGCGCCGGCCGCTCGGCTCGTCGCGCAGTTCGACCGTTTTCGATTGGCCGATCAGCGCGGGGAGCAACTGTTCGGCGTCGGCCAGCGTACCGACCTTCGCCCCATCGACGTACAGCGCGACCATCTTGAAGCCCTCCGGGTGGGGCCATTGTATCACGCGGCGACGCGCGCCGTGCCGGGCGCGGGCAGCGCCACCATCTCGTGAATCGCGCCCGTGACCGGGCTGGTGCTGAACGCGCGGTCTTGGTCGCGGACCAGCACCGGGATGCCGGGGTCCGGGCGCAGGGTCAGCGTGGCGCGGCGGTCGATGCGGCTGTTGGGCACCACGGCGAGGCGGAACCGCGGCACGATGTGGCGCAGCGCGGTTTCGAGAAACATGGTAGCGAGCGGCGCGCCGAGGCACATCCGCGCGCCGCCCCCGAACGCGAGGTGCGCGTTCGGGCACGCGCCCAGCGCGAGCCAGCGCGCGGGGTCGAACCGCTCCGGGGCCGCGTAGGTCGCGGGCGCGTGGTGCGTGGCGTACAACCCCAACACGACCACCGAGCCGGGCGCGACGGTCGTATCGCCGAACCGGGCCGGCTCGGTCGCCTGCCGGCACACGTACACGGGCGGCGGGAGGATGCGCAGGCTCTCGCGGATCACGCGGTCCAGCAGGCGCGCGTGATCGGCGCGCGGCGGCCCGGTGATTTCGTCCAGCAGCGCCGCGTTGATCTCCGGGTGCTGGCCCACGAGGAACAGCGTCCACGACAGGGCCGCGGTGACGGTGTGGTGCGAGGCATTGAAGAGCGAGTGAACGAGGCCGAGGACGTCTTGATCGGTGAGGGTGCCGGCGGCGCGCGCGGCCAGCAGGCGCGCGACCAGCAGGCGCGCGACCGCGGTTTCCGGCCCGGCGTTCCGCCGGCACGCGGCGATCAGCTCGCGCAGCAGCCCCGCCAAGTGTTCCGCCGAGCCGAGCAGGTGCTCGTACCCGTTCGGGCCGGGGTCGAGGTCGAACAGCGTCGCGAACGACACGCGGTGGTGTTGCGCGAGCCACGTGTCGAAGGCCTCGTCCACGCGCTTCGAGAGCGCGAGGTCGCCGCCGCCGAACAGGAGCCGGTCGGTCATCAGCAGCGACAGCGCCTTCATGTCGGCGTACAGGTCGCGCGTCTGGCCCGCGCGCCACGGGGCGATGATCTCTTGTACGCACGCGGCCAACTCCGGGCGGTGCCCCTCGGCGACCGGCTTGCGGAACGCGGGGAGCAGCAGCCCGCGCACGTGCTGGTGGTGCGGGCCGTTGATGCCGAACACGCCGCGGGTGAACGCGCGCTGGTCGCTGCCGCGCGGCCCCGGCAGGCCGAACGACAGGTGCAGACGGTCCGGGTGCGCGAACACCTCGCGCGCGTGTTCCGGGCCGGTCGCGAAGTACACGGTGCGCCCGTCCGCGGGGAACGCCGCCAAATCGCCGTGCGCGCGCCACACGTCCATCGTCCCGCCGACGGAGTCGTCGAGGAACCGGGCGAGCGCGGCGCGGTCGCCGGTCGGGAATCGCAAGTCCGCAGGCATTGTCCCCCCTCGCTGCCGTCAGCCCCCGGCCCCGGCCTTGACCTCGTCCAGAATCGGCCCGAGCAGCGCGCGCTCGGTCGCGACCAGCGCGCGCGCCGCGACCGCCCCGTCGTAAACCCGGTGGTCGAACGTGAGCCGCAGTTCGATCCGGCCCGCCGCGTCGAACAGCCCGTAGTGGAACGTGCTGGTCAGCGGCGCGACCACGTGCATCAGTCCGGCCCCCAGTGCCCCGACCGAGGTGAGTCCGAACGTGCCGCTGTGTCGCTCGCGCAGCCGACCGGAGGCGTGCAACCCGGCCCAGAGCGCGAGCCGGCGCAACGGGCGCGGCAACCGCGCCAGCCGCCGCGCGCGGCGCAGGCCCGCGACCTCGGCCGCGGGCCCGGCCTTCGCGTGCCGCAGGGCCGCGTCCAGTTCCCCCAGCGGGCGCGCGTGCGCCCCGTGCAACCGCACCGCGAACACGATCGGTTCGCCCCCGTGGTCGCGCTCGACGGTCACCATCGCGATCGGCTCGGCGTGCTCGTACAGGTGGGCCCACGGGAACCCGATGTAGCTCTGGCGCAGCGCCCGCTCCTCCATTGAGGCGAGCGCGAACGCCTTCGCGAACAGCGCGACCCAAAGCGGCCGGGGCGCCGACCGTTCGCGCGCCGCGACCAGCGCCGACAGATCGACCGGCCGGTCCGCGACCACGGCCGGCACGTCGCGGCACGCGCGCAGCAGGTCCGCGACCAGCCGGCGCGCCGGCGACAGCGGCACCACCCGGCCCCCACCGGATGCGGGCATGCGACCCCCAACACGAAGTTCTGTAGGGCGGGGCGAATAGCCGCCGCGCGCGCCGGTGTCAAGAACCCAGTGCGCGGAATCTGTGGCCCGGGCCGGGCTTGTGCGCGCGGCGCGGGACCGGGTACGATTCGCGCCCCCGAACGCCGCGCCCCGGAGGAGCCATGCGCACCCGCGACCTGTTGCGATTCGTTCCCGGCCTGTCGCGGCTCGTGCGCGCGCTCGACTCGCGCGAGCGCGAGAGCCGCCTGCTCACCGAAGAGTGCCGCCGACTGGCGACCGAGAACCACAAGTTGAAAGGCCCGGCCCCGCGCCGCGCGCGCCCGCTGCCCGCGGGCGAGGAGCCGCCGCTGCCGCCCGACGTGCTGCGCCTACTCGTCGCCGGCACCGACGACGCCGTTTGGTTCGCGGAAGCCGGCGAGCGCGCCGCGCAGTCGCTCGCGGCCCTGCTCGCGCGGCACGGCGTCGCGTTCGCCGCCGGTACGCGCGTCCTCGACTTCGGCTGCGGGTGCGGGCGCGTGATCCGGCACCTGCGGCACTCGGCCGCGGAGTTGCACGGCTGCGACACGAACCCGGTGGCGGTGGAGTGGTGCGCCGAGAACCTGCCGTTCGCGCGGTTCGCGGTCAACGCGCTAGAATCGCCCCTCGACTACGACGCGAACTCGTTCGACGTGGCCTACGCGCTCTCGGTGTTCACGCACCTGCCGGAGCGCCTGCAACGGCACTGGATGGACGAGATGCGCCGCGTGCTGAAGCCCGGCGGCGTGCTGGTGGTGTCGCTGCACGGCGACGCGCTGCGCGGCCGGCTGACGCGCGCCGAGCGCGCCGACTACCGCGCCGGGCGGCTGGTGGTTCGCGGCGGCGACCTGATCGGCACGAACCACTGCGCCGCGTTCCACCCGCCGGCGCTCGTGCGCGGCGCGTTCGCCCGCGGCTTCGAGGTACTGGAACACGCCCCCGAAGGCGCGACCGGCAACCCGCCCCAAGATGCGTGGGTGCTGTGGAAGGTGTGAACCGAGAACCACTTTGATCGCGTTTTCACCCCGACGGGGTGTAATCGCATAGCTCGGGTGAACGCCGCCGATTTGTTGCTCTGTTGAGATGATGGAGTTCAGCGAGCGGCGCGGCGTAAGCCCGCCGGTAGCTGCACAACTGAGAAGGTCGTGCGCATCTGAAGTGCTCAGCCACCGGCGGGCTTACGCCGCGCCGCTCGCCACGATTTCAGCGGCGCACTCCTCCTCACCGTTCGCTGCTGCAGGTCGAACAGTCTCACACCCTCTCTTCGAGCAGCTTCATCACGGTCTCACGGTCGAACTCATCGAGTGTCGGGAGTGCGATTCGTAGCCGTTCGAGCACACGATCAACCCGTTCTCGGTGGCCGGCGTGCTCACTCCAGAACGTCTGGTCAACCTTCAACACCGCTGGCAACAGATCGCCGGGGTAGTAACTTCCCTCAGCGAGCGGTTCCACCTCCAAGCGTTCGAGGGCCAGCGGAATCAAATACGGCAAACTGATTTGTTGGCCGATCATGATGCGAAGGTCTTCGACTGTGAACTCGGCCAGCGGCTTGCGCCGCAGGGCGTGGCACGTGCGCACCAAGGAACTGTGATAGGTCGGCTCGCCCCAGTCGCTTTTCTCCAACTGCTGGAGCGATTGCCGCCTGTTGAAATCTGCTTCCATCGCTCAGTCCTTCTTCTCCGCGACCCACGTGTCTTGTGGCGGGCGCTTGAGGTGGTGGCCGGTGGCGTCTTGGTAGGCCTTCGCCACCGCGAGCAGCGTGGTCTCGCCGTACAGCCGGCCGGTGAAGGTCAGCGACTTCGGCACGTCCGCGCCGCCGAGCTTGTAGAAGCCGCTCGGTAAGCAGACCGTCGGGTGGCCGGTCAGGTTCGTGATCGCGAGGTCGTTCCCGCCCGCGTACAGATCGACGCCCTCCATCACCTTCGCCATCTCCTGCATTACCAGCGCGCGGGCGCGCTGGGCCGTCAGATAATCGACCGCGCTCACGAACCGGCCGCGGCGGAACGTCGGCCCCCACATGCCCAACCCCTCGGTCGTGCCGGCGCGCGTCACCGCTTCGAACGAGGTCGCCGATTCGACATCGAGAATGAGGCTGATGAGCGCGCTCGTGTTGCCGTAGGGGAGCTTGATCGGCACCAGCTTCGCGCCCAGCCCTTCGAGCACCTTCTTGTCGTCGGCCGCGAGGCCGCCTTCGACGAACCCGATTTTCAGTTCGTCGAACTTCGGGTGCGCGGGCCAGTTGAACGGCCGGTCGTGGGCGCTGGCGTCCTTGCCGTCGAAGCCGTGGATCGCGCCGAACACCAGCGCGCAGTCTTCGACGCTGCGGCACATCGGGCCGATCTTGTCGAGCGTCCAGCCGAGGGCCATGCACCCGTAGCGGCTGACGCGGCCGAACGTGGGCCGCAGGCCGGTCACGCCGCAGCGCGTGCTGGGCGACACGATGCTGCCGTGCGTCTCGCTGCCGAGGCCGAAGCCCACCAGCCCGGCCGCGACCGCGCTCGCCGTGCCCGCGGAGGAACCGCTGCTGCCCTGTTTGACGTTCCACGGGTTGCGCGTCGTGCCGCCGAACCACACGTCGCCCCACGCCAGCGCGCCGAGCGTCGTCTTGCACGACAGCACCGCGCCCGCGTCGTCGAGGCGCGCGGCCACGGTCGCCTTCTCCTTCAGTTCTTGGTTCTTGAAGTGCGCCGCGCCCCACGTGGTCTTGTAGCCGGGGTAGGCGATGAGGTCTTTCGCGGCCCACGGGATGCCGTGCAGCGGTCCGCGGTACTTCTTCGCGGCGATGTCCTTGTCCGCGTCCGCCGCTTGCTTCAGCGCGAGTTCTTCCGTCAGCGACACGACGCACAGCAGCGCCGGGTCGTACTTCTTGAGCCGCGCGAGGTACACCTTCGTCAGTTCGACGGACGTGATCTGCCGCTGCTCGATGAGCTTCGCGAGTTGCGTGAGCGGGAGGAACGCGAGGTCGTCGTCCTTGTCGGGGCGCACGGCCGCGGCCGGCTTGGGCCGCCAATCGACCTTGCCGCGCCCGCCGCTCGGCGCGTCCCACGGGGCCGGGTCGAAGTGCGCGACCGGTGCGACCGCGTACCCGATGTCGAGCTTGTGAAGGGAAGCTACGGTTTGCAGCGTGCGCGTCATGGTGCCGGCGACAGCCCGCCGCTGTTCCGCGGTCAGCTCGATCCCCGCGACCCACTCCGCGCCCTTCACCATCTCCTCGGTGATCGCCGCGCCCTTCGGCTGCGCGGCACCGGCGGCGACCACCGCGCGGTGGAAGGTCGCGCTCCCGACCCCGACCGCGGCGACCGCGGCCAGCAACTCGCGGCGAGAAACGTCGGACATGGCTCGGCCCCAAGAACGTGAAGGCAGTGGGGCCGATTGTACACAAATGATTTGCCGCTTGCGGCTTCGCGAACGGTTTACTTAAACCTCTGCGCATCGTAGGTGGGCAGGTCTTTGGCGTCGATGGCGAAGGCGTAGAGGCGGAACGGCTTCTCGGCGATGAAGTCGTTGTCCGCGGTGACGAGCAAGAGGCGGCGGCCGTCGGGCAGGGCCGGGCCGAACGCCAAGCCCTCGAACTTCTCAGGGCAGTCCTTCCCGGCGATGCCGTGCCGCTTGTCGAGCAAGTCGAGGAAGGGCTTCTTCTTCGCGGGCTTTGCGTCCTTCGGCAGGACGGCCGCGCCGCTCACGTCGGTCGCGCCGGTCAGGTCGATGTGGAACAGCTTCTTGCACTTCGCGTCGGTCCCGCCGAGGCCGTCGCGCTCCAGCACGAGGAACTCGGTCGCGCTCACGGCGACGATCTCGCTCACGCCGTTCGCGGCCGAATCGAGCCGGTACACGAACTCGCGGGTCTTCTTCGTCGCGAGGTCGATTTCGAGAACGCGGCAGTTCAGCCCGACGCGCTCGCCCTTCTCGCTCACGCCGCCGTCTTGGATCAGCGGGCTTTGCATGATGCCG
This sequence comes from Planctomycetota bacterium, assembly GCA_016872595.1. Classification (GTDB taxonomy): domain Bacteria; phylum Planctomycetota; class Planctomycetia; order Gemmatales; family Gemmataceae; genus Gemmata. The sequence goes on from VGZJ01000005.1 coordinate 32,792, forward strand.
AACAGCTTCGTGCCGTCGGGCGAGATCGCCAGCCCCTCCATGCCGCGGTTCGGCTGCCGGCCGACGGTGTTCTTCGGCGGCAGTTCGTGAATTGGCGTCTTGCCGGGCGCGGCGGGAAGGTAGTGGGCCGGCACCGGGAACCAGTCGATGCGCTTGCCCTTGGGGTCGAAGCGGTAGACCGTGGGGCCGTATTCGTCGGAGGTGTAGAGCGAGCCGTCGCGCCCGATCCGCGCGCCTTCGGGGTCGAACCGGCGGTTCTTCTCCGGTTGCTTCTGGCCGAAGGCGTCGAGGGCGCCGGTAAACGGTAGCTCCTTCTCGTCGGTCAGCAGCGTCGTAGCGAGCAGTTTGAGCGCGACGGGTTCCTTCGCGCCGGGCGTGACGCGGATATGGAACCGGTGCATTCGGCACAGGAAGTCGCTCGCGCCGTCCACCGGGCCGCGGTCGGACACGAGGACGTATTCGTCGTTCGCGCCGGTGTACGCGACGGACGAACCGTGTCCGCCGAGGCGGTCGTGGGGCGTGCCGTCCTTGGTTTTCCCCTTCAGGCCGGACAGGTCGCGCGCGTCGCCGGGCGCGGTGGCGACGCCAATCAGCGTCACATCGGCGCGGGCCGCGGTCGCGCCGAGGAGCAGGGCGAGAAGGCAAAGGCGCATGTCGCAGCTCCGGTACGGAACCGAACGGGCCGCCCGCGGGCGCGAGCGGCGCGACGGATACGAGCAACTTTAGTAGTTCGGCACGACGTCGCCGCCGTTGGCGGTGACGAGGTACGCGAACACCGTGGCAGAGGTGCTCTGCGACAGGAACTTCACCGAGCCGTCGGCGAGCAGGACGTTGAGGCCGTTCGAGTGGAACGAGTAGGCCTCGCTGTCGTTCGTGCAGTTGATGAAACAGGTGCCGCCGGTGGCCCAGTTCGCGCCGAACGCGCCGGGCACGACGCCGTCCAAGCTGATGCCCGCGCCGTCCGGGTCGGCCCAGCCCCAGCCGTCGGCCGTCATACCGCCGGTGGAGCGGCCCTGCTGGTACACGTTGGGCCGCCCCGCGGACTCGACCAACAGGATCGTGTTCGAGGTGCCGTCGCCGATGGTCACGATGGGCGTGTCCATGTCCTTCGCCATCGCGCCGTTGGCCTCGTCGCCCGCGCCGGTGCCGGCGACCGGGAAGTTCGGGATGCCGTTGGCCGTGTAGAACCGGCGGCGCACCGCGTTCATCGTCACGTAGTCGCCGTAGCCGAGGTTGCCGATGGGCGAGGTCAGGCGCGAGTCCGGGGCCGACGGGCACTTGAACAACTTGAACGTGGTTTGCGCGGTGGTCAGGTTCGTGCCCGTGTTCCACTTCACGGTGTAGTTCCAGAGGCGACCGACGTTGTCCTGTTCGACGTAGGACAGCGCGAGCGGGGTCCACGCGCGGAACTTGCTGCTGGGCGAGTTCACCCGCGTCGCGGGGAATTTGTTGTCGTTGGTCTGGGCGTAGTTGTGCAGCGCGAGGCCGAACTGCTTCATGTTGTTCTGGCAGCTCATGCGGGCCGCGGCCTCGCGCACCTTCTGAACCGCGGGCAACAGCAACCCGATCAGCACGGCGATAATGGCGATGACGACGAGCAACTCGATGAGCGTGAACGCACGGGGGACGCGGCGAAGCATTCGAGACCTCCGGGTTGGTGTCGCGGTTCTTCGTAGACACCTTGACACACGGCGGAGTGAAAGTCGCATCACCCTTGTGTGAGGCTTTGGTGAGGCAATTGTGAAGCAGAAGGTGCGATGTGCGGCGCGCGAAGATGTGGTGAAGAAGGGCGAAATCGCGCCGCGAAGCAAGGCTTGCGGCACGCGGGTTATTCGATGTATCCGAATCTGAGACTTGCGTGTGCGAACGCGGTCAGCGCCGCAATGAGACTTCCGACGTAGACCACGATACCCAACGCAACACCCACAATCACACGAGCACCCGTGGGCCACCGCCGAGGCAGGACCGAGACCGCACCAGCGATGGCGTGCGGAAGGCCAAAGAGACTCACGAGCAGGACGGCGATGAAGAAGTAGGCCCATTCTGACCAATCAGGTCGCGCGACAGCGAGAGCCATCCAGCCGACCAGCGCGGCGCAATACGGAACGCTCGCGCCGACGATCAAGTATCGAACACCGATGTTGCGCGGTTCCATTGTTGCCTCGACAAGTCTCACCGGCCGGCGTAAGCCGGCCGTTCGCCAATGGTTTTCATCCACTCCAGCGCCTTCGCCAGCGACTCCATCGGCAGGCCGACGACGTTGCTCGTGCTGCCTTCCTCAATCGTCAGGTACGGGTCGTGGGGGAACTCGATGGAGTACGCCCCGCTGCAACCCTCCCACTTGCGCGTTTTCAGGTAATCGGCGATCTCGTCGTCGGTCAGCGCCTTCATGCGCACGAGGCTCCGCTCCTGCCAACACAGTTGCCAGTTCGTCGGGCGGTGCCAGAGACACACGCCGGTCCATAGCTCGTGGACGGTGCCGGACAGCGACGTGATGATGCGCCCGGCGTGGGCCTCGTCGTCGGGCTTGCCGATCACCTTACCGTGCAGCCAGCCCACGGTGTCGGCGGCGATGATGAGGCCGTCCGGCTCCTTCAGCGCGACGGCTTCGGCTTTCAGCCACGCCAGTTCGCCGACGTAGTGCCGGCAGTCGCCCAACCGGGCCTCGGTCGGCTCGTCGATGTTCGAGGGCTTCACTTCGAACGGATAGCCGGCCTGCTCCATCAGCCACTTGCGGCCCCACGAGCCGCTCGCGAGGATCAGGCGGAACGGGAACTGTGTTGCGAGCGCCATGCGTCGAGTGTCTCCGCGAGCTTCGGCCAGAGCCGGTCGGCGGTCAGCTCCGGCATACAGGCCATGTTACCGCATTTCTTGAGGTAGCTGCCCGCACACGCGACGTTCGTTTCTACGCAGCGCGACGACTGCTGGTAGGGGCCGTGCAGCGCGACCCGCGTACACAGGTACGGGGCCACGCACGGCACGCCCAGCGCCGCGGCGAGGTGCAGCGGGCCAGTGTCGTTGCCCAGCATCGCGTCGCACTGCGACAGCACCGCGGCCAAGCGCGGGAGCGAGGTCCGGCCCGTCAGGTCGAGCGCCGGGCCGCGCAGCTTCGATGCGACTTCTAGTGACAACGCGGTGTCATCGGGCGCGCCGATGAACACGCACGAGCCGCCGAAGTGCGAATGGGCACGGTTCAGCGCCTCCGCGAAGTGCGCCGGGGGCCAGCGCTTGGTGAGCCACTTCGCCCCGATCGCGACCGCGACCACCGGGCGCGGCAGCGCCGCCAGCGTGTCGCGCGCGGCGCTCACCTCGGCCGGTTGTAGCGGTACGCGAAACGTTTTCGGCAAGTGGCCGACGCCAAACGCCTCGGCCACGGCCCACATGCGGTCCACCGCGTGCCCGGTGTCGCGCGCGGGCGACGCGATCTTGTGCGTGTAGGCGTACCGGCCCCCCTCGCGCGCGTCGCGGAACCCGACCCGGCGCGGCGCGCCGCTGGCCCACGCCATTAGCCCGCTGCGCAACAGCCCTTGCATGTCGATGACGAGGTCGAACCGGCAGCGGCGCATCCCCGCGACGAACGAGCACAGCGCGCCGACGGCGCGCACGCCCTTAAACGCGCCGCGGTCGAACGGCAGGGTGTCGGTCAGGTCCGGGTGGCCGGTCAGAAGGGACTCGTAGGCGCGGTTCACGACCCACGTGATGCGGGCCGCGGGGAACCGGGCGCGCAGCGCCGTCAGAACGGGCAGCGAGTGAACGATGTCGCCCAGCGCGCTCGGCTTGACGAGCGCGATCCGTCGCGCGTCGATCCGGTCCAACGACATCGGCATCCCTTCCGACAGTGCGCGACTCACACCGGCCGTTCGCCTCTGATCTTGGGCAGCAGCGCGCCGACGAGCAGTAGCGTGAGGACGGCGGCCAGATACGGCAGTGTGCGCGAAGGTTCGGCCTTGAACAAGACCGATCCGAGGAACGGGCCGAGGATGCGGCCGAGCGACGCGAACGACTGGTTCACGCCCATCACCTCGCCCTGCCGGGCCGGGTCGGCGCGCTTCGAGACCAGCGCCGACACCGACGGGTTCAGGTACGCGAACCCGGTCACGGCGATTGCTGCGGAGACGTAGAATAGCGGCTTCACGTAGCCCGCGCCGCGCGTGCCCGGCATTGAGGCCAGCAGCGCCACCACACCGACCAGCGCGAGGCCCAAAATCATCAGGCCCAACCCCATCTGGAGCAGTTTCAACTCGCCGCGCTTCTTCGCCATGCCGCGATAGGAGCCGCCCGCGAACATCAGTACGCCGCCGACGAACGCGAACACGAGGAAGTTGTCGTCGTCGCTCATGTCGAACGCGGACTTGGTGAGCAGCGCGAGCGTGGCCTCGAAGTTGGCGAACGCGAAGATCGCGAGGAAGTAGACCAGCACCAGCGCGCCCACGGTCGGCATCGCCAGTACCTCGCGCGTCTTCGTCAGACTGAAGAACTCCTTCCCGGCTTTGTGGTCCGGGTTCTTCGTCTCCTTGAACGCGAGCAGCGCGATGACGAGCGCGACGAGCGACAGGAGGGAGGCGAGCGCGCCGACGCCCCACGGCTCCTTCGCGAACACCGCCAAGCCGAAGTACGCGATGAGCGGCCCGAGCGTGAACCCCGCGCCGAACGCGATGCCGATGAGCGCCATCCCCTTGGCCCGCTTCTCCGGGGGCGTGCAGTCGGCGATGACGGCCGCCGCGGTGCCGACGCTCGCCCCGGCGATGCCCGCACCCACGCGCGACAGCAGCAGCAGCACGAGAGCGAGGCCCGCGTCGCTCGCCGGCAGCGACACCGCGTAGCCGTACAGCGCGTAGAAGGCGACCGACCCCAGCAGGCTGATGAGCAGCACCGGGCGGCGGCCGATGCGGTCCGAGACGCGGCCCCACATCGGGCTGAACACGAACTGCATGAGCGAGAACACGGAGAACAGTACGCCGATGATCGCGCCCTCCGCGACCGCCGAGAACCCGAAGTGTTTCAGGTACGGATCGACTTGGCGCGGCAGCACGGGCAGCACGATGCCGAAGCCCAGCAGGTCGATGAACACGACCAGCCAGACGATGCCGAGCGCGGCGTGATTGGACTTCTTGGGAGCGTCAGGCGTGGTGGGTGTCATGCAAGAACCTTACGACCCGCCGCGCCGCCCGCACAGCCCGCGCCGGTCACAGCCAGCCGGTGCCCTCTTCGCGCAGGACGCGCTCCAGCGCGTCGATCCATTTGGGGTGGTCGTTGAGGCAGGTGCCGCTCTTGAGGTGCTCGCCGCCGGCGTGCTCGAACACCTCGCGGCTCTCGGTGCCGATCTCGTCGAGCGTTTCGAGGCAGTCGGCCGTGAACCCCGGCAGGGCGACGTAGACGCGCTTCGTGCCCTTCTTAGCAAGCTCGGTCAGCACGTCGTCGGTGTACGGCTTCAGCCACGCGCTGCGCCCGAAGCGCGATTGATAGGTGTGCGTCCACTTATTGCGCGGCCAGCCCATGCGCTTCACCAGTGCCTGCGCGGTGCGGACGCAGTGCGTCGCGTAGGGGTCGCCCTTCTGGGCGTACTTCTGCGGGATGCCGTGGAAGCTGATGACGAAGTGTTCCGGCTCCCACGACAGTTTCGCGAGGTCATCGCGGACGCTCGCTTCGAGCGCGTCGAGGTACGCGGGGTGATCGTAGTACGGCGGCACGACGCGCACCGCGGGCACGCGGCGCACCGTCTTGAGCGCGGTGAACAGCGTGTCGGTGGCGCTGGCGAACGAGGTCGCGGAGTACTGCGGGAACATCGGCAGCGCGACGAGCTTCGTCACTCCCGCGTCAACCATCTGCGCGAGGGTGTCGCGCAACGGCGGGTTGCCGACGATCATGCCGAACCGCACCGGGTTGGCCGGGAACCGTGCCTGCAGCAGTTCCGTTTGGCGCTTCGTGTAGTGCAGCAGCGGGGAGCCGGTCTTCGCGTCCCAGATACGGGCGTACTTGGCCGCGGACTCCGCGGGGCGCTTTCGCAGGATGAACAGGCGCAGGATCAGCTTCCACTTCCAGCCCTGATTCTCGATCACGCGCGGGTCGGAAAGGAACTGGCGCAGGTACGGCTTGAGCGCCGCCGCGGTGGGCGCGTCCGGCGTGCCGAGTTGGATCAGCAGCAGACCAGTCATGGTGTCTCGTCGAAGGTCGTAAAGTCGAAGGTCGTAAAGTCAGAATACCAACCGGAGCGCGCGGCGAACCGCAACACCTCGTCGGTCTTCGACTTTACGACTTGCGACGTTGTGACCTTCGACTACTTCTTCTTGCAGTCCGGCCCCTCTTTGGCGGGGCTCTTCTCGGTGACGTGGGCGTCGCCGCCCGCGGCCTTGAGCGCCGCGGCGCGCTCGACGTTGAGCTGGATGTAGCTCGACCACTGGCCGGGCGTGTTGGGCTCGGAGTAGATGGCCTCGACCGGGCACTCGGGAACGCACGCCTCGCAGTCGATGCAGTCCTCCGGGTCGATGTACAGCATCTTCTCGTCTTGATAGAAGCACTCGACCGGGCAGACGACGCAGCAGTCGGTGTACTTGCAGTCGTTGCAGTTCGCGGTGACGACGTGGGCCATGACTGGCGAAACCCCTTCGTTACGAGTCGGAGCGGTGTTGGGAGAGTAATAGCACACCGCGCAGTACCGTCAAGGTACACGCGGGCACGGGCTTACCGCCAGTGGCAAGCGCGGATTTTTCCGGGCACGCTCACAACATGCTGTACGGGTCGATGTCCACTTGGAACTCGACGCCGCCGGGCGGCTTCGCCACGGCCAGCACCGTGCGCAGCACGTCGTGCAGCACCGCGCTGCTCTCGGACTGCAACTGGAAGTGGAACCGGTAGAAGTTGTTCAAGCGGAACACCGGGCACTCCGCCGGGCCGAGCAACCGTACCGTTGCGCGCGGCGCGGGCGTGTCCGTTGGTTGCGCGGACGGCAGCGCCACGAAGCCGGACGGCGCGGGTACGCGCTTCAGCGCGTCCTTGAACGCGCCCGCGAGCGTGTCCGCGAACGCGCTGGCCGCGTCCTCCTTCTCGCTCCGCACGATGAGCCGCGCCATGCGCTCGTAGGGCGGGTACTTGTGCTGCTTGCGGTGGACCAGTTCCAGCTTCGCGAACTCGCCGTAGTTGTGGTGCGACGCCAGCGTGATGCACGGGTGCTCGGGCGTGAAGGTCTGCACGAGCACCTGCCCGCCCTTGTCGCCGCGGCCGGCGCGCCCGGCCACCTGCGCGAGCAACTGGAACGTGCGCTCCGCGCTGCGGAAGTCCGGCAGGTGCAGCCCCACGTCGGCGTTCACCACGCCCACGAGCGTGACGTTGGGGAAGTCCAGTCCCTTCGCGATCATCTGCGTGCCGACGAGGATGTGGATGAGGCCGTCGCGGAAGGCGTCCAGCACGCGCTGGTGGCTGCCGGGTTTCTGCATCGTGTCAGAGTCCATGCGCTGGCACACGTTGCCGGGGAACTTCTCCTCGATCTCCGCTTGCAGCTTCTCCGTGCCCAACCCCTGATAGCGCATGGACGGCTGCTCGCACGCCGGGCACTTCTGGAACGGGGCCGTCTCGAACCCGCAGTAGTGGCACACGAGCGCCGACTTCGTGCGGTGGAAGGTGAGCGCGAGGTCGCAGTGCGCGCACTGCGCGACGTGCCCGCACGCCTCACAGTGAACGTGGGTGCTGAACCCGCGGCGGTTCAGCAGTAGGATGATCTGGCCCTTCGCCTTGAGCGTCTTTCGCATGGCGTCTTCGAGCGTCGGGCCGATGGCCCCGTGCTTGCCGGGCGTCTTCGGCTCGTGCCGCAGGTCGATCAGCTTCACCGCGGGCAGCGGGCGGCTCTCGACGCGGTTGGGCATGCTGAGGACCGTGTACGCGCCGCGCTCGGCGTTCGCCCAGCTCTCGAGGCTCGGCGTGGCGGACCCCATCAGAATGGGAATGCCTTCGAGCCGGGCGCGCATCACGGCCACGTCGCGGGCGTGGTAGCGCGGGGTCGATTCCTGCTTGAAACTGTTCTCGTGCTCCTCGTCGATGACGATGAGGCCGAGCTTGCGCGTCGGGGCGAACACGGCGCTGCGCGCGCCGACCACGACCTGAATGTGCCCGGTGGCGACGCGCCGCCAGTACCCGCCGCGCTCGGCGTCGGTCAGGTGGCTGTGGAGGACGGCGAGGTTCCCGCACCGGCCCGCAAACCGCGACAGCGTTTGCGGCGTGAGCGAGATTTCCGGCACCAGAACGATGACTTCCTTGCCCTGCTTCACGACCTCTTCGATGGCGCGCAGGTACACTTCCGTTTTGCCGCTGCCGGTGACGCCGTGCAGCAGGAACGGGTGATAGCCGCCGGTCGCCAGCGCGCCTTTGAGTTGCTCCCACACGCGCGACTGATCGGCGTTCAATTCGAGTGGCGCTTGCGGCTTCGCGAGCGCGTCGGTGTCTTCGCTCGGCGCGGCGGCCTCGGTCTCGATGCGCTCGCTGAACTTGCGCACCAGCCCCTTCTTCACCAGTCCCGCGACGACGCCCGTGGTACACTTCGCGAGTCGCGCGAGCTGGAGCATTTCCAGCGGGCGGCCCTCCTTCTTCAGCTTCTCGAGCGCGGTCTTCTGTTGCGGGGTGACGGTGGGCAGCGGGTTCGGCAATTTCTCCTTCGGCAGCGGCTCGACGAACGACGCCACGCGCGTGCCGGCGTTCTCTCTCGCGCCCGCGGGCACGACCGCGTGCAGCACCTGCCCCCACCCGCACAGGTAGTAGTCCGCCATCCACCGCGTCAGCTTCATCAGGTGATCGTCGACGATGGCGTCGTCGTCGAGCACGCGCGCCACGGACTTGATCTCGTAGCCGTTGTCGGGCGGCTCGTGGGACACACCGACGCAGAACCCGGTGGTGGCCTTGCCGCCCTTACCGAACGGCACCTCGACGCGCTTGCCGACGCCGACCTTCGCAACCAGATCGTCGGGCACGGCGTAGGTGTAGGCGTGATCGAGCGGCCGGTCGAAGACGACATCGGCGTAGAGCGCCGCGCGCGCCACCACCTTCGGCGCGCGGGGGGTGTCGGCCCCCTGATTGTCTTCGAGGGCGAACAGTGTGTCAGGAGTGGTGAGCATGTTCATACGCTCAGATTAGCAGCGCGCGCCCGTCGGCCGCAATCGCAGTAGCCCAATCGGTAACATCGGCAGAATTGGTAAGGAAGGGTGAGGAGAAGCTCACACCCACTTCCAGTTGTGGCGCGTGAACGGCTTCAGGTCGGCGGCGTCCACGAACGCGAACGTGCCGTCGCCGTCGGCCCACTCCAGCACGCCGACGCTGCCGCGTTCGGGGTGGCCGTCGCGCGTGCGCATCTCGAACCCCGCGAGGTGATAAACCTCGGTCTGCTGGTGGGCGGAACCCCCAGCGGGTTCCCCCCGATCCCCCCTCCTGTCGTCGCGCTCGATGCGGCTGCCGTCGCCGCCGTAGTGCCCGAAGAACGCGAACCGCGGGTGCGCCAGTTCGATCAGCGTTTGGAGCAGTTCGCTGCCGCAGCCGGGGCGCTTGGCGTCGGGCGGGCCGTCGTGCATCAGCAGCACGTCGAACGCTTCGACCGTCAGCCGGTCCACCGCGCGCTCGTGAATGTAGCCGTGCGGCGGGAGGTTCTGCCGCGCGTTCGGGCCGTCGCCGTCCACGCCCCACACCGCCGCGACCTTCGGCCCGCGCGGGAACGGGTACACTTCGCCGTCCTTGATGCCGCGCACGCGGCAGTAGGCGTCCACCGCGAAGTCGCGCTGGTGGTCGCCGGAGGCCCGCGCGAACCGTTCGAGTTCGTCGAAGTCTTCGTGGTTGCCCGCGGTGAACCACAGGTCGAAGGTGGAGTCCGCGGCGTCGAACACGCGGTCCGCGATGTCGGTGCGCACGACGACATCGAGCGCGCCGAGTTCGAGCGGGTCGTCTTTCGCGTGCCGAAGGGTCGCTTTGTCGCAGTGGGAAAGGTCGGTGTAGTAGCCCATGTCGCCGACTTGGAGCAGCCCGGCGAGCGCGCGCCCGGTGCGCGCGGCCCAGTACGCGCCGAACCGGAACGCCGGCAGGATGCGCCCGTGCAGGTCGCCGAACACCAGAAACGTCGCGGGTGCGTCCATACGGGCGAGGACACGCCGCGCGCGCCGCGGGTTCAGCGCTACGGTTTGGGCTTGCTGAACTCGGCGAGCAGGTCGGAGACGTCGCCGGGCGCGGGCTTATCTTCTTCCGGCTTGTCCGAACAGGGGGCTGACGCCCCCCGCTCGCCAAGAACGAGCCAATCCATGAACTCTTCGCAACTCGTGACGGCGCTCCCGGCGCGGCGGGCGGCCTCGCGCACGCGCGCGTCGTTCGACACCACCGCCAGCCGGTCCGCGCGCGGCTCGGTCGCCAATATCTGTTCGATGAGGTCGTCCGCGGTCTGGCGGAACGCGAACCGCACCCGCACGCCGCGGTGGGCCGATTCGAGCGACGCGGCCGGGGCCTGTTGCGCGTCGAACACGACGCGCAGTTCGGCGCGGCCCGTCGCGCCGTCCGCGAGCCAGTCGAGAAACCGCGCGCGGGCGCGCTCGAAGTGCGCGGCCGGTGTCGTGCGGCCCGCCAGCCCCGCGGCGAACATCAGGTTGTAGCCGTCGATGAGGAAGGTCACACGGGCAGTGTACCCGAAAATACCGAAGGCCGCGCGTCGCGACGCGCGGCCTTCGAGAGATCTATATGAGAGCGGCCGGAGTATCGGCCGGGGGAACAGCGGGCGGGCGGTCACTCGGCGTCGCCGGAATCGGCGGCGTCCGGCGGGGTCGGGTCGGGGATCGCGTACTTCTGGTCGAGCCAGCGCCCCAAATCGATCTTGCGACACCGCGCCGAGCAGAACGGGTAATCGGGGTACTCGTGCCAGCTCCCCGGCATGGTCGCGTCGCAGATCGGACACCGCACACTATTCATCGGATCGGCCCCACCCGGACTTCGGAAATTATCCCGACAACCGGGACAACCCGCGCCCGCTCACTTCCCCTTCTTCTTGCCGCCGCCCGTCCCGCCGGAATCGCCCTTCGGTTCCGGCTTGCTCTCGGTCTTCGTCTCTTTGGCCGCGGGCGCGGGCGCGTCGGCCTTCGCCTCTTTCGCCTCGGTCTTGGGCGCGTCGCCCTCGGCCTTTTCCGCCTTCTCCCCGGCGCGGCGGTAGTCGGTCTCGTAGAACCCGCCGCCCTTGAAGATGATCGCGCCGCCCCCGCCGAACAGCCGCTCCAGCTTGTTCTTCTTGCACTGCGGGCACTTGGTCAGCGGCGCGTCGTTGAACGATTGCAGTTCGTCGAACGTGTGCCCGCAGGCGTTGCAGCGGTAGTCGTAGGTCGGCATGGGATTTCGGATTGAAGATATTGGATTGCAGATTGAAGGCGCGCCACAGTCAGCCGCGAGCCGCAGGCGATCGCGGCGCGCCTCGTTACCCCGCCACGATCACGGAGGCGGCGCGCAGGACGCGGTCGTAGAGCGCGAACCCCTGCTGCACCACCTGCACCACGTGGCCGGGTTCGAAGCCGCTGTCGGGCTGCTGCATGACGGCTTGGTGCAGGTTCGGGTCGAACGCGGCGCCGGGTTCGACCGCGATGGGCGTGACCCCGTGGCGCTTGAGGGCGTCGAGGAGCTGGAGCGCGGTCGCGGCCACGCCGGTGGCGAGCGGGCCGGTGTCGCCGGCGCGCTTGGCCGCGTCGAGGGCGCGCGCGAGGTTGTCGAGCGGTGCGAGCAGGTCGCGCACCAGCCCCTCGGCGGCGTACTTGCGGTCGACCTCGGCGTCGCGCAGCAGCCGCTTGCGGGTGTTCTCGAAGTCCGCGAGCCGGAGCTTGTAGTTGTGCAGTTCCTGTTCCGCGGCGTCGAGTTTGGCGCGGGCCGCGGCGAGGTCATCGGCGGGGTCGGTCGGGGGCGGGGTCACTTCGGTCATCGTGAAATCCGGGCGCGCCCGCGCGCGCCCCTCCTGTTGCTGTGTCGTCGGGACTCGGACCGATTTTACCCGCGCTGGACCATGCCGAGCAGCCGCTCGACCGCGGGGCGGTGCGCCTCGGGCACCTTCTTGAGGTCGTCCGTTTCGGTCGTCTTGTCGCCGTCCTTGATGATGATTTTCGGAGCCTCGGTCCCGTTCGTCGAGCCGGTGATGGTGTAGGTCACGTCGCCCTGCCGGGCGCGCACGGTGAACGTCCCGTTGGAGATGCTGACGGAGGTGGAGTTGAAGCCGCCGGCCCCGCCGCCGATGACGACGCGCCCGCCGCCGCCGATGACGATGCGCCCGCCGCCACGGAACGGGGGCGGCTCCGGCCGCACCGGGCGCGGCGGGTCCACGGCCTTCGGGCGCTCGAACGCGCGCCCGGTCATCGCCTTCTCGACCTTGCCCAGTTCCGCCGAGATCGGCTCGACGCTCTCGCCCTTCTTGGCCGCGGCCTCGACCGCGTCGCGAAGGGCCGTCAGTTCCGGCGGGGCCTCGCCCGCCTTCACGCCCTTCGCCAGTGCCTTCTCCAGCTTCGCCGCGGCCTCGCGGATCGCGGCCACGTTCTCGCCGCGCTTCTCGGCCGCCGCGATTGCGTCCTTCAGGTCGCCGAGGTCCACTACAGGCTCGGCAAAAGCGCGCACCTCAACCGGCAGGTCGCCGATGGGCGGGACCGGCGCGGGCAGCGGGTTCAGCGGCGGAACCACCGGCGCGATCGGCGGCAGGTCGCGGCCGTCCGGCGGTTCCGGCAGCAGGCCCGGCAGAGGCAGCACCGGGAACCCCGGTTGCGGCACCCGCGGTTGTGCGACTGCGGGCAGTTCAACCCCCTTCACCTCGACCTTCTTCCCCTTCCGCAGCACGACGATGTCGATCTTCTCGCCGGCCTTGACCGCGTTGACGCGGCGGATGAAGTCGTCGGTACTGTCGGTCACGGGCTTGCCGGCGAACTCGACGATGATGTCGTGAACCTTCAGGCCGACCTTTTCGGCGACCGAGTTCGGCGTGACCATCGTGACCGCGATGCCGACCCCGGCCTCGAGGCCGAGCTGATCGACCACGACGGCCGGCACGCGCTCGAGGCGGATGCCGAGGCGGGCGCGCTCCGGCAGGCGGCCGACGTCCGGGAAGTTGGGGAACGCGGGGAAGTCCGGCGGCACGACGGGCAGCGGCAACGGGATCGGGAGCGCCGGGTCCGGGTTCGCCCCGCGCGCGGCCTTCAGCAGCATCTCGTTCGCCTCGGCCAGCAACTTCTGCATCTCCTTGCGCACCGCCTCGTCGTTCGGGTTCTTCACCATCGCTTCGACGGCCTTGCGGCGTAGCTCCATCGCCTTGTTGAACATCTCGATGTCAACGCCGCCGGCGCGCGGGTTCGGCATCACCGGGAACGGCTGCGGGAACGGCACGATGGGCCGAATCGGGTTCGGGCGCGTCGGGTCCGTCGGGCGGGGCGGTTCCGTGACCGGCTTCGCCAGCGACTTGCCGGCGACGGCCACCTCGACCGCGGCCAGTTCTTTGGCGATCGTGTCCACGTTCTCGCCCTTCTTGGCCGCGGCATCGACGGCGTTGCGGAGTGCCTGCAATTCGTCGGGCACGCGCCCGGCGGCCGGGGTCGGCTTGGCCTTCTCGAGTGCGGCCAGCGCGGTGCGGATCTCGTCCACGTTGTCGCCGCGCTTGGCGGCGGCGTCCACGGCCTCGCGCAGCGCGCTCAGGTCCGCGGGCTTGGCGTCCTGCGCGACAACGGTCAGTCCGGCCCAAGCCGCGGCGCACGCGACGACCGCGGCGGCAACCCAATGTACGGCACGCATGATCGGCACTCCCGAACAGGGGCAATATCGCACTCTGTAATTGAACATATGCGGGCTACGGTAGCAAGTCCGCAACCGGCAGCGTTACATTCGGGACCGCGCCCGGGGCGACCGCGTCCGCGGCGCTCAGCGTGAGTTGCGTGGCGTAGGTGTGGCCGTGGGTTGCGCCGGGGTCGGGCTTCGGGTCGCGGAACACCAGCAGTTGCCGCGCGGCCACGTCCAGCACCCAGTATTCGGGAACCCCGCCGGCCGCGTACAGCCCCGCCTTCACTGTCGTGTCGTAGCGCGGCGACGAATCGGGCACTTCGACCACGACCGCCGCGGTCGTGGGGTGTGCGGTCGTGCCGCGCGGCGAACCCGCGACAACGGCGACGTCCGGTTCGGGGTCCGTGGTCTGACCGAGAACGAGCGGCATCTGGCAGCACACGCGCCAGCCGGCCCCGAACGCAGTACGCAGCGCGGCTTCGGTCAGCTCGAGCGCGATCCGGTGCGGCGGGTTCATGGGCGCGTCCTCGATGATGACCCCGTCGATGAGCATGGCCCGCCGGCCCTCGAACGTGTCGAGGTCGCCGAGGTAATGGAACTGCTCGACGGTCTACAGCAAGGCGCGCGGCCCGGTCGCGGCGCGGCCCGCGGGAACCGGGGGCGGGGTGAGGGTCGGCATCGGCACCATGGCGCGGTCTCCTTTTCGCCCGTTCAGAGTAGCGGCGCGCCCGCTCCGGCACGAGGTCAACAGTTGCGCCGCGCGGTGTCACTTGTCGGCGAGCGCCGCTTCGATCTTTACGACGGCGGCGACGGCGGCGGTGCGCACGGCCTCGGTCGGGGACGCGGTCAGTTCCTTGAGCGCGGGCAGTGCGGGCTTGGCGTCCGCGCCGTACTCCGCGAGCGCGGCGATCACCGCGGGCTGCGTCGATTTGTCGGCGAGCCCGGTCGCCAGCGCGTCCACCTTGCTCCGGGCGTCGGCGTCGATGGCGTCGAGCTGTGCGAGACCGGCGAGCCGCCGCGCGCGGGTCGGAGCGCTGTTGGCGGGGTTCGGCGCGGCGACCGAGGCCAGCACCGCCGCCACGAACCGCCGGTCGTGCGGCGCGATCTTGGCAATCGCCGGGAACAGGTCGTAGTGCGGATCGGTGCCCCACAACTGCGGCTTGTCGTTGCACACCAGCAGCAGCGGGACGGTACACCCCGCGTCCGCGCCCAACTGGGCCAGTCGGTCGAGGGCCGCGCGGCGCTGGTTCGGTTGGCCGTGGAAGACCGTGACGAGGGGCACGTGCAGCGGCGGGTTCACGCGCTCCATCGCCTTGAACGCCGCGGCCTGCACGCCCGGCCCGTTGTCCAGCATGGCCTCGATCAGGTACTCGCTCGCGCCCTTCGCTTCGGCCCCGAGCGCGCCGATCTGGTCGAGCGTCTCGATGCGGGCCTTCGGGTCGCGCGCCTGAAGGCCGGTCACGCACAGGGCAATCGTCTTGGCGTCCGGGTGGAACCGGGCCAGCGCCTCGGCCGCGGCGTCGCGCACCGCCTTCTCCTTGTCGCGCAGCGCGTCGATCACGGCGTCGCCCACGGTGGCCGCGCCCTTGCCGTACCCGGCGATCTTGTTGAGCGCCGCGACGCGGGCGTCCGTCCCTTTCGCCCTCAGTTCGCCGGCGAGGGCGAAAAGTTCCTTGCGGGCGCGCTCCGCGGCGTCGATGCTCACGAGCGCGCGGCGGGCGAGCAACTGAACGACCTCGTCCGGGTCGTCGGTGGCCGCGCGCACCGCGGCGCGGGCCGGCTCCGCGTCGCCGCTCATTTCGCTCAGCGCCATCATCGCTTTGCGGCGCACGGTGGGATCGGACTTGGAAAGGAACCGCGCGAGCGCGGGCGCGGCCCCGCGCCGGGCCGACGGGTTCGGGTCGCGCGACCGGAGAACGGCCGCGTCGAGTTCCGCACTCAGGTCGCGCGGCGGCGGCGCGTCGCGCGGGCCGGGAACGGCCGGCACCGGCTGCACGGGCGGGATCACCTCTTCGGGTTCGATGGGACGCTTCTTCTTGGGCCGCGGCCCCTTCGCTTTCGGTTCCAACTCCGCGCGCGGCGGGTTGTCCTCGGCCACATCGACCGGTGCGGCGGGTTCCTTCGGCTTCTCCAACTGTTGCATCGCGAACCGGATCGTGAAGATCATCGGCACGAGCACGAACAGGACGTAACCGAGGGGGATCGCGGCGCGCGCGAGCGACTCGCCGACCGACCGGGCGCGCGCCCGCGCGGGGGGTGGCGCGGGCGCGTCGGGTTCGTCGGGCGGTAACTCTTCGGCGACCGGGGCCGCGAGATCGATCCGCCCCGTGCACCGGGGGCAGTGGACCCACCCGCGGGCCGGAGCGCGGCCCAGCGTCAGCGCGGCGCTACAGTTTGGGCAAACGATGCGAAGCGACATGAGCGCGGCCCGGCGGGTCGGCGGCGAGAACTCGCCCCATCGTAAGCCCTCGCGCCGCGTCCGTCTACTTCTTCAGTTCCTTGACGCGGATGTTGCGGTAGCGGACGAACTGCTTCGTATAGTCGCCGCCGCCGTGGACCTGTAGGGCGATGCCGCCCTTGTCGCCCAGCCGCTTCTCGGTGTCTTGGTACTCCATGAACTTGACGCCCTTGATCCACGTCGTGATCTTCGGCGGGTTGCCCTCGATGCGCGCGCGGACCTCGTTCCACTCGCCGTGCTTCCAGAACTTGGGCCAGTCTTCGGCCGTCACCGGGCACGGGAACTCCTTGTACTCCTTCACCGCGATCTTCGTCACGTCCGTTGTGAAGTCGAAGTTGCGGACGTGCGGCTTGCCCCCGATGCCCTCGCCGTAGATGCCCATCAGGTTGCCGCCCTTGTGGTAGTCGATCATCGCCTGATAGCACTTGCCCGTGTCGGTGCTGCGGAGGAACAGCCCGCTGTCGGGGCCGTCGTCGTTGTTCATCTCGAGCGCCACCTCGAAGTCGCCGTACTCCTTCTCGGTGATGATGATGCCCCCGTTGCCGGGTTCGTCTTGGCTGCCGACGATCGCGCCCTTCTCGACGACCCACTTGCCGGCGCTCTTGTTCTTGCTCTTACCGCTGTGCCCGGTCTTGGCGGACTGCTTCCAGCCGTCGAGTGTCTTGCCGTCGAAGATTTGGACGAACCCGGTGTCGTCGAACTTCTCCGGCTTCGGCGGCTCGGCCCGGACCCCGGCGAGGGACGCGGTGAGCGCGACGGCGACGATCAGCGCAGAGGAACGCATGAGAGGCTCCTAGGAAGGTGTGGGGGCGGCGGTCAGTATCGGCGACACGTGGGGCCTTGTCTAGCGGCCGAGCGGTATGCGAGAATACCAGTTCAATGGATACTCCCGCGTCGGTCTCCCGTCTGAGCGGTTCCGTCACACGGTTCTTCGAGCAACTGCGCGACGGCGATTCCAACGCGGCCGAAGAACTCTGGGCGCGGTTCTTCCCACGGCTGGTTGCGCTCGCGCGTCGGGCACTGGCCGGGCGACCCCAGCGGGCGGCGGACGCCGACGACGCGGCGCTGAGTGCGTTCGCGTCGTTCTGCCTGAGGGTGAAAGCCGGCGAGTTCCACGTTCACGACCGCGACGAGTTGTGGAACCTGCTCGGTGTCATCACGGCACACAAGGCGCGGAAGCAGGTGAGACGGGAACTGGCCCAGAAGCGCGGCGGCGGGCGCGTGATCGGCGAAGGCACCCTGACCCGCCCCGACGGTTCGCCCCTCGCGCTCGATGAGATCGCCGCCGCACTTCCGCCCGATGAGTTCGACCTGCACTGTGAGGAACTGCTCGATCAGCTCGGCCCGGAATTACGCGACTTCGCCCTTCTCCGTCTCCTCGGTTTCCGCAATCGCGAGATCGCCGACCGCCTCGACTGCACCGAGCGCAAGGTCGAGCGCAAACTGGCCCTCGTCCGCCTCAAGTGGGAAACCGCGTGGGGCCCGAGCGCGAGCGAATAAACTTCAGAATGCCTGTCGGGAACCGGTCGCGGTCGGGAATGTACGCTCGCGGGTTGGTTCCCTACTTGCGGAGAGCCGTCATGGCCGTCACCAACACTCCCCTGTCGGCCGCCGAGCGCGTGGACGCGGCGTGCGACTCGTTCGAGCGCGAATGGCGGGCCGGCCACAACCCCCGCGTCGAAGACTATCTGGCCGCGGCGCTGGAACCCGAGCGCGCCGCGCTCCGCGCCGCGCTGGCCGCGGTCGAAGCGGAACTGAACTCGCACCGCGGAACGGGCGAGACCGGGGTCGGTGTCGAGAGCGTTCGATCGGAAAGCTCGGGGTACGCTCCCACGGTCGCGCGTCCCGCGGACCAGCCGCCGAGTCTGAGCCGGATCAACCGGTTCGAACTGCGGGCCGTCCTCGGCACCGGCGCGTTCGGCCGCGTGTATCGGGCCTACGATCCGAGCTTGGACCGTGAGGTCGCGCTGAAGGTGCCGATCGCGGACACGCTTCCCACTCCCGCCGACCGTGACCGCTTCCTGAAGGAAGCCCGCGCCGCCGCGGCCATCGACCATCCCAACGTCTGCCGCATTCACGAAGTCGGCGAGCACGCGGGGCAGCCCTACATCGTTATGTCGCTCGTGCCCGGTCAATCACTGGCCGAACTGCTCCGGGCGCGCGCCGAACCCCTCCCGGAACGGCAGGCCGCGGTTATCGTCCACAAGATCGCGTTGGCCCTCGAGGAGGCGCACAACAAGGGCGTCATTCACCGCGACCTGAAGCCCGCGAACGTGATGTTCGACAAGGACCGCAAAGACATCGTCGTGATGGATTTCGGCATGGCGCGGCGCACGGCTCAGGGCGACGCGCGCGAGACGCGGAGCGGGATGGTGATGGGCACCCCCGCGTACATGTCGCCGGAGCAGGCGAAGGGCGACGCGAAGGACGTCGGCCCCGAGGGCGACATCTTTTCGCTCGGCATCATCATGTACGAACTTCTGGCCGGGTCCCGGCCGTTCTCCGGTTCGGTACACGAAGTCATCGGCCAGATTCTCCTGCTCGACCCGGAACCGCCGTCGGCTCGCCGGCCCGGCGTGAACCCGCGGCTCGAAGCGATCTGCCTGAAGGCGATGGCGAAAGAACCTGTGGCACGGTTCGCGTCGATGCGGGAGCTCGCAGACGCCGTCGACGGCTACCTCCACCCGCCGGTGAACGCGGGCGAAGAGCTGGCTTGGGCCGTCGAACCGAAGCCCGATACCGGCGGCGGGGCCGGCCTGAGTACCGACACCCGGAAGCTGGCCGAGTTGTTTGAAGTGGTGTCTCGGCAGCGGAAGATCGAGAAGGCGGAAACCACCGCCGCCATCGAAGCCGCCGCCACGAGACACCGCACCCCGCGCTGGATCTTCGTCGCCTTCGCGCTGCTGATCGTGGGGGGGCTGGCCGCCATTTACTTCACGCGGAACGAGCAACCGGTCGTCAGGATCGAAACGGTTAAGGTCACGATCGAAGTGAAGGGGATCGACTTCAGAGACACGCGCTACAGTTTCACACTCGACGACAAGCCGATTACCGGCGAGGAACTTTCCAAGGAAATCGAACTGACCGTGGGCCAACACGAGCTCGTGGTCTTCTGCGACGCGAAGCTCCTGATGCGCCTCGCCCTCACCGTGATCGGTGGTGACCATCCGCGGGCCGAGCCGCGTGTGGTCGAAGAACCGCCGCCGGCCGTCAGCCCGAAACTCGAGCCGAAGTTGCCCGCGGCCGAAGCCGGCTTCGTCCCGCTGTTCAACGGCCGAGATTTGGCCGGGTGGACCGCGGGCAAGAACGCGGACTCGTTTCGCGTGGACGCGGGGGGCAATCTGAGCGCCCGGAGCAACCCGACGCGAAACGAGACGTTCTGCCTGTTGACCGAGAAGGAGTACGGGGACTACGTTCTGCGGTTCGAGTTCTTGTTCGACAAGCCGCAGCCGACGGCCACGCACAGCAGTGTCGCGATTCGGACCGGCCCGGACCACGTCGACGGGAGGGGATGTCGATTGGAAGTACAGCTCCGGGACACCGGGAAGAACGCGTTGGGCCCCGGGGCCTTGATCTTCGTCCAAGGCAGTGAAAAGAAACCGATCACCCCCGTTGGTGAGCTTGCGCCCGGTGCGTGGCACGCGGTCGAGATCGAGTTTCGTGACCGGCGGGTCAAGGTGTCCGTGAACGGCAAACTGGTCAACGACGTGGACCTCTCGAAACTCACGGGCTTCCGCAGCTACTTTCAGAGAGAACTCGACCGCAAGCAGGGCCGAATCGGGTTGCAGAGCTACCGGGAGGAAACCAAGTTCCGCAACATTCGCGTGAAGGAACTGGTCGCCCCGACAACGAACACGGTCGCCAGCACCTTCGACACGGATGACGACGGCTGGGTGGTGGCCGGCGACGCGCAGAGGGCCAAGCCGATCCACACCAAGGACGGCGGGAACCCCGGCGGGCACGTGTTGGCGCACGACAACGCGGTGGGCGGGGTGTGGTACTGGGTCGCGCCCGCAAAGTTCTTGGGCAACCGGTCCGCGTCCTACGGAAAGACCTTGTCGTTCGACCTGACCCAGTCCCGAACGGATTTCCAGTTCGAAGATTCCGACGTGATCCTCGAAGGCGAGACGACGACCCTTGTCTTCAAGCTCCCCAAGCATCCCGCTACGACGTGGACCAGTTACAAGATTCCGCTAACGGCATCGACGGGTTGGAAGGTCAAGGCCACCGGCAAGGAGGCGAACGAGGACGAAATGAAGGCGGTGCTAAAATCACTCAAGCGGCTCTGGATTCGCGGCGAGTATCGCGACGGGGACGACACCGGACAACTCGATAACGTGGTGATGGAGTAGGCCCCGCGCACCGGAGTCCCGAGCGTCGTACCGGGTCCGAAGTGTGCGGAGTCGCCAACGATCGTTCCGGGACTAGGTGCAACCGAGCCGTGACCGCATGGACCGAACGGGCCGGATCGAACAGGGGGCGTAAGCCCCCCCTCGCCAAAGGCGCTAATCCTTCTTGGGGCGCTTCATGCCCTTGATGGTGTGCAGGGGAAACAGCTTCCAGCCGGCGTCCACCTCGCCCACCAACCCGGCCAGCGTCGCCATCTTCCCGCCCATTTCCACCTGTTGCGGGATGATGACGATCTTCTCCACGTTGCCGATCTGCACCTCGATTGCCGCCGTCAGGTTGTTCGGGTCCACCGCGACCGGGGTGAACGCGGTCACGGCGTCGTCGAGTTTGAGCGGGTCGCCCTTGCGCACGGTCGCGGTGTCGGTCAGCACTTCGACGCCGCCGGGCATGACGTACAGGAACTTGAAGTTGGACGCTTTGAGGGTCGGGTTCTCGGCCTTCGGTTGCTCGATCTGCACGAGCCAGTTGGCCGGTCCGCGCTTGCCGACCGGCTTCGCGCCGGGGAACGCCACGCCCTTGATGTGATCCTTGGTGAAGACGCCGCCGCTGAACGTGGCGGCCTTGTCGCCCGCGGTGCCACCGAACGACAGCACGTTGATGCCCTTGTACTGAAGGGTGCCGGCCAGCGGTTCGGCCACGCCCTTCACGGCGACGCTGGCGACCTGCTTGTCGTAGTCGTACTTGATGGACTCGACCGCGCCGACCGGGACGTAGGTGATGATGCCCTTGGCGTAGGTGGTGGAGTGCGGCTCGCGCAGTTCGAGCGCGAACGGCCCCTTTTTGGCGTCGTCGGTGGCACCGGCGGCATCGGCGAGCCACGCGAGGCGGCGCGTGCCGGTCCCGAACTTGAGGGCCGTTACCTTGACCTCTTTCCCCTCGACGTCCGTTACGGTCGCCTCGGTCGGTGTGTCGTCGGCGCGGGAGGCGGTTCCCGCGAGCCATCCGATCAGTACTACACCGACTACGGCCCAAGCCCGGCGCTGCATGAGTCACTCCTTCGAAGTTCCAA
Source organism: Planctomycetota bacterium (assembly GCA_016872595.1). GTDB lineage: Bacteria > Planctomycetota > Planctomycetia > Gemmatales > Gemmataceae > Gemmata. The sequence continues at coordinate 54,415 of VGZJ01000005.1, forward strand.
GTTCCAAGTTCCAAGCTCCCGTTCCGAGTTGAAGAGAAAACCGCGACTTTCGCGGTCTTCAACTCGGAACTTGGAACTTGGAACTTGGAACTTCCTCTGTGGCGCGATTCATGGTGGGCCGGAACCGCGGGCCGGGCAAGGAAAAAGTGTGGAACTGTGACGCGGGCCGCCTTGCGGGCCGCGCGGGCGCGCGACATAATCACTCCACACTCGGCGCGGTTTCGGTGCCCGTAGCGCGTGCCCCCGTGGGCCGCCCCCGCCCGACCGCCACCCGACACGGAAACGGGTCCAGTCGTGGACGACATCTTCCTGCCCAGCGGCCGCCTCCGCCCGGATATTCTGGACGAGGCTACGACGCGCGTGCTCCGCGAGGCACTGGGTCACACCCGCGCCACCAACTGGGACAGCGTGCGCACCCCGCACCTGTTCATGGGTCTGCTGGCCGCGCCCGATTCGGGCGTGTTCAAGTGGGCCACCAAACTGGGGGCCGACCTGCCCGGCCTGCTCGACCAGTTCCGCGACCTGTTCCATCAGGGCAACGCCGACCCGGTCCCGCCGCTGTTGCTCAACCGCGAGTTCCTCTCCGACAACGTGATCCGCCTGTTGCGCGACGCCCACGGCCGGGCCTGCGACTGCGGGCGCGCCAGCCTCAGCCCGATGGACCTCCTCATCACCTTGTTCACCACCCCCAATAGTATTGTGGCCGAGTGCTTCGAGCGCATCGGCGTGACCGCCGCGCGCCTGACCGAACTGGCCGTGATCGCCGAGCGCGACGTACCGGCGAAGTAGGGGATAGTGGGCAGAAATGCAGATAGGCAGAAGAGTTTTGACAGGATGAACACGATGAACAGAGACAGGACGAGAGGGCCAACTCCACTCTTCATCCTGTTTATCCTGTCAAACTCTTCTGCCTTTCTGCCTTTCTGCCTTTCTGCCCACTGCCCACTGCCCACTGCCCTCTCTTCTTCCCCCGGCATAATCCGCATTTTTGCCCCGAACGGCCCGGCACCGGGCGGAACCGTGAACTAGGCTCCCAGCGTCCGGCGGTCTGTCCGCGCCGGTGAGGGGGGCGTTACGTATGCGCGTCACACGGTTCGCGAAGCGAGCGGTTCGCCGGGGCACGGTGCTGCCGATGCTCGGCGTGTGCATCGTCGGGTTGTTCGGGTTCGTGGCGCTCGCCGTCGATCTCGGCATGTTGGCCGTGTCGCGGACCCAGTGCCAGAACGCGGCCGACGTTGCCGCGCTGGTGGGCACGCGCACGCTCAACAACAAAGACGGTGTGGCGTACAGCAACCTGCCGGCCGCGCTGACCAACCTGCAGGCCGCGACCACGACGAACCCGCACATGAGCGGCACCTTCAGCAACAGCCAGATCACGAAGATCGAGGCCGGGCAGTACCTGTACAACCCGGCGACGCAAACGTTCCAAGTGGCGTCGTGGACCGACGTGACGAGCAACGGGGGGACCGTGACCGCGAGCAGCGGGTCGTGGACCGCGCTGCGGGTGACGATCACGGTGGCGCAGCCGACGTACTTCATGCGCGTGTTCGGGGTGAACTCGATGCCGAGCGGGGCGCGGGCCACGGCCGTGTACCGGCCGCGCGACATCGCGTTCGCGATCGACATGACCGGCTCGATGGCGTTCAGCAGCACGTTCAACTTCAACAACCTGTCGATGAACCCGGACCCGCTGGTCCCGACCGCGGGGCACTACGCCTCCGGTCAGGGCGGCATCGTCGCGCTGGCGAACCAAGCCAACGGGAGCGGTGAGGCGATCCAGCGCAACAACTACACGATCAGCACGCCGGGCGGGCCGCCCATCGTGCGCAACTTCTACTTCGACCCGACCAACATCAACGCCCCCGCGACCTCCGCGTACCCGCTGACGACGAAGGCCGACGGGAGCCCGAACCTGCTGAACGCGTTCCACCGCTGGAGCCCGCCGGAGAGCGGCGGCAACTCGAACACGTACACCGCGGTGACGTACACGTGGGACGGCTATGACCCGACGCACAAGGGGAACGAGGCCAACCCGAAAGGCCCGATCCCGGCCCCGAGCTTCTACGGCACCATGACCGACGGCGTCGTGAACTACAACGGCGACCGGTGGCGGCGCGGCGACGGGAGCATCAACAAGACGCAGACGAGTTGGGCCACCGGCAGCGCGAGCACGCGGGCCGCGTACCACGCGGCGGACCTGCTCGGCTACGCCGCGGTCCCGACCGCGTCCCCCACGTTCACCGCGGACTGGCTCAACTTCCGCGACCCGGTTTGGGAGCAGTACGGGTACGACCTCGACATCGTGAAGTACCGGGCGCAGCGCGGCAGCGGCGCACCGATGAACCCGGCGACGTACCTCACGAACAACAGCAACAACACGGCGAACATCCTCGTGCCGGTCGCGGACCGGTTCGTCGGGTACTCGATGGGGCCGGGGTACTGGGGCAAGACGTTCTACGTGTGGCCGCCCGACCCGCGCGCCCCGGCGGGCAACCCCGGCGACACCGGGTATCAGGCCGGCGACTGGCGGCGGCGCTACTTCTACAACAAGTCGGGCGGCGCGCTGAACGCGCAGTCCGACAACAACACCACGAACACCGCCGGCACCGTCGACGGCATCAACGAGGTGCTGTTCAACACCGCCGGCGGGCAGGTGCTGACCGCGACCGCGGGCACGCAGGTGAACTACGCCGCGATCCTGCGCTGGATCAAGAGCGGGCCGCTGGTGCTGCCCCCGAACCTGCGCGCCGGCCGCGTGCTGTTCTACTCGTCCATCCCGGACGACGTGAACACCGGCACCGGCAGCGCGCAGCAGCAACTCGATAAGGCGTTCTGGAAGGCGTACATCGACTTCGTTCTCGGCATCGGGAACTACACCAGCGCCGCGAACATGTACGGCTCGTCCGACAGTTGGTCGCCGAGCACGCAGTCGATCACCGGCTCGGACCTGACGACGTACAAGTTCTCGTGGCAGCCGCTCCTCGACGTGGCGAGCCGGCCGTACATGCGGTACACCGACAGCCCGCGCCGCCCGCGCCTGCACCTGTGGTTCGGGCCGCTCTCGATGATGGACTTTATGGGCGCGGCGAACGGGAACTGGATGCCCGGTACGGCGTACGAGGCCCAGTGCTGGCAGCTCAAGGCCGGCGTGAACGCGGTGCTGGACGACGTGAAGAACAACCACCCCAACGACAACGCCGGCATGGTGTTCTTCGCCACCAGCCACCACAACGGCGTGCGGGTGCCGATCAACCAGAACTTCAAGACCATCAAGAACGCCCTGTTCTACCCCAAGAGCCTGCTCACCGCCATCGACGGGGGCAACGTGACGAGCGAGTACCGGCCGTACAACACCGCGCTCGGCGGGTACAGTGCCGACGAGATCCCGAACTCGTCCGGCGGCACCGACCCGGCGACCGGCCTCGCCTACGCCTACAACATGTTGTCGTCGTCCACGATCACCGCGGCGCAGGCCGTGGGCACCGGCAGCGCGCGGCGCGGCGCGCAGAAGATCGTCATCTTCGAGACCGACGGCGTGCCCAACAGCTACCGCGTTCCCACCTACGTCCCGCGCGGGTTCAACTCGTACTACACGCTCGCCGGCGTCACCAGCGGCAACAACGGCGACACGACCGGCATCAATCACGCGTACGACGTGATCAAACAGATCGTGAAACCGATGGCGACGACCGCGACCACCAGCGGCACCGGCGAGGACAGCGGCATGACCCTGCCCAACGCCCCGGCCCGCGTGTACCCCATCGCGTTCGGCGACCTGTTCGACGTGGAACTGGCCCCGACCGCCACCTACCGCGATCAGGCGAAGGCGTTCCTGAACCAGTGCGCGGTCCACGGCGGCACCGGGAGCCTGCCGGACACGCAGATCATCACCGGGCCGTACGCCCAGCGCATCACCCGCCTCCGCGACTGCCTCGAGCGCATCTTCCAAGGCGGCGTGTCCGTCGTGCTCGTCGAGTGACGCGCGCCCGACTGACAAAAACACACGCGGCCGGACCTTCGCAAGAGGTCCGGCCGCGGTCGTTTGTGGGTTCGGTTGCGATCAGGGGTTCTGTGGCGCGGGCGGCTTCGTCGGTTGGGGGAGCGGTTCCTTCTTGAGGCCGGCGCTCCACTCCTCGTAGGTGGTGCCGTGGTCCCGCCCGGTCAGCTCGCGCAGGGCGAACAGCACCGAGGTCTGCTGCGGGTACGTCTTAGGGAGCTTGTTATCCTTCTCAAGCTTCTGAAAGGTGGTCACCTCTTGCTTGGTGAGCGGTCGGGTGCGCTGGAGATAATCGTATCGCTGGTTTCCGGGCCACTTGCCAGAGTTCGCCACTGGTTGCACTACGGAGAAGTCTTGGCGGAGGTACGTCAGGTCGGCGCGGACAAACAACCCGGTCTGCTCTTGGTAATAAAGCGGGGGAGGGTCTTCGTTCGGCATCGGCACCCGTCCGCGCACGAGGTCTTCACGCGATTGTGAGGGCGCATGGCACAGCATGCAGTTGCACAAGTGGTTGATCTTGACCACTTCTTGCACGAGGTAGCTCTGCCCCGTCTTCACCGGCTGAGTCGGGTTCGGTTCCTTCAGCAGTTTGACCAACTCTGGGACAAGGTCGGTTCGCTGGAGCGCGACAACGGCTTCGGCGGCGTGGTCGGCGGCGGCAGGCCAACTGTACCGGAAACCGTAGTAGAGGACCGGCGTGTACTCCGTTGGGGGTCGGTCGGCGAGTGCCTTGACCGCCTTCTCGCGCACATCCGGCGACAGGTCAAAAACGGCGCGCCGGGCCAGCGCGATGCTCCTTCTTTACCCTTGATCTTTGCTAGCATCTCGACCAGTAGTAACCGGATGGGCGTGTTCTCGCCTTGCATCATTTGAGTCAGAGTCGGCAAGGCTTTCGCAGTTGCCCACTCGTCGTCGGTGAGCAACTTCCGCAAGACTTCCGGGTCGGGACGCACGTCGTCTTGCTTCACCGATTTGCGAAGCGCGGCGCGGAGTTTGACCGACAACACTTGGAGTTCTTCTGCCGCCTCCTTTCCCATCTCGCTGTTCGCACCCGTGTGCCACGGCAGAGCGAGTTGCTCAGTTCGCTTGGCCTTGTTGACAAGGAACGTGAAGAACTTGGGGCCGAGATCCGCTTGGAAGTTCTTCATGTTGTCGTCGCGCTTCACGAGCGGGCCGTAGAGCGCGTCAGCCGCCGGTTGATCGAAGCCGGTTTCGACGAGGGCTTGGAGTTGCTTGCGCAGTTCTTCATCCGTAGTCTGCGCTCGACGCTTCATCCCAGAATCGGGCTTGTTCGGTTGCGCGTCTTCGGCGGCGATCTCACGTGTGGAGAACGCGAGCGCGACGGTCGCGATCAACAGAAGTCGTGCGACTCGGGAAGATAATAGACTCGTTGCGCAATAGCGATCGATGGCCTATTCATAGGGTTATGACGAATTACGAGAAATTGCGTCGGAAGCCGTTGTTGTTCCGCATGTTCACGGGGCTCTCGGCCGACGAGTTCG
>VGZJ01000006.1 GCA_016872595.1 Planctomycetota bacterium
ACCTTGTCGAACTCGTCGGCCGAGAGCCCCGTGAACATGCGGAACAACAACGGCTTCCGACGCAATTTCTCGTAATTCGTCATAACCCTATGAATAGGCCATCGATCGCTATTGCGCAACGAGTCTAAAGCTGAACAACTGAGTGCCTTTAACTTCATCTTCTGTCGTTTGCCTTTGGTCTTGGTTTTCCTTTGTGGCTTTTGTGTCTTGTTGTGGCCAATCCCCTTCTGCTACTTCGCCACTTTCAGTTCTTCGGGCGAGGTCAGGCTGAAGTAGAACCCGTGCGGGATGTTACCGTTGGCGACCTTCAGCAGCACGGTGTTCTTGCCCTTCGTCAGCTTCACCGCGACCTTGTGCGCTTCGGGCGTCGCGGCGGCCGTCGCGCGCGTCGTGAACACGTCCTTGCCGTTGATCCACAGCTTCGCGCCGTCGTCCGGCCCCAGCAGCACTTCGCCCGCTTGATCCGAGGGCGAGTCGATCTCGGCGTACAGGTAGCTCGCGGAGTTGACCGCCGCCGGGCCGTGCAGCGCGGCGAGGTCGAAGTAGCCCTTCCCGTCGGGGCGGATCGCCTTCCACGTCAGCTTGCCGAACGCAGCCTTCGGGTCGAACGCCCCCTTCTCTGGGCCGAACGCCTTGTCGAGTGCCTCGTCCATGTCCTTCGCCGGGAACGGGCCGGCGACGCGGAAGGTGTCCGGCGTCAGCGCCGCGAGCTTGAGCGTTTCGAGGTACGCCACGAGGTCGATTAGTTCGTCCTCGGTCAGCGCCGCGATCACGTCCTCCGGCATGATGGACACCTTCAGCTTGCGCACCTCGCCTTCGATCTCCTTCTTGGGGATGACGAAGTCTTTGCCGTTGGCGTCGCGGATGGTGAGCGCGTCCGGCGTGTCGCCGACCAGAAGCCCGGTCACGGTCACGTCGCTGGTGGTGCGCACTTGGTGCTGGATGTACTGGTCGGCGATGGCCTTCGACGGGATCAGCAGCGACTCGTACAGGTTCTCGCGGCTGGCCTTCTTGCCGATCATGCTGAGGTCCGGGCCGACCTGCCCGCCGACGCCGCGGGTCATGTGGCACTTGGCGCACTGCGCCGCCCCCGTGAGGCTCGCGTTCCACACCAGCTTGCCGCGGGCCGAGTCGCCGCTGCGCTTGGCGAGTTCGCCGATGGGCGGCAGGTTCTTGGGGTTCAGCTTGCCGGGCGCGGGGAACAGCTGCAGCGCCCGGTTGCGTTCGCCTTGGAACGGCGAGTTGCGGAGCAACTGGCCCGCTTGCGCGACGAGCTCTTTCGGCAGGTCGCTCTTCTGGTGCGTGTCGAGCAACCAGATGGTGCCGGCGCGGTTGCCGGCCAGCGCCGCGAGCGCCGCGTTCTTCAGTTCGGGCGTGCCGCGGTCGCCGGCGTTGATCGCGCGCACCAGAGAATCGAGCGCCACGGTGCTGTACTTCGCCGGCTTCGGCCCACTGGGAAGCAGTTCGCCCAGCGCCTGAATGCACGCGATGCTGAGCGGGTTCTCCGGGCTGCCGACGCTGACGAGCGCCGCGACGCTGGCGTCGTCCTTGATCTTGCCGAGCGTGCGCACGGCCTCCTTGCGCAGGTCGAGATCGGCCTTCTTGTCCTTCGCGATGTCGGCGACAGTGCCGACGTACTGCGTGCCCCCTACGGCCGCGACCAGTTGCAGCCCAATCGTCTGCGTCTTCGGCGTGCCGAGCAAGTCGTTGATCGCGCCGGTCAGTTCCGCGGTGCCTTGCAGCCCCTTCCACTTGGTGCCGATGAACATCTTGAGGCTGTCGATGGCGCGGCTCTTCATCTCCGGGGCCGCGTCGGACTTGAGCACGGCGAGCATCGTCTTGCCGGCCTCGATGTCTTCGTTGGCGGCGATGATGTCCACGACGCGGGCCTTCTGCGCCGCGGTCAGCTTGCTATCGGCGAGCAACTTGCCGAGTCGCGGGAGGACGGACTTGGGGCGCAGTTCCCACACGAGGTCCGCGACCTTGTCGTTCCACTCCGGGAAGTGCTTGTCGAAGTCCGCGAGGATCTTGTCCCGCCAAGCCGGGTCGGTGCCGCACGCGATGTTCAGGGCGGCGCGGTAGAAGATGTCTTGCCCGTCGTAGAGTTTGGCTAATTCAAAGAACTTGCGAGCCACTAGGTCTGAATGCACGACTTCGAGACGGAGAACGATCAGGCTTTCTCTGAGCGCTGACTTGGGCGATGATGCGTTCCACGGATAATAATCCTTCCCGCGAACTCTCTGCATCATCGCCATCATATCCGCATCGTTCTTCTTCGATTCCAGCAACTTGCGCAGCGAAACTTGGATTGATTCAGTATCAACATTCGGGCCAATGCCGCGCCGGCCAATCCCCATGTACAGCCAAACCGAGCGTGCCTGAACCACTTTCTCATCGGACTTGAGGCCGCTCTCAAGGTACTCGAAGGCTGCTTCGGGAGGCATTCCGTTCAGAATTGCCTTCGCAAGCGCCTGCGCAGCAAGACATGGAGACGCCAGCGCCGCCAATACACGTTCCTTCGTGTCGAGCTTCACTTCCGGCATCTTGGGCACCTTGTACCCCTTGTGGCCCTTCGGGGTGATGCGGTAGATGCGGCCGTCGGTAGGGTCGCCCATGCCGTGGCCGCCGACGCCGCGGTCGTACCAGTCGGCCACGATGATGCTGCCGTCCGGGGCGACGCACACGTCGCTGGGCCGGAACCAGTTGTCGGTGCTCGTCAGCAGCACTTCCTTTTCGAGCGTGTAGCCCGCGCCCTTCGCCGTCGGGTGGAACCAGCGCACCTCGCGCGGGCCGGCGTCGCAGTGCAGCAGCGACCCGCGATACTTCTTGTCGAACATCGATCCTTCGTAGAAGGTGATGCCCGTGGGCGAGCCGAACCCGGTGCGCAGCGTCTTATGGACGATGCCCGGCTGTTCCTCGTGCCAGTGCGTCTGGCCCTGCCCGCGCGGGCCGTAGCCGTAGTTGCCGCCCGGCATCACGAAGCAGATGCGCGTCTGCTGGTTGCCGTCGTCGTCGTTGTCACTCAGCCACACTTCGCCGAAGCTGTTCACGCACGCTTCGTAGTTGTTGCGGAAGTTGTGGGCGATCAGTTCGAGGTTCGTGCCGTCCATGTCGCAGCGCCACACGGTGCCCTTCTGCACGTCGGTGGTGTTGCTGACCCACTTCTTGCCCTTGCCGTCGCTGGATTGGAGGCCGTTCACGCCGCTGTCACCGACGGTGAAGTACAGCTTGCCGTCCGGCCCGATGTTGATGCCGTGGACGCCGTGGTCGTGGTCGAACCCGCCGAACCCGGTGAGGAACTTCTTCGGCGGGCCGTCGGCCTTCAGGTCGCCGTCTTTATCTTCGAACACGAGGATGTCCGGCGACTGGCACACGAACACGCGCTGGCCCTTCCCGTCCGGGTACGGGGCCACGCACACGCCCAGCGGCCCGTAAATCTCCGGCCCCTGATAGAACGTGACCGCCTTGCTCGCCTTGCCCTCGCCCTTCTCGTCGATGAGCACCTGAATGCGGTCGCCCTCCTTGCGGATGATCGGCCGCCCGAAGCCCTTCCGCCGGTAGTTCACGGCCTCCGCGACCCACACGCGGCCTTTGTGGTCCACGTCGATGCTGGTGGGGTTGATGAGGTCCGGTTCGGCGGCGAACAGTTCCACCTGAAACCCGTCCGCGACCTTGAGCGCTTTGAGCGCCTCGTCCGGGGTCAGCGGCCCGCCCTTCTTGGGCTGGGCGTCGGCGAGTGACGTACACGCGAGAAGCGCGAGGAGGGCAGCGAACCGGCGCATGCGAGAGGCTCCCAATGGCGGGAAGGTCGGTGCCGAACAGTGTACCGCGAAGCGGCCGGCAGAAAAGCAGATTACCGGCGCAGGCGCGATTCCCACTGCGCGATCACGTCGAACAGCTCCTCGAGCTTGGCGAAGAACAGGAAGTGCCCGGCGTCCGGGTCGCGGTGCTCGGTCACGCGCACCCCGGCGGCGGTCATGAGTTCGACGCCCGCGGTCACGGTGGCTGGGCGCACGTTGGCGTCGCGCTCGCCGTGAATCACCAGCACGGGCCGCCCGGCCCAGCCCGCGGCGAACGCCCCCGAGCCGATCACGTCCGCTTCCATTGTGGGCGAAATGAAGACGAGGCCGGCGTAGCGGTCCGGGTGCGCGGCGGCGGCCCGGCCCACGCCCGCGCCGCCCTGCGAGATGCCGCCGAGGTACACGCGCGCCGGGTCCGGATCGAACGCCGCGACCCCGAACGCGCGGCCGCGCTCGACCGCGTCCGCGCCGCCGGGTGCTTCCCAGTTCCCGTACCCGAACGACGGCGCGACGAGGCACAGCCGCAGTCGGTCGCACAGCGGCCGCAGCGCGTGAACCATGAACAGGTAGTTGCTGCCGTGGCCGTGGAGGAACACCAGCAGCCCGAACCGCTCGCCGGGCGCGCGCGGCTCCGGGCGGTTGCTGTAGCAGTGCCGCGGGTCGAGCCGCCCGGTCAGCAGGAGCCAGCTCTGTCCGTCGCTGACGCGCGCCAGCTTGCGGTACTCCGGCTGCTCGGTGACCGCGGCGAGGAACTCGTGTACGCGCGCCCGCGCGGCGCGGGCCTCGGCCGTTGCCATTCGCGTATCGAGTCGTGTGACGAGGCGCACGAGGATCCAAACGTACTCGTCCTCGATGTCGGCCCAGCCGGTCGTTTCGACCGCGGGTTCGTTGCGGAAGAAGTGCGAGCCGACCGGCCCTTCGCCGTAGTCGCACGTGCGGGTAAGGGCGACGGCGAGCAGCGACAGCGGGATAATGAGGGCGAGCGCGCCGAGGGCGAGGTAGCCGGCGAGTTCCGGGCGCGGCGCGCCCAACAGTGGGGCACACAGCCACACCGCGCCGGCCGCGAGGCCGGTGCCGATCACGACGCCGAACAGCCCCTCGACGCGCCCGCGCGCGGTCCGGGCCAGCACGACGAGCGTCGGCGCGCAAACGAGGACAAACAGGAACAGCGTCAGCCCGGCGAACACGGCCTTGAGGCGGGTCATACGCCCCCCGCGGGCTTCACGCGGGCTTCACCCAAGTCGGGTGGACGGCCCTTCGTTCGGCGATACGATATAATATTGCTTCTGCCGACACCCGGACGCTTCGCCACCACGAACCCACTCGCTCTCTGTAGCGTCTAAACTCTTACCGCTCGCGTGGGCGGTTGTTCCGTTTCCCCATTTGTGAAGGAGCCGGAGAAACACCCCGGCCGCAACGACGATGCTCGACAAAGTACGCAACATCGGGATCATGGCTCACGTGGACGCGGGCAAGACCACCACGACGGAGCGCATCCTGTACTACAGCGGCACGAAGCACAAGGTCGGGGACGTTGACGACGGCGACACCACGACCGACTTCGACCCGCTGGAGCGGCAGAAGGGCATCACGATCAACTCCGCGGCCGTGTCCATCGACTGGAAGGACCGGGCCGGGGACGACGTCGCCATCAACATCATCGACACCCCCGGCCACGTGGACTTCACGGCCGAGGTCGAGCGGAGCCTGCGCGTCCTCGACGGCGCGGTGGGCGTGTTCTGCGCCAAGGGCGGCGTCGAAGTGCAGAGTGAGACCGTGTGGCGGCAGGCCACCAAGTACAAGGTGCCGCGCGTCGCCTACGTCAACAAGTTGGACCGCATGGGGGCCAACTTCTGGGCCTGCGTCGAGCAGATGAAGACCAAACTGCAGGCGAACCCGCTGGTCGTCACGATCCCCGCGGGCCAAGACAACGCGCTGGAGGGCATCATCGACCTGATCGAGATGAAGCTCATCACCCGCGACCTGAACGACAAGACGAACCAGAAGTTCTTCGAGACCGACGTGCCGGAGCGGTACCTCGCCGAGGCCCAACTGCGCCGCGAGCAGATGCTCGACGGCGTTTCCGCGGCCAGCGACGAGGTCACGGAACTGATCCTCGAAGGCAAGGATGTGCCGGTCGACCTGATCCGCAAGGCGCTCCGCAAGGGGACGCTGGACGGGACGTTCACGCCCGTGCATTGCGGCAGCAGCAAGATGTTCCACGGGGTCCAGCACCTGCTCGACCTCGTGGTGGACTGCCTCCCCAGCCCGCTCGACCGGCCCCCGGTGGACGGCCTGCACCCGAAGACGAAGGACGCCCAGCAGCGAAAGCCGGACGCCAAGGAGCCGATGAGCGCGCTGGCCTTCAAGACGGTCGCCGAGACCAACGGCGACCTCGTGTACATCCGCGTGTACAGCGGCGAGATGAAGCCCGGCGAGACGTACACGAACACCACGAACGGGCGCAAGGAGCGCATCGCGCGGTTCTACCGCATGATGGGGGACAAGCGGATCGCGCTGGAGAAGGCCGGCCCCGGCGACATCGTCGCCGCGATGGGCCTCTCCGAGACGTACACGGGCAACACCCTGTGCGACTCGGAGAAGCCCATTTCGCTCGAGGCGATCCAGTTCCCGAAGCCCGTGATCTCACAGGCCCTCACGTTCAGCAAGCAACTGGACAGCGGCAAGGTCGGCGAGGCGCTGAACCGCCTCGTGCGCGACGACCCCACCCTGAAGACCCACACCGACGAGGAGACGAAGGACACGATCATCAGCGGGATGGGCGAGTTGCACCTCGAGATCAGCATCGAGAAGTTGAAGCGCGCCGTCGGCGTGCCGCAGGAGGACACGAAGCTGATCACGCTGGGCAAGCCGCGCGTCGCGTACCGCCAGTGCCTCGCGCGCACGGTGGACTTCGAGTACAAGTTCCAGAAGCAGACCGGCGGCCGGGGTAAGTTCGCCGTGATCGTGGTGAAGTACACCCCGCTCACGCCCGAACAGATCACCGAGAAGGTCGCGGAGATCGAGGAACTGAACGACCCGAAGGTGAAGCCGGACCCGAACAACGTGTACTTCGTGAACAGCATCACGCAGGGCGCGATCGACAAGCAGTACATCCCCAGCGTGGAGGAGGGCCTGCGGGACGCGGCGAAGAAGGGGTTCAAGTACCCGTTCCCGTTCGTGGACCTCGAGTTCGACCTGCACTTCGGGAAGATGCACGACGTGGACTCGTCGCAAGACGCGTTCTACCTGTGCGCGCTCGAGGCGTTCCGCGAGGCCCAAGAGCGCGGCGGGATCGAGCTGCGCGAGCCGATCATGAAGGTGGTGGTCATCTCGCCCAAGGACTACCAAGGGCAGATCACCGGCAACATCAGCAGCAAGCGCGGGATCATCGAGGAGACGAGCGAGGACAAGGGCGTCGCGATGGTGATGGCGAAGGTGCCGCTGGCGAACCTGTTCGGGTACACCAGCGACCTGCGCTCGGCCACGAAGGGCCAAGCGAGCTTCTCGATGGAGTTCAGCCACTACGCCGCGGTGCCCATCGAACTGGCCGACATCCCGAAGCCGGACGCGGACAAGAAGAAGTAACCCGGTCGCCGCGCGCCGACGCGCGCGAGTACGACACACGAACCGGCGGCCCCGCAACGGGCCGCCGGTTCCTTTACGCTCGGGCCGCGTGCGCGCGGCGCGCGAACGCACGCAGGTATCCGATCTGATCGGCGGTGATCGCGTCGGCCGGGATCGTCAGCACGGCCCCGCTCAGGTGCAGCACGGTCCACACGTCGCCGGAGCGGAACACCTGAAAGATCCCGTCGAGCGGCAGCACCGCGACCGCGCCCCCGGCGCGCACCTCCAGCGCGCCGTCGGCCGCGCGCAGCTCGACGGGTCGGCCGCGCCGCGCGACCAGTTCGAACAGGAACCGGAACAGTCCGCGGTACGCGACCAGCGGGATCAGCAGCAGCAGCAGGAACCAACTCGACGCGGTAGCCGCGAGATACGCCGCGCCGACCGCGAACCCGGTCCCGCCGGCGATGGCCGGGAGCCACTGCGGGAGTTCGAGCCGCAACCGCTGGAGCCGCGACAGCGCGTAGGTGACGTGAAACGGGGTCATACGGCACCCGCCCGCGGCGCTCACGCGCTCGGCTCTTCGAGGTACGTGTACCCCTCCAAGCCGGTCTCGTAGAACCGCAGGAACTGGCGGGCCTCGGTGCCGGTGATGCGCCCGTGCTTCACCGCCTTCTCCACGTCCTTGCGCATCCGATCCGTCAGCTTCTCCGCGCTGTACTGCACGTAGGCCAGCACCTCCGTTACCGTGTCGCCCTTCACCACGCTGTCGATGCTCGCGGTGCCGTCGTCCCCGAGCGAGACGTGGACCGCGTTCGTGTCGCCCAAGAGGTTGTGCAGGTCGCCGAGGATTTCTTGGTACGCGCCCAGCAGGAACGCCCCGAGGTAGTACGGCTCGGACTTGTCGTGCGGGTGAAGTTCCAGCGTGCTCCGCACGTCGCGCAGGTCGATGAACTGGTCGATCTTGCCGTCGCTGTCGCAGGTGATGTCGCCCAGCACCGCGCGGCGGGTGGGCGCTTCCGTCAGCCGGTGGATCGGCATCACCGGGAACAGTTGCTTGATGGCCCACGAGTCGGGCATGCTCTGGAACACGGAAAAGTTGCAGAAGTACGTGTCCGAGAGCATGTTGTCGAGGCCGTTCAGCTCTTCGGGCACGTAGTCGAGGTCGCGGACGATGCGCTGCATCTTGCGGCCCAGCGCCCAGAACAGCCGCTCCGCCAGCGCCCGCAACTCAATCGTCAGGTGGCCAAGGTTGAACAGGCTGAGCGTCTTCTCCATCTGGTCCGCGGCGTCGTGGTAGTACTCCAGAAAGTTCTTCTTGTTCAGGTCGCGGTAGTTGGCGAACAGGTCCTTGATGGGCTCCGGGGCGTCGTCGGGCAGCGACTCCGGCGCGGTGCAGTCGTCGAAGTCGCTGGTGCCGAGCACGTCGAACACCAGCACCGAGTGGTACGCGACCACGGCCCGCCCGCTCTCGGAGATGATCGCCGGGTGCGGCACCCCGGCCTCGTCGCACACCTGCTTGATCCGGTACACCACGTCGTTGGCGTACTCCTGTAGCGTGTAGTTCGTGCTGCTCTCGAACGCGGTCTGCGAGCCGTCGTAGTCGATGCCGAGGCCGCCGCCCACGTCGATGTACCGCAGCCCCGCGCCGAGCCGGTACAGTTCGACGTACACGCGGGCCGCTTCCGACAGCGCGTCCTTCACCTTGCGAATGTCCGACACCTGCGACCCCATGTGGAAGTGGGTCATCTGCAGGCAGTCGTCGAGGCCGCGGGCCTTCAGGTACTCGAACGCCTCCAGCACCTCGGTCAGCGTGAGGCCGAACTTGGAGCGGTACCCGGCGCTGCCGCGCCAGCGCCCGCTGCCGCGGCTGGCGAGCTTCACCCGCACGCCCAGCGGCTGCCGCACGCCCTGTTCCTCCATGTACTTCACGAGCAGTTCCAGTTCCGTGAACTTCTCGACCACGGGGATGATCTTCTTGCCGATCTTGGTCGCGAGGACGACCATCTTGATGAACTCGTCGTCCTTGAACCCGTTGCAGATGATGGGCGTGTCGAGGCCGTTGGTGAGGGCCAGCACCGCGAGCAGTTCGGGCTTGCTCCCGGCTTCGAGGCCGAACCCGTAGTCCTTGCCGAAGCTCACGACCTCTTCGACGACGTGCCGCTGCTGGTTCACCTTGATCGGGTACACGCAGTGGTACGCGCCGCCGTACCCGTACTCGGTGCGCGACTTCTCGAACGCCCCGGCGATCTCGCCGATGCGGTGCTTGAGGATGTCGGTGAAGCGGATGAGCAGCGGGGGCTGGATGCCGCGCGTGCGGATCTGGTCGACGAGGTCTTTGAGGTCGATGGCGCGCTCGCCGTCCTTGTCCGGGTGGACGGTGACGTGCCCGTGCTTGTTAATCCCGAAGTACCCCTTGCCCCAGTTCTTGACGCCGTAGGTCTCGAAGGCGTCCGGGAGCTTCCAAGCGGGCGGGTCCGCGCGGTCGGGAGACTTGGCCATCAGTGGGAGCCTTTCCCGCACGAGCGGGGAGCCGGGTGAGAAGCGAATAGCTCCCATCATACGTCGCGCGCCGCGCGGTGCAACGCCGTTCACGAAACGCACGCGGGGGCCGAAGCCCCCGCGCGCCGCCGCGCCGCGCGGGCCGGTCAGTCGTTGCTGAGTACCTCGCCGCCGTTGCGGGTGATGAACGCGCCGAGCGTCGCCGCCGGGATCGACTCGCGCATGAACGAGACCGAGCCGTCGGCCCGCAGCACGTTCGCGCCGTTGCTGTGGAACCCGTAGATCTCGTCGTTGTTCGTACAGTTCACCACACAGCACCCGCCGCGGTTCACGGTCCCGGTGGCGTCGGTCCCGTCCACCGTCACCTTGATGTTGTAATCGGCCCACGCCGCGTTCAGGTTGACCGGGTACGCGGCCGAGAACGTGCCCCGGAACGTGCCGCGCGTGTAGTGGCTCTGCCGCCCGGCGATTTCCACCACGAGGAGCGTGTTCGCGGTCCCGTCGCCGATGTGTTCGAGCCGGGTCTTCGCGCCCTCCAGCCCGTTCGCGGTCCACGAGCCGAACCAGCCGAGCGCCCCGTTGTCGTCGTTGGTCACGGTCGAGTTCGGGGCGCACCGCGAGCGGAACGAGCTGTGCGTGCCGCGCATCGGGGCGTAGTCGGTCACGCCCAGCGGGAGCGCGCCGCGGTTCAGCCCGTTGGCCGCGAAGTACGGGCCGTAGTCCACCTGACGGCCGGGGGCCGAGGGGCACAGGTAGATCTTCGGCTGCGCGGACCCGGCCGGGTTCGCGCCGTAGTTCGGCGGCATGTTCACCGGGTCCACGATGGAGCGGTTGTACTGCGAGATGCGGGCCAAGTTGTCTTGCTCGATGTGTGGCAGGATCAGGCTCATGGCGCTGTGGCCTTGCGTCTGCGAGCCGTAGGGGTTGCCGCTCGGGGCCGGGCTGAAGTTGTACCCCCACGGCGGCAGATAGCCCTGCGCGTCGTGGTACCCGTGCATCGAGATGCCGATCTGCTTCAGGTGGTTGCTGCACTGCATCCGGGCCGCGGCCTCGCGCACCTTCTGTACGGCCGGCAGCAGCAGTCCGATCAGGATCGCGATGATCGCGATCACCACCAACAACTCGATGAGGGTGAACCCGGACCGCGAGCGAGTGAGACGAGCCATGACGCACCTGAGGAGAGGGGACGAGTGCGAATCTCGTAGTTCCGCGTGCCACGTTCCCGAGGTTCCAAGTGCGGGACAGCCCCGGCTCTTGTCTTCAATTGGAACTTCGGGAACGTGGAACTTGAAACTACACGGATCAGTCGAGTACGAACGGTTCGAGCGTATTCGTTCCGGGGCCAACGGTGGCCGTGAGCTTCGAGGTCGCGTGGTCCGCGAACGGCTTGCCGCGGAAGTGGTCCGGCGTGTCGGCCTGCATGTCGGTGCCCATCGGCTTCTTGCCCGCGGGCGCGTCGGCCGGCTTGTACCAGTTCACCGTGACGACGTACTCGCCCGGGGGTGCCCCGGCCTTGCTGCCGGTGCTCAGGGTGAAGTTGCCGTCCTTGTCCGTGACCCCGGACGGGCGCTCGGCCTTGGCGTCGTCGCGCCCCTTGGGGTGGAACGTCACGACCGCGCCTTCGACCGGCTTCCCTTGGAACGTGACCCGGCCGATGACCGAGGGCGCGGAGCCGGCGCACGAGGCCAGCGCGAGGGCCGGCACCGCCACCGCGAGTGCACGAACGAGCCGAGTGTTCACGTACCGCTCTCCGCCGAGGCCACGGGACCGAGTGGGGCGCGCCGGGCGCGCGAGCGACAAATACAAACGGAACCGCGAGTGCGTGTGATTGTGCGCGGCGGCGCGGGCCGCGTCAACCGAAAAGGCGCGCCGCCGGGGTCGTGCCGGGCGCGCGGCCCGCCGGCGCGCGCGGTTTTTCGCCCTCCCGCTTCCGCCGGGCGCGGCCCGCTGGTAGCATCCACTCACCCGGCCGGCTCTCCCGGCTCCCCCGGCCCATATCGTTCCGGTTCGATCCGAGGCTCCCCACCATGCGCTCCGTACTGGCCCTGATCTTGGGAGGCGGTCGCGGCACGCGACTGTTCCCGCTCACGCGCGCGCGCTCCAAGCCCGCCGTGCCCGTCGCCGGCAAGTACCGGCTCATCGACATCCCGATCTCGAACTGCATCAACAGCGAGCTGCACAACATCTACGTGCTCACGCAGTTCCTCTCGGTCAGCCTGCACCGGCACATCTCGAACACGTACAAGTTCGACATGTTCAGCAAGGGCTTCGTGGAGGTGCTGGCCGCGCAGCAGACCAACGAGAGCGCCGACTGGTATCAGGGCACCGCGGACGCGGTGCGCCAGAACATCTCGTACATCGAGCGCGAGAGCCCGGACGAGGTGCTAATCCTGTCGGGCGACCAACTGTACCGCATGGACTACCGGCAGCTCATCGAGACCCACCGCGGGCACAAGGCCGACGTGACCATCGCCGCGATCCCGGTCGAAGAAAAGGACACCGCCGGGTTCGGCCTGTTGAGCATGGACGCGCACAGCCGGGTGACCGGGTTCGTCGAGAAGCCGAAGACCGCGGAGGAGCGCGCCCCGTACTTCACCTCGACCGAGTGGATCGAGCGCCGCGGCATCCCGGCCCGCGGCCGGCACTACCTCGCCAACATGGGCATCTACCTGTTCAAGACCGACGTGCTACTGGAACTGCTCACGGCCAAGCCGCTGGCGACCGACTTCGGCAAGGAGGTGTTCCCGCGGAACTACAAGACCAAGCAGGTCTGCGCGCACCTGTTCGACGGGTACTGGGAAGACCTCGGCACGATCCGCAGCTACCACGAGGCGAGCCTCGCGCTGGCCGGGCCGAACCCGCCGTTCGACTTCTTCGCCCCGGACGGGGTGATCTTCACGCGCATGCGGAACCTGCCGGCGAGCCGCATCAACGGGGCCACCCTCGAGAAGAGCCTCGTGGCCGACGGGTGCGTGATCGGCACCGACTCGCGCGTCGACCACAGCCTGATCGGGGTGCGCAGCCGCATCGGGGTCGGGTGTACGATCCGCGACACCGTCATCATCGGGTCCGACAAGTTCGAGACCGACGCCCAGCGCGCCGAGAACCGCAAGCGCAACCGTCCGGACCTGAACATCGGTGACGGCGCGGTCGTCGAGCGTGCGATCCTCGACAAGGACTGCCGCGTCGGGCGCGGCGCGCGGCTGGTGAACCGCGACAACCTCACCGACTTCGACGGCCCCAACGGGAGCTACTACATCCGCGACGGCATCATCTGCGTCCCCCGCGGCGCGGTCATCGCCGACGGCACCGTGGTGTAGCGAAGTGAGCAGAGGGCAAAAGGGCAGAGAAAGAGTTTTGACAGGATGAACAGGATGAAGACCGGATGAAGAGTGGAGTCGGGCCTTTCGTCCGATCTTTGTTCATCTCGTTCATCCTGTCCAAACTCTTGCTCTGCCCTCTGCCCTCTGCCCTCTGCCTTCTGTCCTCTCGCCGCGGTATCATGGACCGCATGAAGGACTACTTCTTCTCGTCGCGGCCGGGGTTCCCGTGGTCGCTCGACGCGGTGGGGCTGCCGGCGTTGGCGGTGGTCGCGGCGCTGCTCGTCGCGTTCACCATTTGGACGTACCTCGGCCACCCACAGGCCACCCGCAGGCGCGTGTTCGTCGTCATGGTGCTGCGCCTCGCGGCGCTCGTCGTCGCGCTCATTACCGCGGTTCGGCCCAGCGTCGGGGTAAACGAGAACCCGAAGCAGCCGTCGGTCGTGCTGATCGGCGTGGACGCGTCCGAGAGCATGACGGTGAAGGACGAGGCCGGGGGCCTGTCCCGCATCGACGCGGTCCACAAGGCGCTCGCCAAGTGTAAGCCGGTCCTCGACGAACTGGCTGCGGACGGCGTCACGGTCGTCGTGTACAAGTTCGGCGCGCCGGACTTCAACGAGGCCATCGGCCGCTACGACCCGAGCGCCGCGGCCGACGTGAAGCGCTCCGATTACGGCGTCTACTTCAACCGCACCTACGAGCGCTGGCAGGGCGAGTCCCGGCTCCGCGCGCACCTCGTCATCGGCGACGGGGCCGAGAACGGCGAAGGGGTGTCGGCCCTCACCGAAGTGGTGCGGTTCGGGCGGCGCGGCACCCCGGTCCACACGTTCCTCGTGGGCGACGACCGCTCCGGCTCGGACACGAAGGACATATCCGTCGCGGCCGTTGAGTGCAACCCGTCGCCGGCGTTCATCAAGAACAAGGTGCTCGTGACCGCGCGCGTCCACGCCTACAACTTCGAGGGCGCGCGCGTCACCGCGCGCGTCACCGTCAGCGACAGCGACAAGCCGCGCGTCACCGAAGACTTCACGCTCGACCGCCAGAAGAACAACGAACTGAAGATGACCGTGAGCACCCCGGAGAAGCCCGGCGAGTACAAGGTGCGCGTCGAAGTCGGGATCGAGAAGAACGGTAAAATCGAGCCGCTGCCGGGCGAACTGTCGCCGCTCAACAACTCGTCCGAAACGTACCTCACCGTACTCAAGGAGGGCGTGCGCGTCCTCGTGATCGACCAACTGCGCTGGGAGAACACGCTGCTTCTCGACGCGCTCCGCTCGGAGAAGCGGTTCGACGTGGTGCGCGTCGTGCGCCAGCTCGACAACACCCCGACCGCGGAGGAGCGCGAGGCCCTGAAGCTCGACGATCAGGCGTACGACGTGGTCATCATCGGGAACGTGAACGCGGACCACCTCGACCGCGCCGCGCCGGGGTTCCTGACGAAGCTCACCGATCTGGCGAAGACGAAGGGCGTGGGCGTGATGTTCCTCGGCGGCGAGTACGGGCTACAGGGCTACTCGGAGGAACTGCTCCCCGTCGGCGGCGGGCCGGTCATCGACAAGCTCGACACCAAGGGCAACCCGGAGCTGACGTACCCCGCGGTGCCCACGACCCTCGGCCTCGAAAAGATGTTCCGCGTGGCCGGGAAGCCGGGCGAGGTGCCGAAGCCGGGCGCGTCCGAAGAGCTGTGGGACCGGATAAACAACTCGCGGGGCCGCATCCGGCTGAACGGGTACAACCGGCTCACACTGCCGAAGGGCGGGCGGCTCGGCGTGTACGCGTGGACGAGCGCCTCGACCGACCCGCAGCTGACCGCGGCCGGCGGCGACTCGAAGGGCGACCCGCTGCTGGTCGGCTCGCAGCGCGCCGACGGCAACAAGGGCCGGTGGCTCGCGTTCGCCGCGTTCGACACGTACCTCTGGCGCGGCCTCGGCCAGCCCAAGACCGAAGACGGCGTGCTGATGCACGAGCGGTTCTGGCGGCAGTGCGTGCTGTGGCTCGCGCACCAAGACGAGGACGAGGGCCAAGTGTACGCGCGGCCCAAGTACCGGCAGCTCAAGGTGACGCAAGAACAAACCGTGCGCGTCGGGATCAAGACCCCGGACGGCACCGACGACCCGACCGCGCCGATCGTGGTGCGCGTCGGCGCGCTCCCGCCGGGGCGACTCGAACCGACGCCCGACGACCTCGCGAAGGCCGCGCCGCAGATCGTGCTGACCGACAAAGAGGGCCGCAAGGTGCTGTTCCGCCCGCCGGCCGCGGGCGAGTACTTCGTGACCGTGACCGGCCCGGTGAAGCGCGCGGACGGGCGCACCGAAGAGGGCCGGGCCACCGCGAAGTTCGTCGCCGTGCCGGACGTGTCCGACGAGATGCTACAGGTGAACGCGAACCCGGAGTTCATGCAGAAGGTCGCGAGTTCGACCAACGGCAAGGCGCTACGGCTGGACGACCTGCACGGCTTCCTAACGGAGCTGAAGGCCGAGGCCCCGCCGGACAGCGGCAAGAAGCCGAAGTACTACCCGGACTGGAACCGGAACCGCTCGCGCGGGTTCCTGCCGCTGTGGTTCGTGATCTTCACCCTTCTGCTGGGCGCGGAATGGGCGCTGCGCCGCCTGTGGGGAATGGTGTAGGTCCGCGCGTCAGTCGCCGAGGTCGCGGAACACGTGGTCGAGGTGCGGTTCGGCGCGGCGGAACGCGCCGAGCAGGGCCGGGTCGAAGTGGCCGGGCGAGCCGTCCGTGATGGTCAGCACAGCGGTGTGGTGCGACAGGCCGGGCTTGTAGATGCGACGGCTGCGGAGCGCGTCGTACACGTCGGCGAGCGCGAGCACGCGGGCCACCAGCGGCACGTCTTCGCCCGCGAGCCGGTCCGGGTACCCGGTGCCGTCCCAGCGCTCGTGGTGGCTCCGGGCGAGGTCGGCGGCCACGTGCAGGAACCCGGTGGCGAACGGGTGCTGCCGCGCGACCTCGCGGAGCGTGTCCGCGCCGATGGTGGTGTGCGCCTGCATGATGAGGCGCTCGCCGGGGTCGAGCGGGCCGGGCTTGTTCAGGATGTGGTCCGGGAGCGCGGCCTTACCGATGTCGTGCAGCGGGGCCGCGTCCTCGAGCGTGCGGATAAAGGTGGCGTCGATCACCGGGGCCAGCGCGGGCAGGGCCGCGGCCTCTTCCGCCAGCGCGCGGCAGTACCGCTGGATGCGCAGCAGGTGCCGCCCGGTTTCGGCCGAGCGGTGCTCCACCACCTTCGCGAGCGCCAGCACGAGCGCGTTGCGGGCGTGAATCAGTTCGCCGTCGCGGGCCTCCAGCGCCATTTCCAGTTCGTTGTTCACCGCGAGCAGTTCGCGGTTCAACACGTCCGACCGGTCCTGCGCGTCCTTCAGGCGCAGCGCGGTCTTCACCCGCGCGCGGAGCTGCACGACGCTGAACGGCTTGGTGACGAAGTCGTCGGCCCCGGCGAGCAGGATGCGCGAGAGGTCGTCACCGGTCGCGGCCCCGGAGAACATCAGCACTTTCAGGTTCCGCGTGGTCGGGTTCTGGCGCAGGCGGCGCAGCACCTCCTCGCCGTTGAAGCCCGGCAGGTCCACGTCGAGCAGCACGAGGTCGTAGGCACTAGCGGCGGCGCGGGCCACGGCCTCCGGGCCGGAGCCGACCTCGTCGCACAGCACGCCCTCGGCCACGAGCGCGACGCGGCACAGCCGGCGGATGTCGGGCTGGTCGTCCACGATGAGGACGCGCGGCGGCACGAGGTGGGTGGTGGTGTGCGGGTCCGCGGGGGCCGCGGCGCGCGCGGCGGGCGCGGGCACTGGGACCGGAACGCGGGCCGCGACCTGCGGGAGGAACGGGAGCAGCGCGCGGGCCAGCGCGTCCGCGCTCGGGTACCGCTGTTCGGGGTCGGCGGCGAGCGCGCGGCTCAGCACCGCGTCGAGGCCCGCGGGCACCTCCGCGCGCACGGCCCGGGCGCTGGGTGGCGGGCCGAACGCCCCCATGATGTCGGCGAACGGGGCCTGCCCGGTCAGCGCGTAGAACAGCGTCGCCCCGAGGCCGAACACGTCGGCCCGCGCGTCCACCGCGTGCGCGTTCCGGGCCTGCTCCGGGGCCATGTACCCGATGGTGCCGAGTTGCGCCCCGGTGCGCGTCAGCCGCTCTTCGCCGGGGAGCCGCGCGAGGCCGAAGTCGAGCAACTTGGCCCGGCCGTCCGGCGTCACCAGCACGTTGCTCGGTTTCAGGTCGCGGTGGATCAGGTCGAGCCGGTGGGCCTCGATGAGCGCGTCGGCGATCTGGTGCGCGACGAGGCACGCGGCGGCGACCGAGAGCGGCCCGTCGGCCGCGGCCCGTTCGAGGTCAGTACCGGGGATCAGTTCCATCACGAAGTACGGCACCGCGGGTTGGTCAGGGCCCCGTGCCGGCTCTTCGCCCGCGTCCACCGCGGCCACGATGTTCGGGTGCTTGAGGCGGCCGACGGCGCGCGCCTCGAGGAAGAACCGGGCGAGCGCGCGCGGGTTCAGGTCCGGGGACGGCTGGAGCGCCTTCACCGCGACCGCGGTGCGCAGCTGCCGGTGCTCGGCCCGGTACACCACGCCCATGCCGCCGCGCCCGATCAGTTCGAGGAGCCGGTAGTTCCCCAGAACCAGCCCGTGCGTGCGCCCGGTGCGGGCGCGCTCGGCCTGAAACTCGGTCAGCAGTTGGACACCGAGCAGCGCGTCGATCAGGTCCTCGTCGGGGGTCCGTTCGAGCGCGCGGCGCGCGCCGTCGTCGAGCGCGTCGAAGTCGTCCGCGGGTACGACGCCGGACGCGAGCAACCGGCGCAACAGCAAGGGCGCGGGTTCGGGTAAAGTGGCGGCGAGGGGGTTCGCGTGTGGCGGACGAAGGGCAGAGGTTCCCACGGCGCACCTGTTCCGTGTTGGCCGGAAGGCGCTCCGTCGCGCGAACTGTGCGGGGCGCTACCGCGCGCCCGCGAGAGTCACGGCCCCACGAACGGGCCGGCACGATGGGCGTTCATGGCTAGGCTGATTCTAAACCAGAAAAGCCCGCACAACAGGCGTGTGCGGCAGAAACCCGATAATCTGAACCCCAACAACCGGCAAAGTTTCGCCCAATTGCGCAGTTTTCGCGCCCCACCATAGGGAAGTTACCAGTGATCAAAAGGCAGAAGGCAGAAGAGTATTGACAGGATTAACACGATGAACAGAGAGATGAAGACAGGGCGGGCTTCACTCTTCATCCAGTTTCATCCCGTTCATCCTGTCAATACTCTTCTGCCTTCTGCTCACTGAACGCGAGGAGGAGAAAGCCCCACGCGCCGTTGGTGCGGCGCAGTTCGGCGCGGCCGGCGAGCTTCGTGCCGTGCAGGTCCAATGCGATGTGGTCGGGTTCGCTCGCGAGCCAGTCGCAGGTGCCGGCGTCCCAATGGGCCACGGTCCCCCGCCCGCCGGACACCGGGCCTTCGTAGTCAAGGTACATCAGGCGGTGGTCGGCGTTCGGTTCGGCGGGCACGACCGCGCCCGCGGCCGGTTCCGCGAGCAGCCGCCACGCGCGCAGCGTGCCGCCCGCTTCGGCTTCGGCCAAGAAGTCCCAGTGCGGGCGCGGCCAGTCGTGCGCGAGGATGACAAATCGCGGCATGTGTGCGGGGGCCGCAAATCGGCCTTCGACCAAACCGGGCGCGGCGGTAGAATGCCCATCATGGCGAAGAGCGACAAGAAAGACAAGAAGAGCGGCAACGCGGACGGCACCGTAAACATCTGCCGCAACCGCCGCGCGCTCCACGAGTACGACATCCTCGACCGCGTCGAGTGCGGCATCGTATTGGTGGGCACGGAGGTGAAGAGCCTGCGCGACGGGCACGCGAACCTCGAAGACGCCTACGGGCGCATCGACGAGGGCGAGGCGTGGCTGATCGGCGCGGAGATTCCCGAATACGCCTTCGGGAACCGGCTGAACCACAAGCCCAAACGCCCGCGGAAGCTGCTGCTGCACAAGCGCGAGATCGCCAAGTTCGCGGGCAAGGCGTCCGAGAAGGGGTTGACCCTCGTGCCGCTGCGGATGTACTTCAAAGAGGGCAAGGCGAAGGTGGAACTCGCGGTCGGCAAGGGAAAGCAGGCCCACGACAAGCGCGAGTCGCTGAAGACCGCCGACGCCAAGCGCGACATCGCGCGGGCGATGGCCTCGCGCCGCAAGCGGTGAAGATCGGATTGCAGATTTCTGCCTGACGATTGAAAAGACAGAGGCGGTGCGCGGCTTTCAATCGTCAATCACAAATCTGCAATCGAAAATCCCCGAACAAGGAGGTTCGCGGTGCGGGTGGTCGCGCTGGCGGAATCTGTCTCGCACGTGTGCGCCCGCTACCGGCTGGGCGCGTTCCGCCCCGCGCTGGCCGCGGTCGGGCACGCGCTCGACGTGCGCACGCTGCCCACAACTCTCCTCGGCCGGCTCGCCATCGGCCGCGACCTCGGTTCCTACGACGCGGTGATCGTTCAGCGGAAGTTACTGCCGCGGTGGGCGGTCGCGCTGCTGCGCCGCCGCGCGCGCCGCCTCGTCTTCGACTTCGACGACGCCGTTTGGCTCCGCGACTCGTACTCCGCGAAGGGGTTCGAAGACCCGAAGCGGGCCACACGGTTCCGCGCCATCGTGCGCGCGTGCGACCTCGTCATCGCCGGGAACGAGCACCTCGCGACCGAGGCGCGCCGGTTCGCGCCGGCCGACCGCGTGCGCGTGATCCCGACGTGCGTGGACGTGGGGAAGTATCGTAGTCCTCACGCTCCGCGTGAGGACCGTGGGCGTCTGGCAGGTATCGCTCACATCGGCACTCCGAACCCCAGCGGTCCTCACGCGGAGCGTGAGGACTACGATCTGCGCCTCGTCTGGGTCGGCTCGTCCAGCACGCTGAACGGGCTGGAGCGCTTCGCCCCGACGCTGAGCGCCATCGGCCGCGCCGTTCCCGGTACGCGGCTCAAGCTCATCTGCGACCGCTTCGCGGAGTTCCCGGACTTGCCCGTTGAGCGGTGCGTGTGGGCCGAGGCGACCGAGGCCGCCGAGATCGGCGCGGCCGACGTGGGCATCGGCTGGGTGCCGGACGACCCGTGGAGCCGCGGCAAGTGCGGGCTGAAGGTGCTGCAATATCAGGCCGCGGGGCTGCCGGTGATCGCGAACGCCGTGGGCGTGCAAGCGGACTTCGTTCACCCCGGCACGGGGGTCCGCGCGGCCACCACCGAGGAGTGGGTGAGCGCGGTTCGCGCGCTGACCGATCCCGCGCTGCGCGCGCGCCTCGGCGCGGCCGGGCGCGAGCAGGTCGAAGCGCGGTACAGCGTGGAGGCCGGCGCGCGGTTGTGGCTGGACGCGCTCGCGCGACTCGCGGGCGCGTCACGAAAGGCGGGCTGATGACCATCTGGGGCGACGTCCTGCGCAAGCTCCGCTCGCTGGTGGCGGCACCGGCCGGGGCGCGGGTGCGCGCCGGCGGGCGCGTGTGGCACCTGTCGCCCGAAGGCGCGGCGCTCTTCGGTGCGACCGGGCCGGATTACGACCGCTGGCTGTCGGACGGCTCCGCGGTGGTGGTGAAGCACGGCCCGCACCGCACGGTGTACCGCGTCGCGCTGCCGTGCGGCGCGGTGGTGTACGCGAAGCACTGCCGGATCACCGGCCCGCGGGCGTGGGCGCGCGAGGTCGTGCGCCCGCCGAAGGCGCAGTTGGAGTTCGAGAACGCGGCCCGGCTCCGCGCGCTCGGCATCGGCGCGGCGGTCCCGCTGGCGTGGGGCGCGCGCGACTCGTGCCGCCCCGGGGAGAGCGTACTCATCACGCGCGACCTCGCCCCGGCCGTGCCGCTCACGGACCTCGTCGAAGGGCGCGCGCCGTCGCCCCGCGCGCGCCAAGAACTGGCCCGCGCGCTCGGCCGGTTCCTCGCCCGGCTCCACGATCAGGGCGTGACGCACCCCGATCCGCACGCGGGGAACGTGCTGGTGGGGGAAGCACCCACGCCCCCCGGCCCCCCTTTCCTGAAGGGAAGGGGGGAGGAAGTCGCGGGCACATCGGAAACGTCGTTCCCGCGCGGGGCCTCTGTCTCCCCCCTTCCCTTCAGGGAAGGGGGGCCGGGGGTGGGTGCTTCCCTTTGCTTCGCCCTCCTCGACGTTCACGCGGTCCACTTCGGCGCGCCGCTGTCGTGGACCGACGCGCGCGCCAACCTCGTCCTCTACAACCGCTGGTTCCAACTGCGCGCCAGCGCCGCGGACCGCGCCCGGTTCTGGCGCGCGTACTGTGCCGCACGCACAACGCTGGCGGTGTCGCGCGAACTGGCGCGGCAACTGGAGCGCGACACGCGGGCCTCGAACCGGCGGTTCTGGATCGCCCGCACCGCGCGCTACGCCGGCACGCACCGCACCATCCGGAAGGTCCGCGCCGGCCGGGTTCGCGGGTTGGCCGTGCGCGACCTGCCGGACGATTTCCTGCGCGAGCTGCTGCGCGACCCGGACGCGGCGTTCGCGCGCCCCGGCGTCAAAGTGCTCAAGCGGTGCGCGACCTCGACCGTCGCGGAACTGGAACTGCCGACCCCGGACGGCCCCCGCGCGGTGATCCTGAAGCGCGTCAACGTCCGCTCCGCGCTCGAACCAATCAAGAACTTTTACCGCTCGTCGGCGGTGCGCCGGTCGTGGCTGCTGGGGCACGGGCTGCGCGAGCGCTGGCTGCCGACCCCGCGCCCGCTGGCTATGTTCCACCGCTACCGCCTCGGAATCTATCCCGCGGAGGGCTATTTGCTCACGGAGAAGGTGCCGGGCGCGGTCGGCCTGTCGGAAGCGGTGAGCGCGTGTCGCGACCCGCGCGCGATGCGCGCGTGGGGCGAGAAACTCGCCCGCGTGGTGCGAACGATGCACGACCGCGGCGTTTCCCACCGCGACCTCAAAGCGCCCAACGTGTTGCTGGAAACCGGCGCGACGCCGGTACTCATCGACCTCGTCGGCGTGTGCGCGACCGCGGCCGAGGTGCCGTTCGAGCGGCGGGGGAAGGAACTCGCGCGGCTGAACGCCAGCTTCCTCGAAATGCCGCACGTCACGCGCGGCGAGCGGTTACGGTTCCTCCGCGCGTACCTGCGCGCCGGGGTCAACGAGTCGGACTGGAAAAAATGGTGGAAGGCGGTATCTGAGGCGACGGTGGCGAAGGTGGCAAAGAACCGTCGCAGTGGGCGCGCGCTCGCCTGACCGATACGACCCGCGAAGTGTGAAGTGGCCCACACACAACGGCCGACAATAGTCCGGCCGGGTTGATGCGAACGGGCCGTTGTGTTACGGGGCGCAGTGTATGCCGATTCCGCCGCCGCGTACACGTGTGTGCCTCGCCGTTGCCGCGCTGTTGTGCGCGTGCGCCGGGTGTGGTACGGTCTGGCCCGACGCGCCGCCCCAAAGCACCCCGCCGCGTGTGGAAGCGCCCGCGCCGCGGCCCGCTGCCGTCCCGCCGGCCACCGCGCCCGGCAAGCACGCCACCCGCCGCGACTACTACGTCCTCTACCACGACTTCGAGATCGACCGCACCGACCCGCTGTTCGCGGAGTTGGACGCGCTGCCGGATCAGGTGTTCGGCGAGCTGCGGTTACCGCCGAGTACCGGCGTCGTACAGGTGTTCCTGTTCGACACGCAGGAGCGCTACGAGCGCTACATGCGGGCCAAGTACCGGAACCTGCCGACGCGCCGCGCGTACTTCATCGCCGAGCCGCGCGCCGGCGGCGCGGACGAGCTGAAAATCTTCACGTGGATGGGCGACCACCTCGCGACCGATCTGCGCCACGAGTTGACGCACGCGCTCCTGCGCGGCGTACTGAAGGAAGTTCCGCTGTGGCTCGACGAGGGCTTGGCCGGGTACTTCGAGTTGCCGCCGCACCACGAGGGCGTGAACCCGCTGCACCTCGACACGCTGCGCCGCGCGCCGTTCAAGCCGGACCTCGCGCGCCTCGAAAAGTTCACGCAGGTCGCGCAGATGGAGAAGCCCGAGTACCGCGAGGCGTGGGCGTGGGTTCACCTGATGCTCCGCAGCGGCCCGGCGGCGAAGAAGGTGCTGCACCAGTACCTACAGGCGCTCCGCACCGACTCCAACCCCGGCCCGCTGCTCCCGCGCTTGGCCGAGGCCGTGCCCGAACCGGAGCAGGCGCTCGTCGACCATTTGGGCGCGGTCGAGGTGCCCCGCCCGCGGCCGCGCCGCGCCGCTGCGCCGAAGTAGCGCGCTCGTAGTGACCCGCTTCAGCGGGTCGCGGCGCGAGGGGCCTTCGCGGGAGCGAACCGCGCGAAGACCCGCTGAAGCGGGTCACTACGAACAGAACACCACGGAGGGCGCACCATGATTGCCGTGACCGGCGCGGCGGGGTTTATCGGGTCGAACCTCGCGCACACTCTCGCGGCCGAGGGGCACGCCCTTCTGCTGGTCGATCACGAACTCACTCCCGCGAAGGCCGCGAACCTCGCGGGGCTGGAGCGGTTCGCGTTCCGCCGGCACGATCACTTTCTCGAAGACTTGGCCGCGGGCCGCGCGCGGCCGACCGCGGTCTTCCACCTCGGCGCGTGCAGCGCGACCACCGAAACGAACTGGGACTACCTGCGCGCCAACAACATCGAGTACACACAAGCGCTGTGGAACTGGTGCGCGGCCAACCGCGCGCCGCTGGTTTACGCCTCGAGCGCCGCGACCTACGGCGACGGCGCGCGCGGGTTCGACGACCGCACGCCGCCCACCGAGTTCACCCCGCTGAACCTGTACGGCAAGAGCAAGAACGACTTCGACATCTGGGCCCTCGCGCAAGTCGCGGCCGGCGCGCCGCAGCCGCCGGCGTGGGCCGGGATGAAATTCTTCAACGTGTACGGGCCACGCGAACCGCACAAGGGGCGCATGGCCAGCGTCGCGTACCAGACGTGGAAGCAGATCAAAGCCACCGGCGGGATGAAGTTGTTCCGCTCGACCGATCCGCGGTTCTCCGACGGCGGGCAGCTCCGCGACTTCGTCTTCGTCGGCGACTGCGTCAACCACATGCTCGCGCTGTGGCGGAAAGAGAACGCGCGCGGCCTCTACAACTCCGGCACGGGCGCGCCGCGCACGTTCCTCGAACTGGCGGTCGCGGTGTTCGCCGCGCTGGGCCTGCCGCCGCGCATCTCGTACACCGACATGCCCCCCGACCTCGCGCGCCAGTACCAGAGCTACACCCGCGCGGAAATGTCGAAGACGCGGGCCGCGTGCGGAACCGTGAGCGCAACTGCTCTGGAAGACGGCGTGCGCGAAACGGTGCGCTGGTTGGAAGGCGGGGCGCGCGCAGCGGCATGAAGCCGCTCGCGGCTTCGCACGAGGCGGCCAATTCGCTACCCTGACAGCAAGAGGCTCGCCCCGCTCACGGCACGACACCAGCGATGAACGTCTTCGTTACGGCCGGCAACACGCAAAGCATGATCGACCGCGTGCGGTGCGTCACCAACATCTTCAGCGGGCGCACGGGCGCGTCGGTCGCGCGCACCGCGTGGGGCCGCGGGCACACGGTCACGCTCGCCACCTCGAACCCGGAAGTGCTGGCCGAGTTCGGCGTGAACCCGCGCGACCCCGGCGAGCGGTTCACCGTGCTCCCGTACAACACGTTCGACGACCTCGCCACGCTGATGCAGAACCAGTTCCGCACCGCGAAGTACGACGTGGTGTGCCACTCGGCCGCGGTCAGCGACTACCTCCCCGCGGGCACCTTCACCCCTGACCCCGGTACGTTCTTCAACGCACGCACGAGCCAGTGGGAAGCCCAGAGCGGCGCGCCGCGCCTCACCGAGCAAAAGGGCGGCAAGATCAAGAGCAGCGAGCCGGAGCTGTGGCTCCGCCTCGTGCGCGCGCCCAAGCTCATCGACCGCGTGCGCCAGCCGTGGGGCTTCACCGGCGTGCTCGTCAAGTTCAAGCTCGAAGTCGGCATCTCGGAAGAGAAACTGGTAGAAGTGGCAGAGGCGTCGCGGCAGCAGTCGGGCGCGGACCTGATGGTCGCGAACACGCTGGACGGGGCGCAGCACTGGGCGTACGTGGGGCCGATCAAGGACCGCTACGAGCGCGTCCCGCGGCGCGAGCTGCCCGACCGCCTCGTTGTGGCGATCGAGGACTATTTCCAAGGAGGGGCGCGCCGTGGCTAACGTGCTGATCGGGGCGACCGGGAGCGTGGCCGCGGTGCGCGTGCCGGCACTGTTCGACGCCTTCACCGCCGCCGGGCATGCGGTCAAGGTCGTGGCGACCGACGCGGCCACGTACTTCTTCGACCCCGCGCCGCTGAGGGCGAACGGGGCGCTCGTCCTCGATTCGGACGAGTGGCCGGGCACGCGGTACGAGCGCGGCGACGCGGTGCGGCACATCGAACTGCGGAACTGGGCCGATGTGTTCGTACTCGCGCCACTGGACGCGAACACGCTGGCCAAGCTCGCGGTCGGGCTGTGCGACAACTGCCTCACGTGTGTGTGGCGGGCGTGGGACACCGCGCGCCCCGTCGTGCTCGCGCCCGCGATGAACACGCTCATGTGGGAGCACCCGTTCACGCGCCGCCACCTACGCGCGCTCGCGGCCGACGCCGGCGCGGGGCACATTCCCGCGCACCTCGCCGACGACGCGCTCATTCAGCAGATCAACGACCGCAGCCCGACGCTCCGCGTGGTCGGCCCGATCACGAAGGCGCTGGCGTGCGGCGACACCGGCATCGGCGCGATGGCCGAGGTGCCCGACATCGTCGCCGCCGTGCAAGCGATACTGGCGAAAGCGAAGGCCGCGTGACATTTGTGGGACAGGCCTCCCGGCCTGTCTCGGGAATGACAGGCCGGGAGGCCTGTCCCACAAGAAAGGCCACCATGCCCGCCCCGCGCCCGATTGAGTGGGTCGATCGGCTCGCCAAGTTGTACACGCCCGTTGTCGCGGACGTGCTCGACAAGCTCGGGTTCCGCGCGCAGAGCATGAACGCCCGCGTGCGCCCGCTGTGGCCCGAAGCGAAGGCCGCCGGCTTCGCGCTCACGGTGCAAACGGTGCCGGCGCGCGAACAAGCCCCGGCGCACCCTTATGCCGGCGAACTGGCCGCGGTCGATTCGCTCCAAAAGGGCGACGTGCTCGTCGTGTCCGAATCGGCGTGCAGCTTCTGGGGCGAACTGCTCTCCACCGCGGCCAAGTACCGCGAGGCCCGCGGCGTGATTCTCGACGGCCCGACGCGCGACTCGCTGGCGATCAAGGCGATGGGCCTCCCGGTGTTCCACAACGGGTTCCACCCGGCCGACAGCCTCGGCCGGCTCGACGTGACCGCGCACAACGTCCCCGTCTCGTGTGCCGACGTGCTCGTGTACCCGAACGACCTGATCCTCGCGGACCACGACGGCGTGGTGGTGATCCCCAACAGCGCCGCGGAGGACGCGCTGCGCCTCGCGGAAGAGAAGGTGAGCGGCGAGAACCTCGTGCGCAAGGCCCTCGCCGGCGGCATGACCACCGCGGAAGCGTTCAAGAAGTTCGGCATTCTGTGAGATGCGAAGACTTCACCACAAAGAGGGTCCCCGCGCAGCGGGGGAGTAGGTCACACAAAGGGGCACAGAGAAGCAGAGAGGAATGTTCAGAAGAGGGAGCTACACAGCGGAGTGCCTTTACTCTCTCACTTGCTTTCTCTGTGTGGCTTTGTGTGACCTACTCCCCCGCTGCGCGGGGACCCTCTTTGTGGTGAAGTCTTTTCGCTACCCCAGCGGGTACATCGGGCGCGTGATGCGCTTGTACTCGAAGCGGGCGGCGTTGATCGCGGTCAGGCCGGGCGTGTCCACTTCGATGATCGTGCCGCCGACCGGCGCGTAGGCGGCCTTGTACGCGACTGCGGCCTTCACCACGACGGCGCGCGCGGCCTTGGGGTCGATGCCGAGACTCGTGAGCTGACCGAGGCTGAACGGCGGCGTGCGGAGCGTGTTCAGCACGACGAGGTTCCCGCTGCCGAGGTCGAGAACGGCCGTGTGGCCCTGATCGTTCTGCCGCCGCCCGCCGTGCCGGGCCTCGCCCTCCACCCATTTTCCGTCGTGCAGCGAGCGCACGACACCGCGAACCTTGATCGCCGGGCCGTGCAGCGGGCCGGTGCTCGCGCCGACGGTCACTTCGACCGTGTTGCCGATCCCCGCGGCCTTCGCCTGCTCCACCGCGGCCGGCGCAAACATCGGCACCACGAACCCGGTCGCCTTCTGCTTCAGCAACTCCGCGAGCAGCACGGTTCCGTCACCTGCAGAACCGCCGCCGATGTTGTCGCCGAGGTCGATCAGCAAGGCCGGCAACTTCGGGCAGGCGAGTGCCGCGCGCACGGCCTCTTCCGCTTCCGGGCTGACGACGTTCAATTGCTCGCGCACGTCCCACATCGCGGAGCCGATGTCGTCGGCCGCGGCCTTCGCCAAGTTGCGGTCGCCGTCGGCAACGACGATGACGCTCGCGCCCATGTCGGGCACGTCGGCGTAGGGGAACCCGGCCATCAGGCTGACGGACAGAATGCCGGGGCGCTTCTCGGTTTCGCGGCACTTACGCATTAATCCGGCCATCGGCTCGCGCGCGGTGTCTTGGCCCAGCAGGTTCAGCAGCATCGGCGGCTTGGCGACGTGGCACACCGGCTTGATCTCGCCCCGTACCGCGCGCGCCAGCAGTTCCGCCGCGAGCAACCCGCGCGCGCGCTGGTCGATGTGCGGGTACGTCTGGTAGCCAACGAGCACGTTCGCGGTCGCGGCCATCTGCGGCGACACGTTGCCGTGAAAATCGAGCGACACCGCCAGCGGGACGTTCGGCCCGAGCGCGGCGCGCACGCGGCGGAGCGTTTCGGCGTCCGCGTCCGGGTGCTGGGGCGTGACCATCGCGCCGTGCAGCGCGAGCAGCACGCCGTCGGCGCGGGCCAGCTTCACGCCGGTCGCGAGCGCGTCGGTGAAGTGGTCGAAGAACTCGTCCGTGACCGGCCCGGCGGGGGTGGCCCACGCCATCGCGACCGGCACCAGTTCGTAGCCGAACTTCGCCGCGCCCGCGATGAACCCGCCGACCTCGTGGTGCGCGTCCTGCCAGATGGGAACGACGGCGTCGCCGTAGGTGAGGCTGCCGTCGCGGAACCGTTGCAGGTCGGTGGGCAGCGGCGCGAACGTGTTCGACTCGTGCATGAACCCGGCGACGGCGATTCGCATGACGGTTCTCCCTTTTCGCCCCTTCGGGCCGAACGCTAAACGTGAACCTTGTGACTGCGCGTGTCAACGAGATTTCATATGGTTTCTGTGGGCGCAATCCCGCGCTCTTCTAATTCCAGAGGTGTGCCGTGTCCGTGAACGTGGCGGTTGTCGGTGCGACGGGAGCCGTGGGCGATCTGATGCGGAAGGTGCTCGTGGAGCGCGCCTTCCCGTTCAAGTCGATCAAGTTTCTGGCCTCGGCTAAAAGCGCCGGTAAGACCGTCGAGTTCGCGGGGAAACCGCACCCGGTCGAGCTGATCCGCCCGGAGGCGTTCGCCGGCGTGCAGATCGTCCTCAGCAGCACGCCGGGTTCCGTCAGCCGGGAGTACTCCCCCATCGCGGCGAAGGCGGGCGCGATCGTCGTCGACAACTCGTCGGCGTGGCGCATGGACCCCGATTGCCCGCTCGTCGTGCCCGAGGTGAACGCGCACGAGCTGCACAACATCCGCAAGGGCATCGTCGCCAACCCGAACTGCGTGGCGATCCCGCTGTGCGTCGCGCTGAAGCCGCTGCACGACTTGGCGAAGGTGAAGCGCGTCGTCGTCGCGACCTACCAATCTTCTTCGGGCAAGGGCGCGACCGGCCTCACGGACTTCAACGCGCAGGTGGTGCCGTGGGCCAGCGGGAAGCCGGTGCCGGCCCCGACCGCGCACAAGGCGCAGCTCGCGGGGAACGTCATCACGCTCGACTGGACGCTCGACCCGAACGGCTTTACGGAAGAGGAAAACAAGGTCATCAACGAGACGCGGAAGATCATGGGCGACGCCACCCTCGGTGTGTGCCCGACGTGCGTGCGCGTGCCTGTGCGCGTCGCCCACAGCGAGGCGGTCACGGTCGAGTTCGAGCGGCCCATCACGGTGGCCGACGCGAAGGCCGCGCTCGCGAAAGCGCCCGGCATCACATTCATGGACGAAACGAAGGACGGCAAGTTCCCGCAGCCGATCCACGCCGAGGGCAGCGACAGCACCTTCGTGGGCCGCGTGCGCCAAGACCCCAGCAACCCCAACGCGCTGTGTCTGTGGGTGGTGTCGGACAACCTCCGCAAGGGGGCCGCGAGCAACGCCGTGCAGTGCGCCGAGGAACTCATCAAACGCGGCATCGTGAAGTAGGCGAAGAGTTTTTTCCGCAGATGGACGCAGATGGACGCAGATTTGAAGTCAGAGGACGAGAGTTGCAATTGATCTGAACTCTTGGTGCTTTGTCTTGAAATCTGTGTCCATCTGCGGAATCTGTGGATCAACTCTCTTTCCAAATGCGCAACCTCAAGCTCACCGTTCGCTACGACGGGACGGACTTCGCCGGGTGGCAGACGCAGCCCAACGCGCGCACGGTGCAGGCGACCCTCGAAGCGGCGTTCACGGAGATCACCCGCGAGCGCGTGCGCGTGAACTGTAGTGGCCGCACGGACGCCGGCGTTCACGCCGTCGGGCAGGTCGCCAACGCCTACACCGCGACAAAGCTCTCGTGTGAGACGCTACTGAAGGCGATCAACGCGAAGCTGCCCGACGACGTGAGCCTGCGCGAGGTCGTCGAGGTGCCGCAGAGCTTCTGCGCGAACAAGGACGCGAAGCGGAAGATGTACCGCTACGTGATCCAAGACGGCCGGCTGCAAGACCCGTTCTTGCGCAAGTATTCGTGGTTCGTGCGGCAGAACCTGAACGCCGAGGCGATGGCCCGCGCCGGCCGGTGTCTTGTGGGGCGGCACGACTTCCGCTGCTTCGAGACCGAGTGGCCGAACCGCCTGACCAGTGTGCGCACCATCACCCACCTGAGCGTGAACCGCTTCGGCGACTGCATCTGGGTGGACGCGGAGGCGAACGGGTTCCTGTATAACATGGTGCGGGCCATCGCCGGCAGCCTCGTGCAAGTCGGTCGCGGCTTCTGGCCCGAAACGCAGATCGAGGACGTGCTGAAGGCAATGGACCGCAGGCTAGCAGGCCCAACGGCCCCACCAGAAGGGCTGTTCCTGATGCGCGTAACCTACGATTGAGCCACTTGTGGCTTCGCAACCCATGTCGAACCTCACCTACCCCTCTGAACTGGCAATCGCTCCTCTGGCGAAGCCAGTGTACGCCACTGTGACTGTGCCCGGCAGCAAGAGCATCACCAACCGCGCGCTGGTGCTCGCGGCGCTGACAAGGGCCGACAAGGTCGCGTTCGCGGAGGCACTCACGGCCGCGAAGTCCGGTTCGGTTCAGTTCGACGATCTCGACAAGGTCGTCACGCGGTGTGCCCTCGTTGGGGTGCTCCGGAGCGAAGACACCGAGGTGATGCTCGACTGTCTCCGGAAGCTCGGGTTCGGAATCAAGTTGTACTGGAAGATGCACGCGGTTGTCGTTTCGAACTACACCCAGCGTCCCGTGCCTTGGGCCGACGCGGACCTGTACGTCGGGAACTCCGGCACGACGGTGCGGTTCCTGACGGCGATGCTCTCGCTCGGGACGGGTCGGTACCGGTTGGACGGCGTCCCGCGGATGCGCGAGCGGCCGATTCAAGACCTGCTCGACGCGCTCGCTCAACTCGGCGTGCGCGCCGCGAGCGAGACCGGCAACGGGTGCCCGCCGGTGGTGATCGAGCCGACCGGCCGATGGCCCGGGGGCGTCGTCTCCGTTCGCGGATCGGTGAGCAGTCAGTTCCTGAGCGGGCTTCTGCTGGTGGCCCCGTTCGCGGGGGTCGAGACGGAGTTCCGCACCGAGGGGGCGCTCGTCTCCGAACCCTACATCCAGATGACAGTTCGGATGCTCCGCGACTGGAAGTGCGACGTGGAGCAGACGAACCGCGGGTACCGCGTCCGGCCGCGCCCGGCGGACGTCGTCGGCCCGGCCGAATACCACATCGAACCGGACGCCTCCGCCGCGTCGTACTTCTGGGCCGCGGCTGCGGTCGCCGGTGGGCGCGTGACCGTGTCCGGCCTCACGCGCGCGTCGCTGCAGGGCGACGTGCGGTTCGTCGATGTGCTGGCGCAGATGGGGTGTCGCGTCGAGGAGTGCGAGGCGGGGATCACCGTTCACGGCGGGCCGCTGCGCGGCGTCGATGTCGATATGAACGACATCAGCGACACCGTGATGACGCTCGGCGCGGTCGCGCTGTTCGCGGACGGGCCGAGCACGATTCGCAACGTCGCGCACATCCGCCACAAGGAGACCGACCGCATCGCGGCGCTCGCGACGGAACTTCGGAAACTGGGTGCGGAAGTCGAGGAGCGCGCCGACGGACTGACCATCACGCCGCGCCCGCTTACGGGCTGCGCGGTGGACACGTACAACGATCACCGCATGGCGATGAGCTTGGCGCTGGTGGGGCTGAAGGTGCCGGGCGTGGTGGTTCGCAACCCCGGTTGCGTCGCGAAGACGTATCCGGGGTTCTGGCAGGATTTGGATGCGCTGACGTAGGTGCCGCCTGCCGGGCGGCACGCGAGAGCCGGCGTGAAGCGATGACCGTACCGCCAACCGCGCTCGGCAGCCGTGCCGCCCGGCAGGCGGCACCTACCAACAACTTACTTCGCCTTGTCCTTCGCCGGTTCGGTCCAGAACGGGCTGAGGCGCTTGATCTTGTACAGCAGCTTTTCGCGGGCCTCGCCGGTCGCGGTCTCCAGCTTCTCCTTCAACTTCTTCATCTTCTTCTTGCGCGTGTAGCGGCGATCCAGTTCGATGCGACGCTCGACCATATACTGCACTCCGTGAAAGAGTCCTGCTCCAAATATCCGATGTCAGAAACTTACACACCGCCGGCCCCGGCGACAAGCGCGACGTTGAGTTCGGCCCGCCCGCTGCTGCTGGGGGCGTGGGCGCTGCTCACCTGCGGGGCGCTGGCGTTCGTCGCCCTCATCGGCACGAACGCACCCTACGCCGACGAGTGGGAGTTCGTGCCGGCG
Organism: Planctomycetota bacterium; assembly: GCA_016872595.1. Classification (GTDB taxonomy): domain Bacteria; phylum Planctomycetota; class Planctomycetia; order Gemmatales; family Gemmataceae; genus Gemmata. The sequence goes on from VGZJ01000006.1 coordinate 32,237, forward strand.
CTGCTGGGCCACGAACCGGCCGGGCCGTGGCTGTGGCAACAGCACAACGAGCACCGGATGCCGCTGCCGCGGGCCGTCGCGCTCGCGTACTTCCGCCTCACGCACGACTTCCGCGCCGGGATGCTGCTCCAAGTGCTGACGCTGTCGGCGCTCGCGCTCGGCCTGATGCGCCTCGCGGCCCGGTTGCGCGGCGCGCCGCACTGGGCCGATGCGTTCTTCCCCGTCTCGCTGCTGCACATCGGGCACTGGGAAAACTTCGTGATGGGGTATCAAATCTGTTTCATCCTGTTCTGCGCGCTGGCGACCGGCCTCGCGGTGGTCGCACTGCGCACCACCACGCAGAACGCGGCGCGCTCCGGGGTGCTCGCGGGCGTGCTGCTGATGCTGCTGGCGCTAACGGGCGGGTCCGGTCTCGCCGTCGTGCCGCCGGTGGCCGCGTGGCTCGTGTATCTGGCCGCGGGCGTGTGGCGCGGCGGCGCGAAGGGAACGGCGCTGCTGATTCTGCTCCTCGCGCTGCTACCGCTGATGTATCTCGGCGTGTACTTTCAGGGCTACGAGCGCCCGCCGGGCCATCCGGAACCGAGTACGGACCCGCTCAAGGTCGCTCGTGTCGGCAGCGAAGTCCTCGCGGTGTCGTTCGGCATGGGCCTTGCGGAGGTGTGGTTCGCGGTGGCCCCGGCGCTGGTCGCGCTCGGGGTCGCCACCCTCGCGCTCGTGGTACGGCGCTGGCCCGATCGCGCCGCGCGCCCGGCGGTCGTGGGGCTGGTCGCGGTGGCAGCGGGCGTGGCCGGGGTCGCGCTCGCCGTCGGCGTGGGGCGCGGCGCGTGGGGCGGCGGTTGGGGGCTGTGGTCGCGGTACTCGATGCTCACGTGGCCGCTGCTCGCGACCGCGTACCTCGTGTGGGTGCGGGCCGGGCGCAAGTGGGTACCGGTCGCGCTGTGCGTGGCCGCGGCTCTAGCGTTCCCCGGCAACACCGGCACGGGCATGAAGTGGGGGGCGGTGGTGTCCGGCGACTACGCGGCCATCGCCGCGCAGGTCCGCGCCGGGGTGCCGCCCGCGGCGGTCGTGCGCGGGGAGGCGTTTACCAACAGCCATCAGGGGGCCCAAGCGGAGCGCGCGGCCCGCGCGATCCCGTTGCTCCGCGCGGCCAACGTCGGCATCTTCGCGGGGAAGTAAGCATGTCCGACATCGGAACGGTGTGGTGGGTCGCGGGCGGGCTGGGCGCGCTGGCGCTGGGCGCGCTCGCGCTGCGCGGGCTGTGGCACCTCGGCCGCGCGGTCCACGTCGAGCGCTGCCGGGAACTGTTCAAGCTCCAACACGAGCGGTTCGAGGAACAACTGCTGAAGGCCGCCGGCGCGACCGGGCTGCCGCGCGGGTTGAAGTGGGTCGCGTGCCGCATCACCGGCGACGCGGTGCTGGTGCGCGACACCGCGACCGGGGGCATCGTCGCGCTGGTGCCGGTGCTGGTGGACTTCACCCCGGTTGAGGGCGGCGACATGGAAGACGTGCCGGCCGCGAAGGACCCGCGCCCCGCGACCGCGGTGTTCACGTTCCACAACGGCGCGTGGCACACCGCGGGCCGCGTCGTGTTCAACCACACGCCCGACCAAACCGTGACCGCGTTCCCCGAACTGCAGCGCCTCCCGGACCACGGGTGAGCGCACGCCGGCACCGCACCCGCGGTTCGCGCCGCGCGCGCGATTTGCCCCGGCCCGCGGGCGGGTGTACTCAGGCGGATTGGCTTTGGGGGGGGGAGTCGAAGCGGTGGGCGAGGCGCTTGCTATTGATGTCGAGGGCTTCGAGGATTTCGTGAACGGGTTCGAGGGGGACGTTGGTGGCGAGCGCCCACGCGATCACGTCGAGATTCTCGCCGCCGGCTTTGAGCTGATCGAGGATCTCGTTCAGGAGCTGTTGTTGCGATTGGAACTCGCGGAGCAGGAGGCCGAAGTCGCGCCCGGCCAGTTCCATCCAGAAGCACTTCCCTTGCAGGTGTTCGACCCAGCGGGCGCGCAGGTAGCCGGTCCAGTGGTCCTTCACCCACCTGCGCACACACCCCTCGCCGAGGTCGTACCCGGCCTTCTCGCTCTCGATCCAGCGGTACTTGTTTTCTTCCTCGATGCACTCGCGGTGAACGCTCTTCACCGCCGTCGGCGCACTGGGGAGCGGGGGGCACGCGTTCATGGGGAGGGTACCTGCGCGAACTCAACAACCGTGATTCTACCGCGGCGCGGGCGGGCGACGCAAGCGGGTCGGCACTACCGGGACAGGTAGCCGCCGTCGACGAACAACGTCTGGCCGGTGACGTAGCTACCGGCGTCGCTGCACAGCATCAGCACGGGGCCGACCAGTTCGGTCGGTTGCGCCCAGCGGCCCAGCGCCGTGCGGTCCGCGAACGCCTGTTTCTCCGGGTCCGACAGCACCGACATCGGCATGTCGGTCAGGAACGGCCCCGGGGCGATGCAGTTCACCGTGACCCCATAAGGGCCGAGGTCGAGCGCGCTGGCGCGGGCCATGCCGATCAGCGCCGCCTTCGTCGCCGAGTACACGTTCCGCTTTTCCTTCGACACTTGGCCCATGATCGAAGAAATGTGAACCACGCGGCCCCAGCGCCGGTCCTTCATCTGGGGCACCAGCTCGCGGGTCAGCGCCATGACCGAGCTGAGGTTCACTTCGAGTACGCGGTCCCACGTGTCGTCGGTGATCGCGTCGATGGCTTGGGGGGCGTTCATCCCGGCGTTGTTCACGAGGATGTCGACCTTCCCCATCTTTTCCAACGCGAACGTGGCGAGCTTTTTGACCTCGTCGCGTGCCGAAACGTCGGTCACGCAGTACGCCCCGCGGCGACCGGTGCCGCTGAGGATGAAGTCGAGCGCGGTCTTCAGTTCGTCCTCGTGCCGGCTGGCGATGACCACATCGGCCCCGGCCTCCGCGAACCCGCGGGCCATCGCCTTGCCCAAGCCCTTGTTCCCTCCCGTAACGAGCGCGACGCGCCCGGTCAGGTCGAAGAGATTGGCGGGCATGGCCGCTCCCCCGCAGTGTGTAGATCGCGTGGAGTTACTGTAGCAGAGTGCCCGAATTATCCGCAAGTGAAAAGTGTCACAAAGTCCTTCGGGGTGTCGTAAGGTCGACAATCGAGTACCCCTGTTTCGACCTTACGACCTTCGACTCCTACCTACGGTACCGAAACGACGATCTGCCCTTGCTTGCGCAGTTTGGCGACCAGTTCGGCGCGATACTCGTCGGCGTAGGTGTCGAGTACGTCGGTGGCGGACTTCTCGTAGGTGGTGGGCGTGCCGGGTTTGCGGTCGGTGACTTGCAGCACGTGGAACCCGAACTCGGTTTCGACCACGGCACTCAGGTCGTTGGGCTTCAGCGCGAACGCGGCTTTGGCGAAGCTCTCCTCCATCAGCCCGCCCTTGCGGTGGATGTAGCCGAGGTCGCCGCCGGCGGGCGCGCTGGGGCACTGCGAGAACTTTTTGGCCGCGGTCGCGAAGTCGAGTTTGCCGGCCGCGAGGTCGGCGCGCAGCGCGGCGGCCTTCTCCTTCGCCGCGGCGCGCTCGACCGCGGTTCGGCCCCCGCGAATCATCACGTGCCGCACCTTCACCTCGACGCGGTCGAAGTGGTCGCGGTTCGCGGCGAAGTACGCCTTCAGTTGCTCCTCGGTCGCGACGCCCTTCACGTACCCGGTAAGCTGCATGGCGCTCGTCCACGCCTCGCGCACCTGCGCCTCGGTCTGCCCGGTGGCGCGGAGCCACTCGGCGAGCGTCTTGCCCTCGGTCTTGAGTTTCTCGGTGTACGCCTTGATTTGGGCGTCGATCTCGGCCGGATCGACCTTCGGCCCGTTCTTGCGGAGGAACTGCCGGAGCAGCACGTCGTCCACGAGGTCGGAGAGCACTTCGAGGCGCATCTGGCGGCGCTGCGCGGCGTTGAGGGGCGCGTGCGGGAGCGTGTGTTTCAGCACCGCATCCACGTCGGCGAGGGCGATGGGTTCGCCGTTCACGGTGGCCGCGGTCGCGGCGTCGGGCTTAGGCGGTTGCGCGCCGGCGAGCGCGAAGGAACCGAGCAGCGCAACCAGCGCGAACGGGAATCGCATCACGGGCCTCCTTGCGCGAACCGCGTGCGTATAGCCGGCGCGCGCGCCGCCCGCAAGGATTTTTTGGACTTGGAAGCGCCTTCGAGAACGGGCTCTCCGGTCACTTCCGGTCGGCGGCGACTTGCTCCAACACTTGGCGCACCGCGTCGCGCACGGTGGGGGCCGTGGCGACGTACTGGCGCTTCGCGCCGTTGCCGCTGATGGGAACCGAGGCCCGGAACGTGTAGTTCGCGCCGTCGCGCTCGAACGAACGGTCGGAGGCCCTCACGCCGTAGGGTTCGAGCTGCTTGAGGAACGGTTCGGCGTCGGCCGGAGCTTCGGGAGCGGTGGCGAGCTCGCCGGGGCCGCCCTTCGGTTGGAGCGTCGCACCGCCGCCGTCGGCGATCTTCAGCTCGTCGCCGTCCTTGATGCGCCCCGCGAGCGCCGCGGGCGTGCTGTGCAACCCGGGCACCACCACACCCTTGAAGCGCTCCGGGTCGTCGCTGTAGCCGGTCTTGGCCCCGGTCGGGCTGGTGAGAGGGTCGTTCTTGCCCTTCGTAGAGCGATCCGGGAGGGGCACGTTCTGCTTGGGAATCAGGTTCGGGCCGTACACGAGCGGGTCTTTGCCGCGCCCGGTCCCGGTGCCCTTCGCTTCCTTGTCGGTCTTGCACCCGGCGAGCGCGAAGAACCCCATCGCGCCGAGCACAAAGGCCAAGCGACGCAGGCGGCGCGGGTTGTGGGTGCGAACGGTCATCTTGCCCCGCCTCCGAAGGCGGCTAAATCAGGGAGGGTCGAACGCCCTTCCTCCTGTACTCTCCCGCACCGCGCGCGGGCCGTCTACGGCGGGAGCGGACAAACCGGCTGCCGCCGCGGGCCGCGCGTGCCGTGTGTTCGCGGTGGGCAAACTTTGCGGGCGGAATAACCCAGCACGAAGGCAGATGCAATGGCGGTTCACAAGATCGCGGTCATCGGCGGCGACGGGATCGGGCCGGAGGTCATCGACCAAGCGGTTCGCGCGGCCGAGGCCGCGGCCGGGAAACACGACGGCGCGCGGCTCGCGTGGACGAAGCTCCCGTGGAGCACCGCCTACTACAAGCAGCACGGCCGGATGTTGCCCGAAGACGGCTGGGAGCAACTCCAGAATTACGAAGCGATTCTGTTCGGCGCGGTCGGCGACCCGAGCGTGCCCGACAAGGTCACGGTTCACGAACTACTGCTCCCCATGCGGCGGAAGTACGACCAGTACGTGAACCTGCGCCCCGCGTACCTGTTCGCCGGCGTGCCGTGCCCGCTGGTGGGCAAGGAACCCGGCTCTATCGACATGCTGGTGTACCGCGAGAACACCGAGGGCGAGTACGCCCCGGTCGGCGGGAACCTGTACCCCGGCACCGACAACCAGATCGCGGTGCAGACCGGGGTGTTCACGTGGAAGGGGTGCGAGCGCATCCTCCGCGCCGCGTTCGACGCCGCGCGCCAGCGGCCCCGCAAGAAGCTCACCAGCATCACCAAGTCCAACGCGCAGGTCTACAGCCTCGGCCTGTGGGACGACGTGTTCAACACGGTCCGCAAAGACTACCCGGACGTGCAGAGCGCGCCGCTGCTAGTCGATGCCGCCGCGATGGACTTCGTGCGCAAGCCCGAAAGCTTCGACGTGGTGGTGGCGAGCAACCTGTTCGGCGACATCCTCACCGACCTGAGCGCCGCGGTCACGGGCAGCATCGGGCTGGCGAGCAGCGCGAACATCAACCCGACGAAGCGGTTCCCCAGCATGTTCGAGCCGGTCCACGGCAGCGCGCCGGACATCGCCGGCAAGGGCATCGCGAACCCGCTGGCCGCGGTGCTGAGCGCGGCCCTGATGCTCGACCACCTCGGCCTCGCCAAGAGCGCCGCCGGGCTGCGCGCCGCGGTCGCAACGGTGCTGGCGCGCGGCGACGTGCGCACGCCCGACCTCGGCGGCACCCACACCACCGCGCAAATGGGCGACGCCGTTGTGAAGGCCGTGGCGTAAGAAGTAGGTGCCGCTTGCCGAGCGGCACAAGCGATGGCCTCCGCAACACGTTTCGCGCGAAGCCAAATGCGCTCCACAGCAGTGCCGCTCGGCAAGCGGCACCTACCGAGGAACGAATGCCGACCGGGCCGCAGATCATCCTCCTGTTGAAGCTCCTCGTCCTGTGCGTGACGGCGCTCCTCTTCGCGTCCCTGATCGCGCTACTGTTGCGCCAGCCGCGGTTGCACGGGCACATCAACACCGTGTTCTTCGCGCTCACGATGCTCACCGTCGCGGGGTTCGAGGCGCTGCTCCAGTTCGTGGACGTGCGCGCGTCGTTCGACGAGGGCACCCGCAAGGCGCTAACTACGCACCTGTGGTTCTCGATCCCGTCGGCATTGCTCTTGCCCGCGATGATTATTAGCGGGAAGATGCGGCGCAAGCGGTTGCACCTCGCGCTGGCGGCGGTGTTCTCCGCGCTCTGGGCCGGCACCGTGATTACCGGCATGCGGCTCCCTCACTAAGCGCCACGAATGGCAACTCCCGACGACACCCGGCCCGACGACGACGATCCGCTCGCGCTGGCGCGCGTGGCCGCGGCGCAACTCGGCGGCGAGTGGCAGGTCGATTCGTTCGACGAGCCGCCGGCGGAAAGTGAGGAGTTCGGAGAGAGGAGCGAGGAGAAGGAAGAACCTCCAGAAGCGGCTTCACTCCCCACCCCTCACTCCCCACCCCTCACTGTCCCCGAAGTACCCCCTTCGCCGGAACAACTGATCGAAGCGATGTTGTTCGTCGGTGGGCACCCGCTGGCGACGGAGGTGGCGTGCAGCGCCGTGCGCGGGCTGACGCCGGAGCGGTTCCAACTGGCAATCGACGCGCTCAACCGCCGCTACCGCGAGCAGTGGCGGCCGTACTCCATCGAGGCCCGCGCGGACGGGTTCGTGCTGGTCGCGCGCCCGGCGTACCGGAACCTGCGCGAGCGGCTGTTCGGCGGGCCGCGCGAGACGCGCCTGAGCCAGCCGGCGCTGGACGTGCTCGCGGTGGTGGCGTACCGGCAGCCCGTGGGCAAGGCGGAGATCGACGCGATCCGCGGCACCGACTCCGGCCCGACGCTGCGGCAACTGATCCGGCTGGGACTGGTCGCGGTGCAGCACCGCGCGGACGCGACCGGGCGCGAGGTCCGGTACGGCACGGCCCCGCGGTTCTTGCAGGTGTTCGGCCTCGACTCGCTCGACGAACTGCCGCGGTTGGGCGACGCGGCGCAGGTGTGAGGACCCAATGCGCGCGAAGCCGAAGCTGCGCTCGTGGGTGTGGCCCCCGCCGCCGGTCGCGCGGCGGCTGTGGCTCACCATTGCCGCGGCGAGCCTGTACTCGCTGGCCGTGTACGCCGTCGGGCGGTCCACCATCGCGGAACTACCGCCGTGGTCGAGCGAGTTCGGGCTGGTGAACGGGATCGTGCTCGGCGTGCTCGTGGGTCTGCGCGTGCGCGCCGCGTTCGACCGTTGGACCGACGGTCAGAAGCTGTGGGCCGAGGTCGTCGTTCACAGCCGCAACCTTGCGCTCAAGGCGGCGCACTTCCTGCGCGGGGACGCGGCCGACCGGCGCGCCGTCGAACTGCTGTTGGGGCGCTACGCGGGCGCGCTGATGAACCGGCTCCGCGACACCGGCCCGACCGAACACGTCCCGCTTCAACTCGCGGGGCAACTGCACGCGCTGGCGGCGGAGTGGTTCCGCGCGGGCAAGCTCGACCTGCCGGGCCTGTGGGCGTGGGAGGCCAACGTCCGCGCGCTGGCCGACGCCGCGGGCAACTGCGAGCGGGTCGCGCTGGCCCCGGTCCCGGCCTCGTTCCACGCGCTGCTGCGCCACGGCCTGCTCGTTAGCCTCGTGCTCGCCCCGTGGCACCTGATTCACGCGCTCGCCCTGTGGGCGCTGCCGGTGCAGGCGCTCATCATCTACTTCCTGTTCGGCATCGAACTGACCGCCGAGGAAATCGAGAACCCGTTCGGTACCGACGCCGACGACCTGCCGCTCGACACCTTCTGCGAAACGGTGCGACGCGACGTGGCGGACATCTTCGCCACGGCCGGCGCGCCCGCAGCCCCGCTGCCCGCGCCGTCGGCCGCCGCGGTCGGCGCCGCAACTCCGACCGTGATCGACGGCAAAGCGGGCTGAGGGCTTTGCGCGGGCCGCGCGGAATGGGCTTTTTCTTTGGCGCGGTCAACGGTATCACTCGCGACCCCGGCGGGAACGGATTCCCGCTGCCACAAGGAAGTGAACGATGCGCAAGGTCGCGCTCTGGGCCGGAGTGCCCGCGGTGGCCGTGGTGGTGGGCGCGGGCCTGTGGTTCGCGCTCATCCCCGGCCGCTCGGGCGCGGGGTGAACGCCCACGGGCTGTGCCCCCTTCGGCGGTCCGCCGATGCTGTTCGACGCCCCCGGGTTTAGCTACGCCGCCCCGGTGCCGTACTACGCGCCCGTGCGCCAACAGCCCAAGCCACCTGCGCCGAAGCCACAGGTCGCGATGCCCGAGCCTGCGAAGCCGCAAGCGACTCCAATTCAGGTGCCACCGCCGGAGCAGTTGGGGATTCACTTGGACGACGCGCCCGTCGTGGTGCCCCCGCCACAAGACTTGGGTATCGACCTCGAATAGCGCGCGTGTGTAACGAGCCGACCCCGGTTCGTTGTGCGCGCGCCGCGCCGCTGCTAGCCTGCGGGGTAGTCGTCCTGGAGGCTCTCGTATGACCGCGTCCCTCGTTCTCCTCGCTGCGGGGCTCGCCACCCCGCCCAGCCCCGTGCCCGACGGCAAGACCTTCGACGCGCTCACGTACACCTTCGGGGGCGGTGGCGGGTTCGGGGCCGGCGGGTCGCTCGCTATCAAAGCCGACGGTAAGGTCACGTACTTCTACAGCAGCGCGCCGCACACCGGCAGCGGCGGGCGCGTCGTCAAGAAGGACTGGACGATCACGAAGGACGAGAAAACGGAACTGTTCGCGAAGCTGGTCGCTGCCGGGTTGCTCGACATGCCCGCCGCGCACGCGGTCGTACTCGGCGGGGGCGGCTTTCAGGTGTCGTCCGGCAAATGGACGCTGTCGCTCGGCGGCGCGAACGTGCCCGACAAGGTGCTCGACGCGCTCCGGCCGCTCTTGGCGAAGGCCGACGATAAGACTTGGCCCCCGAGTCCGGTGAAGGCGGCCAAGCCCGAACCCGTGGTGTTCCAATCGTTCGGCTACACGCTGGTGCCGAAGGCCAACGGCCGGCCGATCTCGCTGTACGTGACCCGCGCCGGCGGGGTGCAGTACCGGCGCGTGGCCGCGGCCGACGCGCCCGACGGCAAGTATTACGCCGTCGAAAAGGACTGGAAGCTGACCGCGAAGGAGGCCGAATCGCTGTTCGACGCGCTCGCGGCCGACGGGCTATTCGACCTCGACGACGCCGGAGCCGCGATGTACCCCAGCCACACCGTCACCGCGCACGCCGGGCGCTGGAGCGCGACCTTCGCCCCGAAGGAACTGCCGGCGAAGGTGACGAAGCACCTGCTCCCACTGCTCAAGAAGGCGGACGCCGACTATTGGAAGTGAGCGTTACCCCTTCACCAACTCCAGCACGGCCCACAGCGACGGGTCTTCGCCGAACGGGAAGTCCCACCCGACGCTCAGGAACTGGTCGCCCAACTCTTGATCGCGCACGCAGTAGTAGATGCCGAGCCGCGGGTGTTCCTGCGGGTCGAACCCCGACAGCGCCGCTGCCGGCAAGAACGCCTCCAGCCGGTAGCCCTTCGTGGAGCGACCGTGAAGCGGGGCTTTGCCCGCGACAGGTCGCGAGTTCAGATGAGCGCGAAAGGGCACGTCGGCGAGGTTCGCCATCGGCGCGTCTTGCAGCGCGCGGTTGATCTTCGACTGCGTGAGGAACGGCTCCTCCTTGTCCGCGCCGCCCCCGGTCGGGAAGAACGCGAACTGGTGGCAGTACCGCGTCCCGCGGTGGCCGGCGCGGGCGTCGCGCGTGTCGATCCACAGCCGCAGCCCGTCGGACCCGCTGGGCTTGTCCGCGTCGCCCACCGGTGGCTGCGACTTGCCCGTCACCTCGACCTGAACCGCGAGGCCGAAGTCGTTCCACGCGACCCGCACGTCGGCGAAGTTCTGCTTCTCATCCAGCGCCGCGAAGTTATCCAGCCGCGCGCTTTCGGGCAGCTCGACAAGGTACTCGTCTTCGTCGGTGTCGCGCGGCGCGTCCTTGACGAACGGGCACGGGTGGCACAGGCGAACAAGGAACCGGTTCGGCACGATCTGCGGCATGAGGGAATCCTTCACACGCGACGGGGACACCGCTACGATACACCTGCGTGAACACGCGACCAGAGCGAGTGTGCCCATGAACGAGCGCGACGCATTCGTCCGCGGGATCGCCGCGGACCTGTACGACGACACCCCGCGGCTGGCGTTCGCCGACTGGCTGGACGAGCACGGCGAGCACGACCGCGCCGAGTTCGTCCGTGTGCAGTGCGAACTCGAACCGATGCGCGACCGGTACGAGATTCCGCGGGCCGCGGAACTGCACAACGAGAGGAGCACTTCGGCTCTCACGACATGCGCCAGTCCGAGCGCGCCGAGGAATGGTTGCTACCGACACCCGCGGGTTGGGCCGACTGGCGGTGGGAAAGGTCGGTCGAATTCCGACGCGGGTTCCCGGACATCGTCCGCCTCCCCGCACGCCGGATCGTTACCGACGGTACGGCCGTTCGCGCGTGCTTCCCGACAATTCGCCGGCTCGTCGTTCACTGCCTGAACGGATGGGGCGAACGGTTAGCCGCGTGTGAAGCGCTCCAGGGCGTATCCGAAATTGAACTCGCGTGTTGGTACTCCGACGAGGACATCAACGCACTCGCCGCGTCGCCGCATTTGTCGGAGTTGCAGGTACTGGTACTCTGGCTCGGGCGCTACCGCGAAGTCGGCACCGACAGAGCCTTGTGCCTGCGCGCGGCGCGGGCGAACTCGTGGTCGAAGTTGCGCGAACTGATCTTGCTCGACCCGAGGGGTGGAAGTGACAAGCTAATCAAGCGGTACGCGAGGGAAGCGAACAAGGCCGCGGGGAGGACACTTGCTCGCTACGAGCGCGGCTACCCGGAACTCTTCCCGCTCGCGCCTCAGTTCCATCACGAGTTCCCCGTATGCGGACGCTTGCCCAACGGTCGCGCCGCTGTCGCCGCTCCTGACTGCGGACTCCATCTAGACGGTGACACCATCCTAACAGGGATGATTGTCATCACCTTCGACGCGACCGGCGCGCAGACCAACGAGGTGCTCCGAGTGCCGCTTTCACCGGAACTGGCGAATATCAAACTCCGGGACATCTCAGCTCGCGCGCGGAAATACACCGACCACCTGACGCAGGCAATCGGGTTCGTCCCGGCATTTATCCGGGTAAAGGGCTTCGGCATTCCCGGCTACGGCAGCGGCCCCAACCGCGACTGGTCCGGCCGGTGCCTCGGTCTTGCCGACGATCCTGAGAACCCAACGAACATGAACGACGACCCCGACCCCCACGGGGTTGGTGGGTTCATCTACAAGGACGTTCGGAACGTCGAGTTCATGATCGGACACTCTGCGTTTGCCAACAAGCGCGGCCGGGTTCACTCGACGTGACGCGCCGGACTACGCTGCCCAGTTGTCGAGTTTCAGGTTCGGGACATGGGCGTAGTCCTTCGTGTTGCGTGTCACCAGCGTCGCCCTGTGTGCGATGGCAATCGAAGCGATCAACACGTCGGCCAAGCCCACTTTCCGCAGTTTCTTGTCGGTTCGCAACTGGTCCGACATGGTCGCGGCGGGTTCGGTCGCGGGAGGATGTGGAACGGAGCCAGCGCGCGTTCGGTGCGAACCAGTAGCTCGTACACGGCCAGTGCGTGCGCCGCGTTAGCGGCTTTGGTGATGGCATCGAAGCGCCCGCGCAACACCTCGGCGCGCACGACCGCGGGGATCGTGACCTCATCGGTTCCGTCCGACACGACCCGCGCGTATCGGGCAACAACGCGGGCGTCACCTTGAACGAGTAGACTGAACGTATCGGTGTCGAGGGCGAAGGTCACGACGCGCCCCGACCGCGTGGCGCTTCCGCTCGCGGTAAACGTCTGCGACGAGCGCGTCGAGTGTCGTGTCGTCCGCGAGGCACCCGGCGACGGCGAGAAGTTGTTCCTTCGTCGCCGGGGCCTGAGCCGCGGTTCCTTGGAGCCACACGCGCAGGGCCGCGCGCAGGAACCGTCATTCCCCTTCGGCCGCGCGCCCCGGCAATCGGCCGCCGGCCGCGAGGCGCGCGACCACCGCCTCCGATAGCCGCAAGTACGCCGCGGCCTCGGCGAGCGTCATCACCTCGTGCGCAACCGCCCCGTTCGCGCTCGGCTTCGGTTTGCTCGATGGCTTCTTGGTCGTCTTCGGCATCGTTCAATCCCCGTGCGGATGGACGGGCGCGGCCAGCGGCGGGTTCAGCAGGCTGCGGGCGGCTCACTCGATTGTGAGCTTCCCCTTCGGGCCGTCGAGGGTGACAAGAAACTGATTCAAGACGTCGCGACCGAGCAGAATATACGGCTCACCGTCGCTGCCCGCGACGTTCACTTCGACAGGCTCGCACCCACGAATGGTGAGAACGACTCGGAAGATTGAGAGAGTAGTTTGAACCCCACCAAGCCCCTCGAATCGGTGTTGCCCGACCGCTTCGAGCTTGAGTCGCTCGACAAGCGCGGTCGGTAAGATCGTCTGGGATGCGCCCGAATCGACCTTGGCCGGCACGTCGGCAATCCGTTCCAGATCGTCCGGCCGCGCGACTGTGACCAACACATACGGAGCCGGTGGAGACTCTGCGGCGTAGTTGAATGTCGTTGCCACTTCTCACCCCGAACGGAGTTCGCGACGCGCGGTGATCTTCGGCAACGGTTGCGGTTGGTCGGTCACGAGCCGCGCGTAGACCAAGCGGCCCGGTTCCTGCTGGCGGGCCGTGGTGAGCGCACCGACTTCCGTTGTATCCACCGCCACAACTTCCCCGTTGTGGAGCGCGACGTACTTCCCCGCGTACTGCTTCATCAGGTCCGGCAGCATCCGCTCGAAGGCATCGAACTCGGCCGCGAGTTGCGCGTTCGTCGGGCGCGACGGGAATGCCGTCGGCCCGTCGTCGGGCGGCAGCACGACCGTGAACTCGACGACCGGTTCGCAAACGACGATCTCCAGTTCGGCGTCACCGACGGGCACGTCGTCCGGCAGCGTGACCGTGACCTGCCGGTTTTCGGGCACGCGGGTCTTCACGCGAATCGCGGTCATGGCTTCTCCTTATCAATCCCCGTGCGGGTGGACGGGCGCGGCCAGCGGCGGGTTCAGCAGGCTGCGGGCGAGCACGTCCTTCGCCTTGTCGAACTCCGGCTGCCACAGGATTTCCGGCGCGCCGGTCTTCATACAGTCGCGGACCTTTTCCAGCGTGTTCCGCGCCATGTGCGGGCACTTGTTGCACGAACAGGTGATGCCCGGCACACCGAGGTAGGTGTGCTGCGGGTAGCGGCGCTGAAGCTCCCACATCATGTTCGCTTCGGTCGCGACGAGGAACTCGGTCGGCTCGGTGTACGTGGCGACGTGCTTGATCATCGCCTCGGTGCCGCCGGCGTAGTCGGCCAGTTGCAGGATGTTCTGCGGGCACTCCGGGTGCGCGATGGTCTTCGCTTTTGGGTGTTCCTTCTTCTGCTTGATGAGGTCGACCACGCTAAAGATTTCGTGAACCATGCACGAGCCGTCCCAGAGGATCATCTCGCGCCCGGTCAGCTCTTGCAGGTAGCGCCCGAGGTGCTTGTCCGGCACGAAGAGGATCTCGTAGCCTTCCGGCACCTTGTTGCGAACCACGTCCTCCGCGTTGCCGCTGGTCACCACCCAGTCGGAGAGCGCCTTCACCTTTGCGGACGAGTTGATGTAGCAGACCGTTTGGAACTTGCGGCCGTTGATGCGGAGCCGCTCCTGATACGCCTCGAGCTTGTCCGCGGGGCAGGCGTCCACGAGGCTGCACCCGGCCTTAAGGTCGGGCAGCAGCACGCGCTTGGACGGGTTCAGCATCTTCGCGGTCTCGGCCATGAACAGCACGCCGCAGAACACGATGACCGGCGAATCGACCTTCGTGGCCTCGCGCGCGAGCTTGAGGCTGTCGCCGGTCACGTCGGCGAGCGCCTGAATCTCGCCCTCTTGGTAGTAGTGGGCGAGGATCGTCGCGCCGAGTTTCTTCTTGAGGTCGAGGATTTCGGCGGAGATGTCGTCGAGCGGGGCGGGCGACGGTGCGCGCGTCGCGCCGGCGGCAATAGCGGTCACGAGAGGCTCCTTGTTTTTACTGTGGCGGAGGGCCAACCCACGGGGCTCATCACCTGATACCGTCATGATAGGCTCGCGTAACACCGAAGTGGCGCGAAAACGGGCGCGGAGGCCTGTTACGGGCGCGCGTTGTGAGGGCGGAACGCGCGCGGCCCGCCGGGTGAGCCGGCGGGCCGCGACGACGTTCGGAGGGTCACGCGCGGTTAGCGCCCGCCCTTGCTCCACGGGTTCTTCCTCTCTTCGCCCTTACCGCCGCCCCACGGGCTCTTCCGTTCTTCCTTGGAGGTGTCGCTGCCCTTGCCGCTGTCGCTCCCCTTCTCGCTGCCCTTGTTGCCCCATGTGAAGCCGCCACCCGGCCAACCCCCCTTGCCCTTGGTGTCCTTGCCGTCGCCGCCCTTGGTGTCGATCTTCTCGCCGATGCCCCAGTTGGTCGGGCGCACCGAGCCGTCGCTCTCGAGGTACGCGGTCACCTTGTCGTCGATGTTCCGCAGGCGCGCGAACCGCAGGTACTCGTCGGCGGTGATGAGACCGTCGCCGTTGAGATCCATGTCGGTGAACTCTTTCATGTCGCGCTTGTCCTTGCGCCACTCGAACATTTCGATCTGGCCGTTCTTGTCGATGTCGAGGTCCTCGAACCACGAGGGCAGGTTTTTCGGGAGCTTGCCGTAGCGCATGGCGACGGGCTTCTCCTCTTCGGCGTCCTTCTTCTCGAACCGCTCGCGGCCCCAACCGCTGAAGTCGCCGCCCCAACCGCCGCCGGGGGTGCCGCCCCAGCCGCCCGACTCGCTGCCCATCCCCATGCCGCGGTCGCGGCCCCAGCCGCCCATGCCGCGCTCGCTCATCCCGCCGCCGGGGGTCATCCCGCCGCCGGGGGCCATACCGCCGCTCCCGCCGTTGGCCGCGAACGACGCGCGGGCCTGTTCGCTGCGAGCGTGGTGGTCGAGGTACGCGGCCTTCGTCATGATACCGCTCTCGGGCAGCGGGATACCGCCGCCGCGCTCGGTCATGCCCTTGAGCATGGCCGCGGTCTGCGGCGGAATCTTGCTCAGGTCCACGCTATCGCCGCTGCTGCCGGTGAGCCGCTGGAGGAAGCCCCATGCCATTTCGGGGTCCATACTGCCGCGGCGCTGGCCACTCATGCCGCCCCCGCTCGGTCCCATCCCGCCGCCCCCCGGCCCCATGCCGCCACTGGGCGCGCCGAAGCCGCTACCGCCCGGAGGCGCGCCACCGCCGCCTTCGGGCCGCTTGAAGGTGAACCCGCCACCGCCGCTGGGGTCGCCACCGCCCTCGGGGCGCTTGAAGGTAAAGCCGCCGCCACCGGACGGCGCGCCGAAGCCGCCACCCTTGTCGCTGCCGCTGCCCTTACCGCCGCTCTTGCCGCCGAAGCCACCCGGTTGGGCCAGCGTGTGCGCGGGATCGAGCACCACGACCAGAGCCAGCAGGCCAGAAAAGGCGAGCCATTTCTTCCACATGACGAAACCCCGGAACAGGGTAGACCTTGTCAACAATGATATTAACTCAACGGGGCGCGTGGTGTCACGTAACATTCGGCCGTGTCTCATGCGCTTTTCAGAATATCGCCCCGCGGTCGGTCCGGAAGTATGTAAACGGAAGCCGCATCCGGCGGAAGACCGAACCGCTGGCGCACGGGCGGTTCGCCTTGTTTTCCGCGCGGGCACCCGAGAACATCTGGGGCATGCTGTTCGAGTCCGCACACGTGCGCGTCACCGCCGAGTACGGCGTCGGGACGCTGTGGCTGGCGTTCCCCGGCGCGCCGGTCAACGCCCTCGACGCGCCGCGCCTCACCGAACTGAGCGCCGCGGTCGCGGCAATCGAGCGCGACCCGTTCCTAAACGTCCTCGTCGTGCGCTCCGCGAAGCCCGCCGGGTTCTGCGCCGGGTTGCACCCCGGCGCGGCCGACGTGAGCGACCGCGTCGCGTTCGCGGCGCACGGCCAGCGCGCGCTGGCGCGGCTCGCGGCGGTCCCGTTCGTTACGGTCGCGTTCATCGACGGGCCGTGCCTCGGCGCGGGCTTGGAACTGGCGCTGGCGTGCGACCGTCGCGTGTGCGTCGCGACCCCGGCGACGCACCTCGGCTTCCCGCAGCGGTTCACCTGCTTCGGCGGCGGCCCGCGCCTGCGCCAGCGCCTCGGTCGAAAGGCGCAGGCGCTCATCGAATCCGGGCACACGCTTTCGGGGCGCGAGGCGCTGGCGCTGGGACTGGTGGACCGCGCGTGCTGCGCGCGCCGCGCGAAGATCGAGCTGCGCACGGTCCTCGACGAACTGGAGCGCCGCCCGCGCGTGCCCGTTCGCGTGCCGGACGAGAGCGGCTTCGCGCACGAGCGCACCGCCTTCGCGCAAATCGACCTGACAGCGGGAGCCGCGAGCGGGAGCGCGCGGGCACTGAGTACCGACGCGCTCCTCGCGCGCGGGTTCATCACCCCGCTGGAAGCGGAGCAGATGCGCGCCGCCGCGTCGAGGCCGCCAGCGGCCGGGCCGTCCGATACCATCCGCCGGGCCGCGTGACATGGACGAGAAACCCCGACTCAGGCTCGCGCCGGCGCGCGAGCGCGCCGTGCCGATCAACGACCGCCTCGCCCCGCTGTACCCGCGGTTCGAGGGGCTGGACCACGACGGCCCGCTGCAACTGCTGGTCGCGGTCGTCCTGTCGGCGCAGTGTACCGACGCGCGTGTCAACACCATCACGCCGGGGCTGTTCGCGCGGTTCAACACCGCCCGCGCGTTCGCCGAGTGCGACATCAAAGAGCTTGAACAACTCATCAAGCCGAGCGGGTACTACAAGAGCAAGGCGAAGAACATTCGCGCGTGCTGCGCCCAACTGGTCGCGCGCTTCGGCGGCGAAGTCCCGTCGGGCCTCGACGACCTCGTTTCGCTCCCCGGCGTCGGGCGCAAGACCGCGAACGTGATCCGCGGGCACGCCTTCGCCACACCCGGCATCACCGTCGATACGCACGTCGGCCGGCTCTCGCGGCGCTTGGGCCTGACGCGCCACAACGACCCGGTAAAGGTGGAACTGGCGCTAGCGGAGATCGTGCCGGAACCGGAGTGGCTGCACTTCAGCGGCCGGCTCATCATGCACGGCCGCAAGGTGTGCCTCGCGCGCAAGCCGCGCTGCGCCGACTGCGCCGTCGCCGACCTGTGCCCAAAGGTCGGCGTTCCGCCGACAAGTCGCACGTCGACAGGTCCGAAAGTCGTAAAGTCGAAGACAGCGAAGGGCGCGCGCCCCGACGCGCCTTCGTCCCACTGACTTGGGACTTTACGACATGCGACTTGAGACCCCGACGTTGCTCGAGCGGTTCCTGCGGTACGTCCGCATCGACACGAAAGCGGACGAGAAGTCCGCGTCGTACCCCAGTTCGCCCGGTCAGCTCGTGCTCGGCAAAATGCTGCGCGACGAGTTGCTCGCGCTCGGGCTGACGGACGCGGTGCAGAACGAGTACGGCCTCGTGTTCGCCACCGTGCCGGGCAACGTCGCGGGCGCGCCGACGATTGCCTTCAACGCGCACGTGGACACCAACCCGGAGAACAGCGGCAAGGACGTGAACCCGCAGGTGATTCGCGACTACCAAGGCGGCGACATCACCCTGCCCAAAGACCCCTCGAAGGTGATCCGCGTCGCGCAGAACCCGGAGCTGGACGCGCTCCGCGGCAAGACCGTCATCACCACCGACGGCACCACGCTGCTGGGCGCGGACGACAAGGCCGGCCTCGCGGTCATCATGGAGGCCGCGCGCATCCTGACCGAGAACCCCGCGATCCCGCACGGCCCGGTGCGGATCGTGTTCACCTGCGACGAGGAGATCGGCTACGGCGTCAAGCACCTCGAACCGGCGCAGATCGGCGCGGTGGTCGCGTACACGCTCGACGGCGCGGGCAGCGGCGAGATCGAGGACGAGACGTTCAGCGCCGACGCCGCGACCGTCACCGTCACCGGCGTAAACATTCACCCCTCGATCGGGAAGGGGCGGATGGTGAACGCGGTGCGCCTGTCCGCGATGTTCCTCGACCGCTTGCCGAAGCGTCGCATGAGTCCCGAAACGACGGACGGGCGCGACGGGTTCCTGCACCCGCTGACCATCGAGGGCGGCACCGGCGAGGTGAAGATCGGGTTCCTGCTGCGCTCGTTCGACACCGCCGAACTCGCGGCGCAGGCCGACCTGCTGCGCGAGATCGCGCGCCAAGTGGAGCGCGACTTCCCCGAGGCGCGCGTGCGCGTGGACGTGCGCAAGCAGTACCGCAACATGAAGGACGGGATCGCGAAGTTGCCGCAAGCGGTGACGTTCGCGGCCAAGGCGACCCGCCGCGCCGGGATGGAGCCGAAGCACAAGATCATTCGCGGCGGCACGGACGGTTCGCAGCTGACCGAGAAGGGGTTGCCGACGCCGAACCTCTCGACCGGCGAACACAACCCGCACTCGCCGCTCGAGTGGACGTGCCTCGAAGAAATGGAAGCCGCGGTGCGCGTGGTGGTGGAGCTGTGTCAGGTCTGGGCCGGGAAGTAGCGCGCGCCGGCGGCGCGCCCTTCGCGCCTACCACATGACGCGCGGCGTCAGCGCCGGGGAGTTGGGGAGCGCGGGCCAGTACACGCGCACCTGTGTGCCCCAACCCACTTCCGATTCGACCTCGATGTGCCCCAGCGATCCGGCCACCGCGTCGGCCACGATCGCGAGGCCGAGGCCGTGGCCGTGGCCGCGCGGCCCCTTCGTGGTGAAGTACGCGCGGAACATCTGGTCGCGCACCTCCGGGGTCATGCCCGGCCCGTTGTCGATCACGGTCACCACGACGTAGCGCCCCGGCGCGCGGTCCTTGGGCCAGTTCGCGCGGCCCGGTTCCACCGTAACGAGCGCGGCCCGCACCGTCACCACGCCGACGCCCGCGCCCTTCCCCTCGGTGGCGTCGCGCGCGTTCTGCACGAGGTTGATCAGCACGCGGTCGAACTGGGCCGGGTCGGCGCGCACCAGCGGCAGGTGCGGCGCGAGGTCGAAATCGACGGGCACGGCCTTACCCGCGAGCCGGCGCAGGACCGGCTCCAGCGCGAGCACCGCGGCCCCGGCGTCGAACGGGGCCGGCTGCGCCGGGCCGGGCTTGCCCGCGCTCAGGAGCTTGCGGCTCAGGAGCGCGACCGTGTGCGCCGCGCGGGCCACGGCCTCGGCGGTCTCGCGGTGCGGGTGCCCCTCCGGCAGGGCCTCGCGGATCAGGTCCGCGTTCCCGACGATCACCCCGAACAGGTTGTTGAAGTCGTGGGCGATGCCCGCGGCCATGCGCCCGGTGGCGGCGAGGTCGGCCGCGCCGCGGAGCGCGCCATCGGCCTCGGCCGCGCGGCGCTCGGCCCCCGCGAGCCGGGCCGCGAGGTCGCGGGCCGCCCCGTCCTCGTGCGCGCGGGCCAGTTCCACCGCGGCGCGCGGCGCGAGCGCCTTGAGCACCGCGCGGGGGTCGGCGTCCGGGGTGAAGGCGCTCATGCCGG
>VGZJ01000007.1 GCA_016872595.1 Planctomycetota bacterium
AGGCGAAGAGGGGGTTCGTGCTGTTGCCGCGCCGGTGGGTGGTGGAGCGCACGTTCGGGTGGCTGGGCCGGTTCCGCCGGTTGGCCCGCGACTACGAACGGTTGACCGAGACGCTCGCGGGCTGGCACTGGCTCGCCTTCCTTACGCTGCTGCTCCCCAGACTCGGACTCAATAGTGCATAACTGGCTCTAGCATCAACTCGCGGAACGAGTGCTCGAGCGCCGCGTCGATCTTGTTGTGGTCGATGAGTTCAGCCGCCGGCAGGGTCGCTTGGTCCGTCATCGTCGGCGCTCCTGTTGAACCGATCCCACGTGTCGGGATCAATGACCGTGTCGAAGAAGCCGTTGTTGAACGCGATCAACCGCGGTCGGCCAGCGCTGGTATTATCGTACACCTGCCAAGTCGTAACGATAGGCCGATACAGGTCGAGAAAGTTCCGCACGCTGCGCGCGTAGCGCCGGCGGACGGTGTCGTCGGGAACGTGGTGCCCGCCCGAACGGACGCGGGTGGCAACGCGGTTGATCGCCAGTTCGGGGCTGTCGAGTTAGAAGTAGAACAGATGGGCCGAATACCCGCTGGCGCATAGTTCGCCGAGCCACCGCGCGTAGGCCCGACCGGAGAGCGTCGTCTCGAAGGCGAACGTCTTGCGCGCCGCGGCCAGTTCGTGCAAATGCTCGAGCATGATGCGCCCGGCCTTGACCGCTTCCGAATCCACGTCGAAGGCGTTCAGCCCGCGCGCGATGGTGTCGGCGTTTACGAAGACGGGCATCTTCATCCCGACACGCAAGATCGGATCGGCGGACGACGATTTCCCCGCGCCGTTGATACCCGCGAGAATCGCGACCCGGGGTTGCGACGGTTGGGCAGTCATCGAGCGACCTCGGTGTGGCCCGAACTCCGTTCCACCAGTATACCCAACCCGCCTTGTCCCGCGCGCGGGCGCGGGCCATGATAACTGCTCGCTCACCTCACCGAGGGTTCCTCATGTCGTTCCGCTCTTTGGCCCTGTTCGCACTCGTTCTCGCGCCCGCGCTCGCGCGCGCCGACGACTGGCCCCAGTGGATGGGGCCGCAGCGCGACAACGTGTGGCGCGAGACCGGCATCGTCGAGAAGTTCCCCAAGGGCGGGCCGGCCGTGGTTTGGCGCGCGCCGGTCAACGCCGGGTACTCCGGCCCCGCCGTCGCCGGCGGCAAGGTGTACGTCACCGACCGCGTACTCGCCAAAGGCGCGGCCAACCCGGACGACCCGTTCGACACCAAGCAGAAGGTGAACAGCACCGAGCGCGTCCTGTGCCTCGACCAGAAGACCGGCAAGGAGCTGTGGAAGCACGAGTACGATTGTCCGTACCAGATCAGCTACCCGTCCGGGCCGCGCTGCACGCCCGTCGTTCACGACGGCAAGGTCTACACCCTCGGCGCGATGGGCAACCTGTTCTGCCTCGAGGCCGATTCCGGCAAGATCGTGTGGAAGGTGGACTTCAAGGAGGCGTACAAGGCCAAGCCCGCGGTGTGGGGCTGGGCGGCGCACCCGATCATCGACGGGAAGAAGCTCATCACCCTCGTCGGCGGCGCGGGGAGCCACGTCGTCGCGTTCGACAAGGACACCGGCAAGGAACTGTGGAAGGCCGGCACCGACGCGGCCATCGGGTACTCGCCGGTCATGTTCACCGAGGCCGGCGGCAAGCGGCAACTGGTCGTCGCCGGGCCGAAGGCCGTGTACGCGGTGAACCCCGAAACCGGCGAACAGTACTGGACGACGCCGTACTCGCCCACGGGCTTCGGGTACGCGGTCATGACGCCCGTGCGCGTCGGCGAGCACCTGTTCGTCGCCGGCTACCCCGGCAAGAACGTGCTCCTGAAGCTCAAGGCCGACAAACCCGGCGTGGACGTGGTGTTCAACAACAAGAAGGATACCGCGATCTACCCCGGCGCGGTCCAGCCGTTCCAGCAAGACGGCCTGCTGTACGGGTACGACGACAGCGGGTGGACGTACGCGGTGGAGTTGCCCAGCGGCAAGCGCGTGTGGAAGGCGATGGGGCCGGTGGGCGGCGAGGAGGCCAAAGGGTCCGAGACCGCGTTCATGGTGAAGAACGGCGAGCGGTTCTTCTTCTTCGCCGAGAGCGGGCACCTCGTCATCGGCAAGCTGACCCCGAAGGGGTACGAGGAGATCGACCGGGCGAAGGTGCTCGAGCAGACCGGGGCCGCGTTCGGGCGCAAGATCGTATGGTGCGCCCCGGCCTTCGCCGACAAGAAGATGTACGTCCGCAACGACAAGGAACTCGTCTGCGTCGATCTGGCCGCGAAGTAAAGGCCGAAGAGTATTGACAGGATTACAGGATAAAACAGGATGAAGAGAGAAGGGGTTCTTCTTCATCTCTGTTCATCCTGTGATCCTGTCGGAACTCTTCTGCCTTCTTCTGCCTCCTTTGCGTCTTCGCGCCTTTGCGTGAGCTTTCTTCCTGTCTTCACATCCCGCCCGGTGGGGCGTACTTCTTCAGCCACGCGAACACTTCCTTGTGCCAGTGCTCGCTGTTCTTCGGCTTCAAGACGTGGTGCCCCTCGTCGGGGAAGTTCACGAACCGCGACGGCACGCCGTTGCGCTGGAGCGCGGTGAACAGTTCGTGCCCCTGCCCGATGGGACAGCGGAAGTCCAGATCGTTGTGCAGAATCAGCATCGGGGTCTTGTGCTTCTTCAGCTCGCCCGCGCGCTTGTGCGGGCTGAACTGGGCGTACTTCTTGGGTTGCTCCCACGGCAACCCGCCGTGTTCGTACTCGTCGAACCACAGTTCGTCCGTCGTGCCCCACATGCTCTCGAAGTTCCACACCGAGCAGTGCGTGATCAGGCACTTGAACCGCGGCGCGATGTCGTTGACCGCGAACCAGTTCATCATGTACCCGCCGAAGCTGCCGCCGGCCGCGGCGATGCGGTCCTTGTCCACGTAAGGTAACTTCTCGACGTATTCGAGGCCGGCGACGAGGTCGCGGTAGCACTTCCCGCCCCAGTCGCCGGTGATCTCGTCGGTGAACTTCTGCCCGAAGCCGACGCTGCCGCGCGGGTTCGGCATCACCACGACGTACCCCTGCGCCGCCCACAGTTGCGCGTTCCAGCGATAGTTCCACACGTCGCGCCACGCGCTCTGCGGCCCGCCGTGAACGAGGTACACCACCGGCCACTTCTTCTTGGGGTCGAACCCCGGCGGTTTCTGCACCCACATGTGCATCTTCGTGCCCTCGACCGGCACCTCAACGCTCTCTGGCCTTGTCAGGGCCAGTTCTCCCAAGAGTGCCTCGTTCGCTCGGCTGAGATTCGATTCACCCACGAACACTTCTGCCGAGTGGTGCATCCGCGCCGACAGATACGCCACCAGTCCGTCGCCCGAGGTGAGCGACGACGCGCCGGGCACCGGCGCGAACGGCGCGGCGATAATTCCGTCTTTCGGTCGCCACTCGTAAGTCAGTTGTCGGCCCTTGGTGTCGGTTACGAACAGCACGCCCTCACCGAACCAAGCGAATTCGTTAATCGAAACGTCCCAGCCCGCTACGATTCCCGTCGGCGCGCCGATCGGACTGCCGTCCGGCTTCGCATCGCGGATCAGGACGTCCCACTTGTCGGCCTCGTAACCCACCTTCTTCTGCGCGCGCCACGCGAGCTTCTTCCCATCGGGGCTGAACCGCGGCCCGCTGTCGGCGGCCTTGTTGTCCGTCGTCAGCGTTTCCCACTTGGTCGAGGTGTTGGTGATGCTCACGCGGCACAGGTCGTAGTTGGTGCTCCACGCCTCGTTCTCCGCGGGCGGCGCGGTGAAGACGATGTGCTTGCTGTCGGGCGTGAAGGTGAAGTTGTCGCCGCTGTCGAAGGTCGAGGACGTGGGGAAGGCGTCGCGGTCGCCGGGCGTCACGTCGCGCGGGTCCGTGAGCAGCACCTTCTCCGGGTTCAGTTCCAGCGGCACAACGAAGATGTGCTGGCGCTTGTCGCCGACGTACTCGTTCCAGTGGCGGTAGAAGAGCTTCGTGAAGGTCTTGGCCTTCACCGGGTTCTTGGCGATCTCGTCGTCCTTGTCGCGGTTCGCGCGGTTGCTGTCGATGAACGGCTTCTCGCTGAACTCCGGGTACACGCTCACCACGAACGCGATGTGCTTGCCGTCGGGCGACCAGATGCCGTTGCTGGCGCCCCCATGCGTCTGGGTTTGCACGAGCGTGTCCTTGCCGGTGATGTCGGTGACGTACAACCGACTGCCCGACGCGAAGAGGATCCACTTGCCGTCCGGCGACCAGCGCGGGCCTTTGCCGTCCGCGAGCTTCTTCGGCGTGCCCTTGCCGTCGGTTGTCGTCACCCACAGCGCCGTCGCGGTCTTGTTCTCCTTCAGGTTCACCTCCGTGACCTGATACACGACGTGCTTCCCGTCGGGCGAAATCTGCGGGTTCGCCACGCGCTTGACGGCGAAGAAGTCGTCCAGCGTCATCGGCCGCTTGTCGGCGGCGCTGAGTTGCGAAGCGAGGAGCAACAAGGCGACGACTGCGACGCGCATGGGAACCTCATGGAAGAGTTAGCCGCGAGCCGCCGGCGAGCGCGGCTTCTCGACACGAGGCCGCGCTCGCCGGCGGCTCGCGGCTAACTGAACCGGCGCTGCCTCTGCACCAAGTACTCCAACAGCGCCTTATCGAACCCGACCGACGTGTCCATGCCGACGTAATCGACGTTGGCCGCGGTGCATTCGGTCTTGATGTACCCGCGGAACTGCTCCACGAACGCCACGTAGTCGTCGCGGATCCCGGTCGCGTCGATCTCCTTGTGCTCCGACGATTCCACGTCCTCGAAATCGACGAGGCCCGTCAGCGGGAACTTCGCTTCCAGCACGTCGAGGACGTGGAACACGATGACCTCGTGCCCGCCGTAGCGGAGCCGGTACAGGCTGCGGATCAGCGCGTCCGCTTCCGCCTTCCAGTCGTCCGTCGTGGGCAGCAGGTCGCTGAACAGCATGACGAGGCTCTTGCCCTTAATCATCGAGGCGAGTTGGAACAGGCTGTCGGGGATGTTCGTCTCGCCGGTCGCCTTCAGGTTCGCGAGCACGCCGAGAATGGTGCCGAGTTGCGTGCGCTTGCTCTTGGGCGGCACGACGGTGCGCAACTTGGTGTCGAACGCGACCAGCCCGACCGGGTCCTGCTGGTAGATCATCAGGTAGCCGAGCGCGGCGGCGAGGCACACGCCGTAATCGAACTTGGTGAGGGTCTCGTCGGCGGCCCCGAGCGCGGCCCGGTCCAGCTTCACCCCGGCCTTGCGCGCCTCGGCCGGGCCGTTCCAGTCCATCGACTTCGACAGGTCCATGACGAGGTAGCCCGTCATGTTGGTCTCGGCCCGGAACTTCTTCACGAAGTACTTGCCGGTCTTGGCGTACACGGACCAGTCGAGGGTCTTGAGGTCGTCGCCGGGGGCGTACTTGCGGTGCTCGGAGAACTCGACGGAGAACCCGTGGCTGGGGCTGGCGTGCAGGCCGGACAGGAACCCCTGCACGATGAACTTGGCGCGCAGGTCGAGCCGCGCGACCTGACGGATCACTTCCGGGCGGAGGTACTTTTCAGCACTCATGGGGCGTATTCTATCCGGGAACCCGCCGCGCGCGGGCCGCCCTTCCACGGAACCGAACCGATGACCCGGACCCACACCCTCGGCGCGCTCGCGGTGCTCGGCGCGGCGCTCGCAATCGGCTGCGGCAAGAAGGACCCCGACGGCGGGACGCCGGACGGGAACCCGTTCGGCAGCGGGCGCAGCGCCAGCGACAAAAAGGAAGCGGCCCGTCGCCTCAAGCAGATCGGCCTCGCGCTCCACAACTGCCACGACTCGAACGGCACCTTTCCCGCGGGTGTCGTCGGGCCGAAGGGCCAACTCGGGCTGAGCTGGCGCGTCGCCCTGCTGCCGCACATCGAGCACGAGTCGCTGTACCGGCAGTTCAAACTGAACGAGGCGTGGGACAGCCCGCACAACAAGGCGCTGCTGTCGCAGATGCCGAAGGTGTACGAATCGCCGGGGGCGGGAAGACCTACTTCCGCGCGTTCTCCGGCCCCGGCGGGTTCGTCCCCGGCCCGGCGATGGGGCCCAAAGGCCCGCTCCAGAGCCTGTGGGTCGGCATGACGCCCGGAGCGCCCGCGCGCGGCCGGCGCATCAACGACTTCATGGACGGCACGAGCAACAGCTTTATGGTGGTGGAAGTGGGCGACCCGGTGGAATGGACGCGGCCCGACGACCTGCCGTTCCACGACCAACCCGGCGTGACGACCGCGCCGAAAAGCCCGCTGCCCAACATCGACCCGTTCAAGGACGGCGGGTTCATCGCCCTGTTCGGCGACGGCTCCGTGCGGTTCATCAGCGCGAAGGAGAAGGACCAAACGCTGCGCGCCGCGATCAGCATCAACGGCGGCGAGCCGTACATGTTCGAGCACGAAGGCGAGCGCTGAGCGCGTGCGGAGGCGACTGCGGGCGGCTCGTCGGTGTGACGCGCCGCCCGTGTGCGTTGTCGCATGCCGCCGCGCTCAGTTGTCGTTGAACTCGCCCTTGCGCTTCGCGAGGTGGGCCTGAAGCCGGGCCACGATGCTGCTGTGCATCTGGCTCACGCGGCTCTCGCTCAGGTTGAGCGTCGCCCCGATCTCCTTCATCGTCATCTCCTCGTAATAGTAGAGGATGACGATGAGGCGCTCGTTGCGGTTCAGGCCGCGGGTGACGAGCTTCATCAGGTCGCGGTTCTGGAGCCGGCCGGTCGGGTCCTCGGCCTTTTTGTCTTCGAGGATGTCGATCTCGCGCACGTCCTTGTAGCTGTCCGTCTCGTACCACTTCTTGTTCAGGCTGACGAGGTTCACCGCGGTGGCCTCGCCGATGTACGAGTCGAGCTGGTCGAGGGGGATGCCGAGCTTTTCGGCCATCTCTTCGGGCTTGGGCGGGCGGCCGAGCGCGGCCTCGAGCGCCTTGCGGCACGCTTCCATCTTGCTGGCCTTGCTGCGCACGAGACGCGGCACCCAGTCCATCGTGCGCAGTTCGTCGAGCATCGCGCCGCGGATGCGCGGCACGCAGTACGTCTCGAACTTGACGCCGCGGGTGAGGTCGAACGCTTCGATGGCGTCGAGCAGGCCGAACACGCCGGCGCTGATGAGGTCGTCGAGTTCGACGCCGTCGGGGAGGCGCGCCCAGATGCGCTCGGCGTTGTACTTGACGAGCGACAGGTACCGCTCGACGAGCCGGTTGCGCAGCTCGGTCGTGGGCCGCTCGCGGTACTCTTGCCAGACCGCCGTGATGTCGGTTTCGGTTTGAAGCACGTTCGCAATCCTCCCTGATGAGCGGCCCGCCGGTGTCCGCTGTCCGCACGCCGCACCGCTACTTGGTGCGCCGTCCCCTCCGCGGACCCCGACCCGAACCCGTGAGCGGTTCCGATCGGTGCGACGATCCGGCAAGCCCGTCCCCCGAAGCGCCGCGTGCGGGAACACAACAGCGCTCGTCGGCAACTATCGACCACGGGCGCGCGGGCGGTGTAACCAATCCGCGAAAACGCGCGCCCGACGCGCACTCGCGGCCCCGCGAACCGAACGAACCGGGCGCACCGCGACACGCGGCACGGGCCGGGCGGTCGGTACGTCGGGCGCACGAGGCGCGACCCGTTCCCCAACGGGTCGCAGTCGCGGGGCACGTATTGAGTGAGCGGACGGGGATATGCCCGCGCGCGGCGCCGATGGGAAGGGGAAGATTTACAATTCGCCCCGCGCCGCCGGGTCCGGCTCGCGGCGCGGGGGCGGCGTCGGTAAGATGTGCAAACTGGCGAGCGGCCGGTTTACCCCGGCCGTCTTCATACAGAGGAGAACCCATGAGCCACGTGATGGGCTGGACACTGGGTATCGTGGTCGCCGTGGTCGGCGGGGGCGCGTCGATGTGGTGGCTCACGAGCGGGCGCGGCGAAGAGGCGCAGACCGCGCAGGTTCCCACGATGGACGACGCCCCGGACAAGTTCGCCGACGACAAACTGCCCGAAATCAAGTTCGACGGCGCGCAGGCCGTGAAGTACCTCAAGCAGCTCTGCGACATCGGCCCGCGGGTCAGCGGCACCGACGGAATGAAGAAGCAACAGGAGCTGATCGAGGCCCACTTCAAGAAGCTCGGCGCGACCGTGACCCGGCAGGAGTTCAAGGCCCGGCAGCGGAGCCAGAAGAACGAGACCGAGTTCACCAACATGATCGTGACGTGGCACCCGAACAAGGAGCGCCGCATTATTCTGTGCGCGCACTACGACACGCGCCCCATCGCCGACCAAGAGGCCAACCCCGCGAACTGGCGCAAGCCGTTCGTGAGCGCCAACGACGGGGCCGGCGGCGTGGCGATGATGATGGAACTGGGCAACCACATGAAGGACCTGAAGTGCGAGTTCGGCGTCGACTTCGTGTTCTTCGACGGCGAGGAGTTCATCTTCGAGGTGGACCGCACCGGCGGGGGCGACCGCTACTTCATCGGGTCCGAGCACTTCGCCACCGACTACATGAAGTCGAAGGACAAGCGGAAGCACAAGTACGAAGCGGGCGTGTTGTTCGACCTGTGCCACGGCAAGGGCGCGAGTCTGCCGGTCGAGATCAACTCGCTGGAGGCCGCGAAGCCGCTGGTCGAGCAAATCTGGGGCGTGGCGAAGGCCGTGGGCGCGAAGTCGTTCAAGTACGAGAAGGGCTATCAGGTGCAGGACGACCACCTCGCGCTGAACCGCGTCGGCATCCCGACCGTGGACATCATCGACTTCGACTACCCGCACTGGCACAAGCTGAGCGACACGGTCGACAAGGTGGACCCGGCACAAATGACCGAGGTCGCGAAGGTCATCACGACGTGGCTCCAGAAGATCAAGTGACGCAGGTTGTTCCTCACCTGCCCTCTCGGAGCACCACCCATGACGCGCCTCCCCGCCATCTTGCTGTGCGCCCTCGCGGTCTCTGCCGCGGGCGGCGCGGAACCGGAACTGGCGAAGCAATACGGCCTCGAAGTCGAGCTGCGCAAAGAAGGCCGGCCGCGCACCGTCGAGATCGGTGTGTATCGCGACACGGCCACCCAAGTGGCCTACTACGCCACCCCTGACCGCAAGGCGGTGGCGACCGCTGGTGACTTGGCACTCGACGCACGCAACGAACCGGTGCGGGCGAAGTGGGTCCGCCGGTTCGAACTGCCCGTGCGCGACTTCGATGCCAAGGAGTTCGCCGCCGACACGCCGAAGGTGTTGGTCGAAGTGTTCTCCGACACCGCCGGGGGTGAGCTTGTGTACGTCAGCGAGAGCGGCGCGCTGGCGGTGGCGGACGAACCGGCCGTGGCCGCGAAGGTCGCCGCCCCGCGGTGGCTGTACCGGCTCCCGCTCAAGGTGCGCCCGGCCGGTGAGAACGACTTCACCCGCGACACCATGAAGATCAACGTCGAGGTGTATCTGCACGAGCCGACCGGCCACCTGCTGTACGTCGGGCACAGCGGCGCGCTCGCGGTCGTTCCGACGAAGAAGACGTTCGCGGACCTGAAGGCCAAGCCGCCGCGCTGGACGCACGCGCTCGAACTGAAGGCTCGCGACCCGAAACGGCGCGAGTTCGACCCGACCACAAAGAAGATCGGCGTCGAAATCTACGCCGACGACAACGCCGGCGTGCTGCTCTACGCGACCGACGCCGGGACACTGGCCGCGGTGACCGGCGCGGCGAAGGAGCGGGCCGCGCGCGACATCAAGGCCCCGGTGTGGCACACCCGGTGGGTCGCGGGGACGTTCGTGGCCGAGGTGTTCACGAACCCGAACGCGGGGCACACGCTCGTCGTGACCAGCGCCGGCGGGTTGGCCGTGGTCGCGGGCGAACCGCGCCGGTGAAGACGCGCGGTATTCGCTCGCGTCGGCCGGGGAGACGCCGTTCCCTTATTCGTGTCCTGTAGGGACGCGCTATCGTAGCGCATCCCTACAGGACGCGGGTTCTCCCCGTCCGACACCCCGGCCGTTGGCCGGGGCTGAGGAAGCACGCCCCTTCAGGGCGGAAGACCGCATCCCACATCACACGTAAACCGTGCAGCCCGGCTTGGTGAAGTCGTGGCCCGTGACGAGGCGGCAGATGGCGTCGGCGATCTTGGCCCCGCCGACGCGCGACGGCTCGATGGGCGACATCGGCGAGAAGTCGACCTCGGCGGTGCAGACCGCGCGCAGGTCGATGAGCGGAACGCCGGCCGCCGCCGCGGCGCGCGTAATCACGTCGTTGAACCCGGCCAGCGCCGCGCGCTCCGACGGCCCGATCATCGGTACCGCGTCGTACACCGTGCAGACCGCCGTCGGCTTGCCGAGCGCGCGCACCGCGCGCAGCATCGCGGTGTAGGCGGCGCGGAACTCGCCCAGAGTTTCGGCGAGTACGGCGAGCGCGGCCCCCACGGTCCCGGCGCGCTCCTGTAGTAAGCCGCTGGCCCCGAGCGCGTCGTTGCCGCCGATGCTCACGACGAGGTGCGTCGCGCCCGCCGGCACGCGCGGCAGTTGGGTGGCAATGTCCTCGACCGTGTGACCGTCCACCGCGACGAGCGTCGCCGCCCACGCCGCGGGCAGCCCGCGCCGCACCTGTTCGATGACGGCCGGCCCGCCGGGAACGTACCGCGCGTTGTCGAAGATCGAATCGCCGAGCAGAGCGACGTGACTCACGGTCGGTCCTCCTGTGTGGTGTCATGATACCGGACGGGCCAAACCGCGCGGCTCGCCGGAGTTCGCGGACGCGCGCCGCGCGGCGGGCTACAACAGTGCGGAACGGAGCGCACTGCCATGCTCGTTTGGAAGGCCCACGCGCGGATGATCGACGCCCTCGCGTTCGCGCCGGACGGCGGCGCGCTCGCGCTCGCCGGCAGCTACCTCGCGTGCCGCGTCATCGATCCCACCACCGGCCGCCGGGTCTGGTCCGCCGGGTCCGCAAGCGCGTTCGGCCTGTCGCTCGCCTTCGCACCCAATGGCGTGCTGTGCCGCAACGGGGGCCTGTCCGTGCGCGCCGCGGCCGACGGCGCGGAGCGCCACAACTCCGGGCGCTGGTGCCAGTCGTTCGCGCTCGCGCCGAACGGGCGCACCGCGTACCTCGCCGAGAGCGGCTACTTCGATTCGGTCCGCGCCTACGACCTCGCGAGCGGCGAACGCACCGCCGAGGCGGAACTCGAAGCCGGGGCCATCAACCGGGTCGCGGTGTCGCCCGACGGGGGCCTCGTCGCGCTGGTCGGCTGCAAGCGTTTCTTCCTGCTCCGCGCGGACACGTTCGAAGTGCTCGCGAACGTTCCGGAGCGCGCGCTCTCGAACGGCGCGTACGCGCTCGCCTTCGCGCCGGACGGCCGCGCGCTCGTGTTCAGCGCCGGGCGCACCCTGTTCGTCTGGGACGCGCCCGGCGCGTGCGAGGAACGGCGCGTGTGCCTTGAATCGAAATACTTTATGGACGTGGCGTTCACCCCGGACGGCCGGCGGCTGTTGACCGTGAGCAAAGAGGGCGTCGCGCGGGTGTGGGACGCGGAGACGTGGGCGTGCGAGCGGGCGCTGGCGTGGGGCGTGGGCCCGCTGCGCGCGGTCGCGGTGACGCCCGACGGCCACCGCGCCGCCTGCGCCGGCGACACCGGCCGCGTCGTGGTGTGGGACTTGGAAGTCTAGTCTGGTTTCGGGGTTCGTGTCGCGGGCCATTGTCTGCCCGACGCGCCAGCGCGGGCCGGATAGCGTTGGGGGGTCAGAGCGCCAAAAAGAGATCGTCAATTCCCGACCCAGAGCGCCAGTCCACCCCCCCCAGAGCGCCACTTCTTTTGGAGTGGCGCTCTGGGGGAAACGCTTGTTTTTCTAGTGTTTTCCACCCCAGAGCGCCAGAGCGCCAGAGCGCCAACTCGTCTGGGGGGTGGGCCGCGGGAACGGGTACGTGAGTGCGCAACTTCTCGATGTGTACAAAATGCCCCTACGAGAGGGCCTCGTCGGGTGGCGTCGAGCCTTCGAGGCCCACCGTTCCACTTCGAGCATCGTCGGGGCCGTGTCGCGGTCGTTCGCCCGCCGCGCCCGCGCGGGCGCGGCGGGCGAACACTAGCCCCTACGCCGACCCCGTAACCGGACTAACGAGGGAACCACCCGTGCAAATCTTCAAGCCGCACAAGAAGCCGATCTACGCCCTCGCGTTCGCGCCGGACGGCCGAACGCTGGCAACCAGTTCCGGAGACGAAACCGTGAACCTGTGGCCCATAGCCGACCCCTCCGCGGTTCGCACGTTCTCCGGTTCGAGGTTCGCGTCGCCCATTGCGCTCTCACCCGACGGCCGGTTCCTTGCGCGCGGCGGCTACGGTGTCGCCGTGTGGGACACCGAGAGCGGGGCCGCGGTCATCAACGACGAGGTGTACGCGCAGACGGTCGCGTTCGCGCCGGACGGCGCGGAAATCGCCGCGGTGGGATCGGGACGCGCTCTGAGGCGGTGGGGGCTACCGAAGGGGAAGAAGCTTCCGGGCGGTTGGGGCGGCGACCGAACACCGGAACGGTTCCCCGCGGGTGCGCTCGCGTACTCGCCCGACGGGACGGTGCTCGCGACAACCTACGGCGTGTTGTCCGCCGACCGAAGCCGGTTCGACTCGTACCACTTGCTCTGGGACCGCAAGACCGGGAAGCCGCGCGGCGAACTGGTCGCGGACTTCAAGTTCGACCATCCCGGCATGATCGCGTTCTCGCCCGACGGGTCGGTCATCGTCGGCAACTTCGGCCCGGTGCTGGGAGTGGTCGACGTGAAGACCGGCGCGAAGGTCGCGGCCATCAAGCCGGGTACGAAGCACTTCAAGGGGCTGGCGTTCACCCCCGACGGCACGCGCCTCATCGCGGTGAACACCGACGCCGCGGTGCGCGTGTACGACACCGCGACGTGGACCGAGACGACCGGCTACGAATGGGACATCGGCAAACTGACCGCGGTCGCCGTGGCCCCGGACGGCCTCCGCGCCGCGTGCGGCAGCGACCGGGGCCGCGTCGTGGTGTGGGACTTGGAGTAGGCCACCGGGCGAACCGGCGAGTGGTTCGGGCGAAAAATCCCGCCGGATTCGTCGGCTTTTCACTTGAAGTGGAACGGCCCGCCGTGCCACACTGAACTCATCTCTTATTCACGTTCACGACGTTCGTTTCGGTTCATCATTCGTCCGCGCCCTCCGCGCACCCACGGATCGCCCAACGCACGACACCACTAACCCCGAACACGCCCGCCAACCCGGTAGCACGCAAGGAGCGTCCATCATGGCCAAAGCCCGTGGCGACTTCGCGGACATTCTGTTCAAAAAGAAACTCATCGGCGCGGACCAACTCGCCGAAGCCGAGAGCATCGCCAGCGCGACCGGCATCAAGCTCCAAGACGCGCTCATCAAGCAGCAGTACCTCTCCGCCAACGAGGTGATGGGCGCGATCGCCGAGTTCTACAACATGGAGTTCGTGGACCTGTCGCAGGTCCAGATTCCCAAGTCCGTCGTGGAACTGGTGCCGGAGTCGGTGGCGCGCGAGAACGTCGTCCTCCCGCTCGAACTGGACGGCAACACCCTCAAGATCATCACCGCGGACCCGACCAACTTCGAGACGGTCCAGAAGCTCCAGTTCATTCTGAACAAGGAGATCAAGCCGGTCCTCGCGGTGCAGGAGCAGATTCAGGAAGCGATCAACCGGAACTACGGCCAGACCGAAACCGAGTCGGTCGACTCGATGCTCGTCGAGTTCACCGACACGGCCATCGAGTTCACGCAGACGGAAAGCATGTCGACGATGGCCGCGGCCGACGATTCGGACGCGCCCGTGGTGCGATTGGTCAACTTGGTCATCCAAGAAGCGATCAATTTGAGGGCCTCGGACATCCACATCGAACCGTTCGCCGACCGCGTGCGGGTGCGCTACCGCATCGACGGCGTGCTGGTCGAGCGCGATGCCGCCCCCCGCCGGCTCCTCGCTCCCTTGCTCTCTCGTTTGAAGATCATGGGGAGCATCGACATCAGCGAGAAACGCCGCCCCCAAGACGGGCGCATCAAAATGACGGTCCACGGCAAACACTTCGACCTGCGGGTGAGTATGCTCCCGTCGGTCCACGGGCAGTCGGCCGTGATGCGGATTCTGGACCGGGGCAACATTCAGGTCAACATCCGCGACCTCGGCTTCGCGGACGACGACTACGTCCGGTTCCAGCAGATCATCAAGCGGCCCAACGGCATCTTCCTCGTAAC
Source organism: Planctomycetota bacterium (assembly GCA_016872595.1). Lineage (GTDB taxonomy): Bacteria > Planctomycetota > Planctomycetia > Gemmatales > Gemmataceae > Gemmata. The sequence goes on from VGZJ01000007.1 coordinate 14,212, forward strand.
CGGTCCCACCGGATCGGGGAAGACGACCACGCTATACTCCGCGCTCAACGAACTGAACCGCCCCGACCGGAAGATCATCACGGCCGAAGACCCGGTCGAATACTACCTGCCGGGCATCAACCAAGTGGAAGTGAAGCACGGGATCGGGCTGGACTTCGCCCGCATCATCCGGGCGATGCTGCGGCAAGCGCCGAACATTATCCTCGTCGGGGAAATCCGCGACAAGGAGACGGCAGAAATCGCCGTGCAAGCCTCTCTGACCGGACACTTAGTTTTCAGTACACTTCACACCAACGACGCGCCTAGCGCCGTGACCCGCCTCGCGGACATCGGCGTGCCCCCGTTCCTCATCGCCAGTTCGGTCATCGCCATCATGGCACAGCGCCTCGTGCGTGTGAACTGCCCGAAGTGCAAAGAGCCGTATCAACCGCAAGCCAGTGAACTGAAGGCCGCCGGCATCTCGGCCGACCAAGCGGCGAAGGGGAACTTTATGAAGGGCCGCGGCTGTAATCACTGCCGGCAAACGGGTTATCGTGGGCGGCAGGGGCTGTTCGAGATGATGCGCATGACATCTGTGATCCGCGAACTGACGTTCGCGCAGGCCCCGACCCAAGACATTCGTCGTAAGGCCCGCGCCAACGGCGGGATGCGCACGCTCCTTGACGACGGCATCCTCAAGATTCTGAAGGGCACAACCACCCTCGACGAGGTCTTGAGCACCTGCCACGCGGAGATTCTGGTCGCGGGCGAGGCGTGACCGAAGTGAAGGGCCGCGCCCGGCTTGGGGCGACACAAGCCGGCGCGGAGGCGACACCCAGATAACGCTCGACCGTACGGATTTTTGGGAGAATCGCGCGACCGCGCGATAATTCGGCACCGGGACGGGGGAAACCCTGTCCCTGCGAGGGCTTCTTGTGGCTGTCAAAGTCTCCATGGAGAAGTTGCTGGCAACTGTGATCCAGTTGAAGGCCAGCGACTTGCACATCAGTGTGGGTCAACCGCCCGTCGTGCGCCATCAAGGGCGCATGAAGAAGCTCGACCTCGGGGGCGGCGTCCTCGACAACGACGACACCACGGCGCTGATGAAGTCCATCACGCCCGACCGCTGCCAGCAGGAACTTCAGAGCAAGGGCGGGGCCGACTTCGCCATCGAGTACGTGGACGGGTTCCGGTTCCGCGTCGCGGTGTTCAAGCAGAAGGGCACCGTGGGCATGGTGATGCGGCGCATCCCCAGCCAGTTCCTCACGTTCGAGCAGTTGCGCACCCCGGAGGCGATCCGCTCGCTCATCATCCGCCCGCGCGGGCTGTTCCTCGTCACCGGCCCCACCGGGTCCGGCAAGACGACGTCGCTCGCCTCGATGATTAACTTCCTCAACGACAACTACGACCGCCACATCATCACGCTGGAAGACCCGATCGAGTACTTCCACAAGCACAAGAAGAGCACCGTCAACCAGCGCGAGATCGGCATCGACGTGCCGGACTTCAAAGAGGGCATCCGCCGCGCGCTGCGCATGGACCCGGACGTGATTCTGGTCGGCGAAATGCGTGACCTCGAGACGATCCGGGCCGCGCTCGAAGCCGCCGAAACCGGGCACTTGGTGTTCGGCACGCTGCACACCAGCGGCGCGGCCAGCACCGTGGACCGCGTCGTCACGGTGTTCCCCGAAAACGAGCAGGACCAGATTCGCACCCAACTCGCCGGCTCGCTCATCGGCGTGCTGTCGCAGGCGCTCCTGCCGCGCAAGCCGGAGGGCCTGATCGCCGCCTACGAGATGATGGTGGTGACGCCCGCCATCCGCAACCTGATCCGCGAGAACAAGACGTACCGCATCGACTCGTCCGTTCAGACCGGGCGCAAGCACGGCATGTTCCTCCTCGACGACGCGCTGTTCCGGCTGTGGCGCGAGGACCTGTGCGACAAGGAAGAGGTGCTGTTGAAGTCGAGCAAGCCGAACGACCTCGCGGCGAAGATCGCGCACGCCGAGCGCGGTCTCGAAGACGACGACGCGGACGGTGACGGGGACGACGCGGACGAAGACGAGGACGAAGACGACGAGGACGAAGACGAGGAGTAGCCGTCGTTCGCCCCCTGACCTTCGACCTCACACACCGGAACCGCGATGTCCACCCCGACCCCGCCGAACAACCCGAACCCGCAGAAGAAGCCGGACGGCTCCGGCAAGGGCGACGGCACCAACAAGCCCAACCCGGCGCAGGGCCAGCCCAAGCCCCCGCAAGTGCAAGGGCCGGGTCAGCCGAAGCCGCCACAACCGGGGCAAGGAGCCGCCAAGCCGGGCGGCGGCGCGCCCGTGCCGAGCAAGCCCGGCCAGAAGCCGGCCGCGCCGGGTCAAGGAGCCGCCAAGCCCGCGCAGCCCGCGCCCCAGAAGAAGCCCGCGCCCGCGAAGAACCGCTTCGCCCACATCGACGCCAACACGCTCCAGTTCGCCAAGAAACTCGAGGACCTCGGGTTCCTCGACGGCCCGCAGATCGAGACCCTGTACGAGGAGATGCGCACCAGCGATTCGACCCTCGGCGAACTGGCCCAGCAGCGCGGCCTTCTGAACGAGGACCAACTGCTACAGGCGATGGCCGAACTGCACGGCATGCGGGTGGCGAACCTCGAGGACACCAAGCCGCAGGCGGCGGCCGTCAAGTTGGTGATGAAGAACATCGCCGAGATGTACAAGCTGGTGCCGCTGACGCTCGAGAACGACGTGCTGACGGTGGCGATGTCGGACCCGAACAACATGCAGGCGATGGACGACCTGCGGAACCTGTTGAACATCAAGCAGGTGTCGCCGATTCTCGCCCCGCCGAAGCAGATCGAGGCGCTGCTCGCGAAGGCGTACTCGACGGAGAAGGAAGAGTCCATCGGCTCGATCATCCAGATGCTCGAGGGGACCGACATCGGGTCGACGTCGATGGGGCGCGAGAACTCCATCGACATCGGCGACCTGCACGAAATGGCGAACGCCGCCCCGGTCCGCAAGCTCATCAACATGGTGCTGCTGATGGGCATCCGCGACCACGCCTCGGACATCCACTTCGAGCCGTTCGAGGACGAGTACAAGATGCGGTACCGGTGCGACGGGGTGCTGTACGAGATGGTGCCCCCGCCGCGCCACCTCGCCACCGCCATCGCGTCGCGCATCAAGGTCATGGCGAACTTGGACATCGCCGAGCGCCGGATGCCGCAGGACGGGCGCATCGAACTGAACGTCGGCGGGAACCCGGTCGACATGCGCGTGTCCGTGCTGCCCACGCTGTTCGGCGAGAGCGTCGTTATTCGCGTGCTGGACCGCACCAACGTCGGCCTGTCGCTCGACCGCATCGGCATGCCCCCGGACATCTTGGCCCAGTTCCGCGCGCTCATCAAGAAGCCGAACGGGATCATCCTCGTGACCGGCCCCACCGGGTCCGGCAAGACCACGACCCTGTACTCCGCGCTCTCCGAACTGAACGACATCGACACGAAGATCATCACCACCGAGGACCCGGTGGAGTACGAGATCGACGGCATCGTGCAGTGCCCGATCAACCACGAGATCGACGTGACGTTCGCCAGCGCGCTCCGCGCGATCCTGCGCCAAGACCCGGACGTGATCCTCGTCGGCGAGATCCGCGACCTCGAGACCGCCGGCATCGCGATCCAAGCTTCGCTGACCGGGCACATGGTGTTCAGCACGCTACACACCAACGACGCCCCCTCGTCGGTCACGCGCCTGCGCGACATGGGCGTGGAGCCGTTCTTGATCACGGCCACGGTCGAGGCGATTCAGGCCCAGCGGCTCGTGCGCCGGGTGTGCGTCGCGTGCAAGACCGAGTACGAGCCGACCCGCGAACAGCTCATGGAACTCAACATGACCCCGGACCAGTTGAAGGGGCGGCCCTTCTTCTACGGCGAGGGGTGCGACAAGTGCAACAACCTCGGCTTCAAGGGGCGCACGGGCCTGTACGAGCTGATGATCATGAACGACGACCTGCGCGACATGGTGAGCCGCGGGGCCAGCACCGACGCGATCCGCCAGCACACGCGCAAGAGCGGCATGCCCAGCCTCCGCGACAGCGGCCTCCGGGCCCTGTTCGCCGGCACCACGACGCTCGACGAGGTCGTGCGCGAAACGGTCCAAGACGACGAGACGTGAGACGTTCGAGTGCCGATTTGTGATTGCGGATGGGAAGGCGGGCTTCGCTTCGCCTTCACTCGAAAATCACTAGTCTGCAATTTGCAATCGGATTTGGGGGAACTCGCACCCCCTGTGAAAATGGAATGGCCGCTGTTCGCGAACGTCTGCCCCTAATGAGGGCGCGGCACGCGGCCCGGCGCTCGACCCGACTGACCCCGCCGAGGGACACAAGACAATGCCAACGTTCAAGTACGAAGCGCTCGACACCACCGGGGCCGAGGTCAAGGACTCGGTGGAGGCCTCGAACGAGGAAGAGGCGCAGCAGAAAGTGAAGGCGATGGGCTACTTCGTCACCAAGCTCACGGCCTCGGCCGGGGGCAAGGGTGGGGCGAAGGCCAAAAAGAAGAAGGGCGGCAAGAGCCGCAAGACGTTCGTGATCGGCGGCGTGAAGGCCAAGCAACTCGTCACCTTCACCCGCCAGTTCTCGACGCTCCAAGACGCCGGCCTGCCGGTGCTCCGCAGCCTGCGCATCCTCGAGCGCCAGATGAAGCCCAGCGCGCTCAAGAACTCCCTCATCGACGTGGTCGAAGACGTCGAGAGCGGGTCGGCGCTCTCGGAGGCGCTCGGCAAGCACCCCAAGGCGTTCAGCAAGCTGTACGTGAACATGGTGCGGGCCGGCGAAGCCGGCGGCGCGCTCGAGGTGATCCTCCAGCGCCTCGCCGACTTCCTCGAAAAGGCCCAGAGCCTGAAGTCCAAGATCATCGGCGCGATGGTCTACCCGTCGGTCGTGATCTTCGTCGCGGTGGCGATCCTCACCTTCATCATGGTGGCGATCATCCCCAAGTTTAAGAAGATCTTCGACGAGTTCGGGATGACCCTCCCGTGGGCCACCCAGACCCTGATCCGCATCTCGAACTGGATGAGCGAGTACTGGTGGACGATCCCGCTGTTCCCGATCTCGCTCTACTTCCTCACGAAACTCGTGCGGCTCTCGCGGGCCGGGAACTTCGCACTCGATAGGGCCGTTCTCTGGATACCGATCATCGGGTCGCTCGTCGAAAAGACGATCGTGGCCCGGACGATGCGCACCCTCGGCACGCTCATCAGCTCCGGCGTGCCGATTCTGGAGGCCATCAGCATCGTCAAGGAAACGGCCAATAACGCGGTGTTCGAGCGCATGTTCCAGCGCGTCTTCGAGTCCATCCGCGAGGGCGATACCATCGCCGAGCCGCTCAAGGAGTCGCGTTTGGTGGACGACATGGTCGTGAATATGGTGGAGGTGGGCGAGGAGACCGGCGACCTCGACACCATGCTCTACAAGATCGCCGACTTCTACGACGAGCAGGTCGACACGCTCGTCAAGTCGCTGATCTCGCTGCTCGAACCGATCATGATCGTGTTCCTCGGGTTCACCATCGGGGCCATCGTCATTTCGCTGTTCCTGCCGCTGATCAAGCTGCTGGAAGGCCTGAGCAAATAGCGGAGTCGCGCGTGCGGTGGCGGGGCGCAGCGCCCCGCCGCCCGGTGCCCACACCACACACAGAGGAGACCGGCCATGTTGCGGCGGAGCGGGATCGCGAACCAAGCCCGGAACCGGCGGGCGGCGTTCACCCTCATCGAACTCATCGTCGTGATCGCCATCATCGCCACCCTCATGGGGCTGCTGATGTCGGCCGTCATGCGGGTGCTGGTTGTGCGCCAACGGGCCGAAACGACGGCCCGCATGGTGGGGATCAACAACGCGATCACGAACGTGAAGGGCAACTCGTCGTGGGGGAACGTGCCGTACATCCCGCCGGGGCGGTACGACTCGGCCACCAACACGTGGAAGCCGTTCCGCCTGCGGAACACGTACCCGGCCCCGGTCACGAACGCCCCGGACGAACTCAGCTACAACTGCTTCGAGGCCCAATACCTCGCGCAAATCTGCGGCGGTCGCCCCCTCAACTGGGCCGACCTCGGGTTCCGCGACGACAGCGGCAACGCCAACCTCGTCGCCGACCTCGACGCCAACGCCACCCTGACGTTCTTCCTGAACGGCATCCTCGAATCCGACGGGCAGGGCAACGGCGTGTTCACCGGGCGCTCCACCGACTCGGTGCGCCCGCTGCGCCGCCGCGCGAGCGCGAGTGACAAGCGGATCGCGCCCGCGCTGGAACTGGGCAACGGGAAGAAGTACACCGTCGAGCGCGCCCCGACCGGGGCCGTGTTCTACTTCGCGCGCCTGCTCGACGCCTACGAACAACCGTTCGCCTACTTCGCCCCGCTCAACGGTCAGCGCGGCAAGTACGTCGGCACCGCGCCCTACGTCGGCGGGTTCAACGACCTGCCGCAGGGGAACCCGATCGTGTACGGGGGCAGCGGGCAGTACGAGAACCCCGACAGCTTCCAACTGATCTCGTCCGGGCGCGACAAGAAGTTCGGGGTCAGCGGCACCCTGAGCGCGGTGGACCGCAACGGCGAGGACGACCAGTCCAACTTCTCCACCAACCAGCTCGGCGCGGGCAAAAACTAGGAGCACCCATGAGGCTGACGACACGCGCGCGCCGCCGGGCCGGGTTCACCCTGATCGAGATGCTGGTCGTAATCGCGATCATCGTCATCCTGATCGGGCTGAGTTCGGCCGCGCTCATGAAGACCGTCGAGCGGCAGAACTACGCCCGCACCCGCGAGCAGATCACCAAGCTCCAGACCTCGCTCAACAGCGAACTGGCCGAGGTGAACAAGAAGGCCCGCGCCGCGGACATCGACCAGTACCTCCTCCAATACTGCGAGGGCGACGAGAAGCGCGCCCGCGCCGTTCTGGTGGCGATGTACCAGCGCCAACAGTTCCCGCAAGATTTCAACGAGGCGAGCACCGGCAGTTTCATCACCCAAGACACCAACGGCCGCTTGCACCTGCGCGTGGGGGGGAACGGTGGTGAATACGTCTGGTTCCAGGTGAAGCCGCTGGTCGTGTTCACCAACAACACGACCGGCGTCGGGGGGCTGACGGCACCGGGCACCGCCAACGCCGAGAGTGGCGTGCTGCTCTACATCGCGCTCACGCAGAAGTCGAACACCAGCGGCGCGATGGGCAGTTCCGGCGACGACCTGACCAACGCCACCCGCGTGGACATCCAATTCGGCGGGCAGAAGCGCGAGGCCTTCGCCGACGGGTTCAAGTTCGCCCTCGGGTTCCGGCGCTGGGAGTCCGACATTGAGGCGCAAGGGGCCGATTACGTCGATCAGAAGTTGGTCTACAAGGACCCGCTCGACCCCGCGCCGCACAACGTCGGGCGCTGGAACCTGATTTTGAACGTGACGGACTACAAGCGGGCGGAAATGGCCCAACTCGGGTTCAGCGCCGGCACGAGCGCCAGTTCGTACCGGCTCGCCTCGGTGTACTCGTTCGGCAAAGACAAGGTCGCGTCCGCGGACGACGTCCACGGGTTCCGCATCCTGAAGATCGGTAACACGGGGTACAAGCCATGACCCGCACGCACGCGCGCCGGCGCACGGCGGTTACGCTCATCGAACTACTGGTCGTCATCGCGATCATGACCGCGCTCTTGGCGCTGGCCGCGGCGCTGGCCCCGAGCATCGCCAGCTCGGACCAGACCCAGAAGGGCGCGGCCGAGTTGCAATCGGCGTGCAAGGTGGCGCAGGGGTTCGCCGCCGCGACCGGGCGCCCGCACGGGGTGCGGCTCATCGTCACCGCCGGCAACCCCAACAACACCACCGGGTACTTCTGCACCGAGTTGCAGTACCTCGAATCGCCCCCGGTGCTGGTCGCCGACCCGCAGGTTCTGGTGCGGAAGCCGCGCGACTCGGGCGGCGGGACCGGCTCCGGCACCGGCAGCGGGCCGCGCGTCGAGTTCACCTACACCCTCTACACCGGTGTCGCCCCGGACACGAGCATTAACCCGGTGGACGGGACGATCCCGCCGCTGGGCACGATCAAAACGCGCGCGTGCTTCATCCGCGGCATCAGCCCGGAAACGGCCGACCAGATCACCGCCGGGGCGGTCCTCTCGCTCCCCGCCGCGAGCCTCACGTGGTCGCGCATCCTCGCGGTGACGGGGCGCAGCGGCGCGTACACCTCGCCGGCCACGGGCGCGCCGGCCGTGGACCTCACGGTCACGCTCGACGTGTACCCGGACACGCTGTTGGGCGCGGCCACCGTGTACCGCTCGTACCACTTCGGGGTGTACGGCGCGCCGGTGCCGGTGCTGGCCGAGGCCACCGTGCCGATGCCGAAGGAAATCGTGATCGACCTCGAAGTGAGCCAGCCGCCGCTGCCCGGTCCGGGCACCGACTACGACATCCTGTTCGCCCCGAACGGCCAGCCGGTCAGCAGTGGGAACATCGGCGTCGGCAAGACCGCCACCAACGCCAACGCCTTCTTCCTCGTGCGCGACCGGAGCAAGTTGGGCACCAGCATCAACTTGTCCGGGCCGGCGCTGGGCACGGCGTTCCGGCGGGCCGGCGAGATGCAGGTGGTGGGCATTCGGGCGGGCGGGCACGTGGGCGTGGCCCCGGCGACACAGGCCGACGACAACGGCAACTTCCCCGCGGCGTACCCGGACCTGTTCGGGCTGGCCCGCGAGCAACTGGACCGCTGAGTACGTCGAACGAAAAGAACCCGCGCCGGTTTTTGGCGCGGGCACCGGCCCGGCGTAGGGTGGTGTGGGCGCGAGGCCCGAACGGAACCGCTGGCACGAGGGCGACCGATGATCCGCCGACCGCACGCACGCCCCCCACGCCTCGCGCGCCGCGGGGCCACGCTGCTCGAGGTGCTGATCGGGTTCATGATCCTCGGCATCGGCGCGCTCAGCGTGTACACGCTGTTCCCGTTCTCCGCGCTCATCGTCAGCTTCGCGATGCGCGACGACCGCACCACGACGTGCGCGATCACCGCGGACGGGCTGCTCCGCGACTCGCACCGCCGGTACGTGGTGGAACCGGGCGAGGGGGCCACGGCCGAGCCGTACCACTGGCTCATGGACAACCCCATGAACGGCGCGTACAGCCCGGCCGGGGCGGTGACCGGCAACCCGGCCCTGCCCGCGCTCTCGACCACCGACGACGGCCCGAGCTACCCGGTGTTCCTCGACCCGATGGGTATGGCGGCCGGTCGCCGCGCGGTGGGCGACTTCGGCGGGGCGCGCCTCGCCCGCGTCAACCTGCGCATGGTGCTCGAACAACCGGTCGCGCTGCACGCGCCGCTGGCCCAGCGCCTGTGCAGCCAGATGGACGGCCTCTCGTTCGACGAGAACGGGAACGTGCCGGTCGGCCTCGACGTGCGCGAGATGCGCTACAACTACGGCTGGGTGCTCCAGCGCCCGGTGAACCGTGACCGCTTCACGGTGCGCACGCAGGTGGTCGTGTACGACCGTCGCGCGCACCTGTACGCCCCGCCCGGCTCCGAGGCCGTCGCGAGCGCCCGGTTCGTCGTCGGCGAGACGACGATCACCAACGTGCCGATCTCGATGGAACTGCGCAAGGGGAGTTGGGTGCTCGATGCCGGCAGCCCGGAGGGCGGCCTGCGGCACGGCGAGTTCTACCGCGTCGTGAGCCTGATCGATAACGGCAGCAGTTACACGCTCGAAGTTCACAAGCCGATCACGAGCCCGCACCTGTTGGCCGCGAACGCCACGTACACCGGGCGGTTGGTGTCGATCCCGGCCGTCGTAGACGTGTACGAGCGCCCGCTGCTCACCGCCGGCACCCGGTAACGTGCCGCCCGCGCCTCTGGTTCCAACACCCGCGCCCGCCGCGAGGACGACCGCCGATGACCGTCACGACGCGCACGACCCGATCTCCGCGCCGCCGCGGGGCCACCCTCGTCGAGGTGATGATCGCCGCCGCGATGCTCATGGTCGGCATGTGGATGCTGGTGTGGCTGTACCAGCAGGGCATGAACGCGTTCCTGCTGGCGAAGGCCCAGTCGGACCTGTCCGCACAAGAGCGCATGGCGACCGCGGTGATGACGGCCGACCTGTCGCGCGACATGTTCCTGCCGGACGAGCAGAAGCCGAACCGGGGGCGCACCCTCGCCGACCACGACCTGCGCGGCGGCGCGACCGCGTACGTCCCGCCGAAGGCCGGATACCTCCGGGCCTTCAGCCACCCGACCACCGGCACCTACTATGAGGCCTCCGACAGCGACGGGTTCGGTTCGTCGCGCGCCATCGACCACTACGTTCAGTTCACCGCGCTGGTGCCCGGGGGCCCGGACCACCTGATGTTCGGCGCGGAGGTCCCGGCCCGCTCCGGCCGGCAGTGGTACGGGACCGCGGCCGAGATCACCTACGCCCTCGTGCCGAGCTTCCGCAAGACCCCGAACCAGACCGTCCTGTACGATCTCGTGCGCCGCCAACGGCTCGCCGCCCGCACCACCGACGACCAGCCCGCGTACCAGAACATCGTGAACACGTACGGCGCGGCCGACGCCGCCGAGGTGATGACCGTTGCCAGCGGCAAGGCGCTCACGCTCTCGGAACTAACGGCCCCGCTCAACCGGCTGAACCCGCGCGCCCCGCAGATCACCAGTGCGGGCCGGGTCGGGCAGGAGAAGTTGCTGGGCAACGTGCTCTCGATGGAGATCAAGTTCACCGGACCCACGGTCGCGGTCGGGTACGGGGCGTGGCCGACCGACCGGAACTCGTACCGCTGGCCGCGCGCGCTCGGCGGCGCGGTCGGCGGCGACCCGCCCTCGCCGTTCGCGACCTCGGACCCGCCGGCGCAGGCCAACACCGATTACCCGTTCGACTTCCTGCCCTACAACGGTGAGTTCGACACGTACACGCGGTTCGCGGCCTACGACGCGAGCCAGTACGCGACCACCAATCCGGCCACGCACGGCCGCCCGCTGAAGCCGATCCGCATTACCGCGGCGCTCATTAAGCTCCGGGTCTACAACCCGCAGAACAACGCCACCCGGCAGACGTCGTTCGTCGTCAAGTTCTGACGCCCGCGAACCCCTGCCGCGCCCCGACCACGCCCGGAGACCGCTACCATGTTCCGGCCGCTGACCGCCTCGCACCGCCGCCCGCACCGCCGCGGCACCAGCTTCGTGCTGATCGTCGTCGTCATGCTCAGCATCACGGCGGCCGGGGCGACCGCGTTCGCGCTCATGTCCATCAAGGTGAGGCAGACGTCCGGCCTTCAGGCCGACGCGCAGGGCCGCGGCGGGAAGGTGCGGCCCGAGGTGCCGGACCCGTCGAACACCATCAACCGCTTCTTCGGCGCGCTCATCTACGACGTGGGCGACGACCAGTACGCGGACCTCGTGAACGCGCTCCGCGGGCACAGCTTCGCGGCCTCGATGTACGGCCGCACGCCGGGCAACACCACCCCGTACAACGGTGTCGGCACGTTCCACCAGCAGGGGAGCACCTACGCCTACGGCGCGACCGCGTACGGGCTGACCGGCGACCGCGCGCGCTACGTCGCCCACACGCCCATGACGATCAACGGCATGCCGTTCCTGCTCGACCCGGAGTGGACGCAGCACCGCGGGCACGCGGGCGGGGCGTGGCCGGCGAGTTTCGCCGCCAGCCAAGCCGGGCGCGCGTACGTGAGCAAGGCCGCGGGGTACAGCTACCCGGACCTCAAGGACTTCTTCCTCGCGCAGCTCGACCCCGCGACCGGCGAAGTGCTCACGCCCTCCTTCCACCGTAACACCGCGTTCGGCGCGCTCGCGCCGAACAACGGCAACTGGTACAACGCCGAGGGCCGACTCCTGACGCTGCGCCCGCGCCCGGCGGAGCACCCGAACTTCCCGCGCGTGCCCCCGGACGCCGACGGCAACTACCGCGGCGACGTTCAGAACTTCCCCGGCGGCTACCGCTACGATTCCGCCACCGGGCGGTACTACGCCATCAACGACAGCCTGTGGATGAACATCGGGCTGCCGACCACGTTCATCGGCACCAAGCGCGTGCAGCCCCTCGTGGCCCCGCTGATCGTGCCGCTGAACGGCCTGTTCGACGCCAGTTCGCACGGCAACACGTTCGGCGCGAACGCGCACCGCGGCGCGCAGGGCTTCGGCCCGTGGGAGGTGAACGGGGGGTACGGGCTGAGCAACAACGACGCCGAGCGCGCCACCGTCATCAACCAGCGCGGCCCGCGCCAGCAGCGCAACGGCCTCGCGAACCGGGCGTTCGCGCCGTACGGCTCCGGCACGCTCCCCTCCGGTTCACAGGTCGCGTGGAACAACCTGTCGGCCGGGTTCCCCGCGTACCCGGCGGGCACGAACCTCAGCGGCGTCCCGGCCTTCGGTGCCGCCGCGTACCAAGACGACAACGGCGCGGTCAACCACCCTTCGCTCTACAACCCGACCGAGTGGCCGGGGTCGAACGTGATGGTCAACCGCACGTTCCCGACCAGTGACATCAAGCGGCTGAACCTGCGCTACGCCTTCACGCCGTTCTGGTACGGGGAATCGGACCTCGCGCCGTTCGCGCCGAACGCGCTCCGCGGCACCGCGGGGTTCACGGTCGCCACCGGGCAGACCGTGCGGCACGGCTACCGGCTCGACCCGGCGCACCCGAACCGCGCGCTGTGGACGACGCGCAGCTACGAACTGGACCGCCCGAAGGTGGTGCCGAACTTCGTGAACGGGGCCGGCGTCGGCGCGGTGCGCGGGCTCGAATACGGCACCGGCCCCGGCGGGGCGGAGAAGGCCGGCGTCGTCGACCCCGGACGGCCGGACGGGATGGGCGGGGTGATCGTGGACCCGTACCCGTCGCCGCAGGCGCTCGGCGGGCTGACCGACTTCGCCGGCCCGAACCAGTGGGTGAACGCGATGGCCCGGCTCGGCTCGGTGAACGTGAACCGCCCGCTGACCGACTACCGCAACGACCTCTCCGCGGCCCTCTCCGCGGGCAACATGGGCAACGCGGCCCTCGCCACCCAAGACCGCCAAGACCTCGCGCGCGACATCTTCGTGCGGTTCGTGGCGGCGCTCGGCGCGGGCGCGGTCGTGAACCCGGCCAACGGCACCTACACGGTCACGGCCCCGGTCGGCAGCACGCAGTACAACGCGCTCCGCTACCTCGCGCAACTCGCCGTGAACATGGTCGACTACATCGACAACGACGACGTGAGTACCGTGTTCATCTGGAACCCGGACGCGCTGACGCCCGGCGGCGTCGATTTCAACAGCGCCGGCGACGTGGGGAACCGCGTCGTGTTCGGCGTCGAGAAGCCGCGACTGGTCATCAACGAGGCGTACAGCGAGGTGGTGAACGCCCCGAACGACCCGCCGAACGGCCCCGGCAACGGGATGGGCGGCAACAACCCGCCGGCCGGCCCCGCCCACGTCCGGTTCTGGTTCGAGTTGCTGAACCCGAGCACGACGAATAACCATAACCCGCCCGCCGCGGTGAACGCGCTCGGCACCGGGGCCGTGACCCTGTCGCTGTACCGCATCGAGATCCGCCGCGCCGACCGGCAGACCGGAGTGGGCGCGGGCAACCGCGACGCGGCCAATACGACCCAGAGCAACCACCTGTTCAACAACCCGGCCAACGTGACCGGCGGGTTCGAGCCGACCGCGGGCGACCCGGACGCCGTGTACACGTTCCCCGGCGTGCCGGCCGCAAACACGCCCGGCGCGGTCGAGCCGAACAACGGCGCGTACCGACCCCCGGCGAACGCGCTGGCGGCCAACGGGTTCGTGCTGGTCGGCCCGCCGGCCAACAACCGCCAAGACAACTTCGCCCCTAACGGCGGCGTGTGGCAGAACAAGGTCGGCGACGCGGCCGGCGACCCGACCCCGGCCCCCGGTAGCACCGCCCTCGGGTACACGATCCCGCTCCCCGGTAACGGCGTCGTCACCGGCACAGAGTTCAAGCGCCACATCGTGCTGCTGCGGCGGCTCGCCAACCCGTACGCCGGGCCGAGTCCCAGTAACCCGTACATCACCGTGGACATGATGGACTACGTGCCGAGCTTCGACTCGATCAACCGGCTCAACGGCGGCGGGCTGAACCGCAACGAGCACGGCATGATGAACGGCAACGGGTACGACCCGCTCGCCGGCCGGTTCGCCATCGGCAAGGTACAGCCCTACGCCGCGTTCAGCGCGCCCACCGCGTGGGGCAACGGCGCGGCCAACTACAACACGTACACGTTCCCGAATTCGATGGTGCTGCGCCAGACGGTCGCCAACGGCGGGCAACCGCTCCACACGTTCGGCCAGCACAACGGCGCGACCCAGAACCCGCCCGATAGCGCGACCTACGTCGCGGGCGCGGCCCCGCAACTGCGGAACGTGGACGGGATGGGCAACGCTCGCACCGAGACGCTCATGGCCCCGTTCGACTGGCTCGTCCACATGGACCGGCCGCTGATCAACCAGTCCGAACTGTTCCAAGTGCGCGACACGCCGGCCCACCGCGTCACCAACCAGTTCGTGCGCGCGACGAGCGCGGTAACGCCGACCGGCGTGGCCCCCGGCGTGACCTACGAGGCCGGGTACGCCAACTGGCGCGCGATCCACGACGGCGTGGCCCGGGCCCTTGAGTACCTGACGGTGCGCCCCTACACCGCGGGCGTGCCCCACGGCGGGCGGATGCCGGGCCGCATCAATATCAACGCGGTACAGGACCGGCGCGTGCTGCACGGGCTGTTCGACCTGCAGGGCGGCAACGGCTTCGGCCCGGCGTTCGTGGACAATACCGCGTGGGCGCAGTGGTTCAACACCCGCACCGCGGTGGAAACCAGCACCCAAGCCGACGGCGTAACGGTTGTGAACCGGGCCCGCGCGGCGCAGGGCACCATCATCGAGGGCTTCGGAGGGGACCGCCCGTTCGTGCCGTTCGGTGGCCCGGCCGCGGCCGGTAACGCCAACGCCTTCGCCTACGTCAACGGCGGCAACATCGACCAGACGATCTTGCGCCGCCCGCCGCCGCCCAACCCGATGCCGGCCAACGGCCTGATCGGTCCGCACCCGCACCTGTACACGAACTCCGGCCCCAACAGCAGCACCGCGGCGTACCCCAGTTCGCACCCGGACGGCCCGGATTACTACCGCGCCGAGCCGCTCCGGAAGGTGATGAACAACCTGACCTACGTGAACCAGCAGTACGCGGTGTTCGTCACCATCGGGTACTTCGAGGTCGACGTGGCGACCGCGAACGGGCAGACGATCCCGCGGCTCGGCGCGGAGGCGTACGTCAACGTGCCCGGCGACGCCCGGCACCAGTACTTCGCCGTCGTCGATATGTCGAACATGGCGCTCGACCCGGCCGGCGGCGGTGCGGCGACCGGCCCGCGGTTCTTCACCAGCCTCGAAGCGACCGCGCGACCGACCGGCATGGC
The DNA here is from genome assembly GCA_016872595.1 of Planctomycetota bacterium. Lineage (GTDB taxonomy): Bacteria > Planctomycetota > Planctomycetia > Gemmatales > Gemmataceae > Gemmata. Next base: position 29,652 of record VGZJ01000007.1, read on the forward strand.
GGGCAACGCGACCCTGAGCGTCGCGTACTCGCGCTTCGACGCGACCACCGTGTACGTCGCCAGCGACGGGCAAGAGGTGCCGATCGCGGTCGGCAGCCGGCTCGTGTTGGGGTACGGGGTCGAAGAGCAGACCGTGACCGTGACCGGGATCATCGGCAATCAGGTACAGGTCACGGGCATGACGCGGACCGCGTGGGGCGGCTCGTCGGTGTCGAACGTGCGCGCCGGCTACCCCGGTCCGCAGCCCGCGTTCCGCCCCGACGACCCCGCCCACAAGCCAGTGATCCCGTACTTCGACAAGGTGAAGTAAGTGCCTTCTGTTGGTAGTGACCCGCTTCAGCGGGTCACTACCAACAGAAGGCACTCACAGCCCGCCCTTGACCTTCTCGCTCTTCACCCACGCGGTGTACCACAGGTCGAGCGTGAGTTGCGCGCCGGCCCGCACGCGGCCCAGCACGAACGCCCGGCTCTCCGCGGTCGGCTTGTCGAACGCGCCGGCCGCGTCCAGCTCGTAGCACTTCGGGACGTGCGTGTGCGACTCGGCGATGAACTTGTTCACGTGGGCCCACACGTCGTCAATCTTCTTCGCCTCCAGCCCGCGGCACACCTCCTCGGCGGTGATCTTGTTCTTCTCGGGGAAGGCGTCGAGCTTCGCGTGGATGCCCTTCTGCTTCGTAGTGCCGTCGGCCTGAACCTTGCCGTCGTAGTCGCGGGTGCTGTGCAGCGGCATCGCGGCGTCGCCGGTGTAGTGGCACATCACCCCGCCGAACACGAGGCACTTCATCGGGATCGAGGTGTTCGTCGGGTTCTTGCGGTAGTCGTTGAACCCGATCATCAGCTTCTCGTAGTTCTCGACGATGGCGTAGGGCAGCAGCCCGACCTTGTTCGGCTCCTTCTTCAACTCGGTGTAGACCATCTTCATGGCGTCGAAGCGGTGCGTCTTCGGCAGTTCCTTGCCGTCGAGGTCCTCCATGTCGAGGTAGTGGTTGCCCTCTTCGGCGGCGCGGAGCAGGGGCGTTTCGCGGTTCTTCCAGCGGTCGGGATCGACGCAGAAGTGGGCGAGGTGCTTGCCGCCGTTGCGGAAGAACGCGGGCACGTCGTCCGGCAGGCGCGCGGCGGCGGCCTCGGCGACAGTTTCGTGCCCGCCGGACCACCAGCCCGCGGCGAACGTGCCCACGAGCGCGCCCACGAGGGCGGTTGCGAAAACAAGAACAGCGGTGCGCCGACGTTTCATGGAAATACTCCTCAAGCCGCTCGCGGCTTCGCAAGCGGCACGGCCCGGTTATACCCCCGCGCCGCGCGTGTCGGGTGCGATTTCCGCGCGAAGGCGTTCAACCCCGGTTCGTGGGGCGGTCGATTGTAAGAGATACCCGGCAGGATGTCGGGCCAAACGGCAGGAGGCCGGACATGCCTCGTTCGGGGTGGATCGCGCTGACGTTGGTTACGGCCGGGTTCGCGGCTCCGGCCGGCGCGCAACCACTTCCTCCCATCGCCCCCGATCTTGCCCAGCCCCCCACAACACTATCGAATTCGCCGGGGCGCGATCCGGCGCGCCCGCCGTCGGTACTCGGTGCGCCCGTTGGGGTCGCCGATCGCGCCCCGGCGCGCCCGGTCGCGCCGGCGACCTTTACCGACGCGCCGCCCGCGCCCCCGTCGCCGGTACGCGGGGCGGCGTTCGGCGCGCCCAGCGCCGCGCCGGGCGCGTTCACCCCGGCCCCGACCGCGCCCGTGCAGGCCGTGCCCGCGGCGCTCGTCGATGAGGCCGTGGGGCGCACCGCGTACACGCCCCCGTCGTCGGACCCCATCGAGTTTCTGAACACGCGCTCCGCGTTGCGCGCCAAAGAGGGCACGAAGGAGAAGGAGTCCGCGAAGTTCGGCGAGGCGCTGGGCGAGAAGCTCGGCACCGTGTTCGGCGACACCAACGGCGGCTGGCTCCGCAGCGACCACATGTTCGACGGGTTCATCTCGCCGGTCACGAACCCGTTCCTGTTCGAGGACCCGCGGTCGCTGACCGAGGTGCGCCCGGTGTTCATCTACCAGCGCGTGCCCGGCGAGCAGCGCGACTTCCGCGGCGGGAACATCTCGTTCTTCGGCGCGCAGGCCCGCGTCGCGCTCAGCGACCGCTGGTCGGTGGTGATGAACAAGTTCGGCGGCGTCTCGGTGAACACGAACCCCGGTTCGGCGTTCCGGGACGAGACCGGGTTCGCGGAGCTGTGGCTGGGGCCGAAGTACACCTTCTGGCGCGGCGAGGACACCGGGTCGCTGGCCGCGGCCGGGTTGCAGTTCCAGTTGCCGGTCGGCTCGAGGGCCGCGTTCCAAGACACCGGTACGCTGTCGCTGGTGCCGTACGTGAGCTACGGGCAGAACTTCCTGCGCGACTTCCGCCTCGGCAGCTTCAACTTCCTCGCCAGCACCGGGTACTCGTTCAGCACGAACAACCGGCGCAGCGACTACTACTGGCTGTCGGCCCACTTGGACTTCGACGCCGGGAACTTCCACCGCTTCTACCCGCTGGTGGAACTGAACTGGCTCATCAACACCACGAACGGGCGCGAGCGGCCGATGGGCGCGGAGGGCCGCGACCTGATCAACTTCGGGGCCGCGGCCCGCGGGGCCGGCCTCCTCACGGGCGCGTTCGGTGCCCGCGTGAAGCTGACGGAACACGCGCAGTTCGGGGCCGCGTTCGAGTTCCCGTTCGCCGGCCGCAAGGACTTCTTCCGCCACCGCTTCACGGTGGACTTCATCCTGCGGTACTGAGTCCGTTCGGGGCGCGAGCGCGGCGGCACCTACCGGCGCGCCCGCCGGCGCGGTATCATCTCGCCGTCGCCCGCTCCCTCCCCACCGGACCCTGCCATGAAGACGCTCCTCGCACTCGCGCTGCTGGCGCTCGCGCCCGCGGTCGCCCCCGCACAAGACAAGAAAGAGCCGCCGAAGAAGAAGGACCCACCCGTCGTGAAGCCGCGCGAGGGCAAGTCCGAAACGATCAAGCTGTTCGACGGCAAGACCCTCGACGGCTGGGAGGGCTACACCGACCTGTGGTCGGTGAAAGACGGCGTGATCGTCTCCAAGAACACGGACCCGTTGAAGTACAGCACGTACCTGCTGACGAAGCAGAAGTTCACCGATTTCCGGCTCACCTTCGCGTGCAAGCTGCTGCCCGGCTCCGAGATGCACTCCGGCGTGTCGTTCTGGGGCGAAGTGTGGCCGAAGGCCGACGGCAAAGTGACCGACGCGAAGAAGGACCGCAGCGAGTACACCTACAAGGGGCACTTGGTGATGTTCCCGTCCGGGTACGGGATGTACGACCTGTTCGGCCGCAACGGGCTGGGCGTGGACGGCGGCCCGGCGAAGAAGGTGGGTAAGCAGCACGACTGGAACGACATCGAGGTGCTGGCGCAGGGCAACCGCGTGCGCGTCGCGATCAACGGCACGCAGGTGGTGGACTGGCGCGACCCGCAGCCGGACCGGATTAAGGAAGGGCCTATCGGTCTCCAACTGCACTCGGAGAAGGTGGCCCAAGAACTGCACTGGAAGGGGCTGGTGATCGAAACCTTCCCCAAGGAAGACAAGCTCATCACCGTGAAGTGAGACTCGCCCACGGGCGAGGCCGCACGCGGCAGCCGCGTGCGGCTTCGCCCGTTCCGCACTTGGAGACGTCCCATGCCCCCGAAGCTGACCCCGGCGGCGGTCCGCGCCGCGGCCGACCGGCTGCCGCGCGTCCGGTTCGCGCACCTGCCCACGCCCCTTGAGGAGCTGCCGCGGTTGGCCGCCGCGCTCGGCGGCGGGGTGCGCGTGTTCGTCAAGCGCGACGACTGCACCGGCCTCGTGCTGGGCGGCAACAAGGCCCGGCACAACGAGTTCCTGTTCGGCGACGCCACCGTGAGCGGGTGCGACCTGTTCGTGTGGGGCGCTCTGGTGCAGTCGAACAACTGCCGCACCACGGCCGCCGCGTGCGCCAAACTCGGCATCGAGTGCCGGCTGTTCCTCTCGAAAGCACATCAGAAGACGGAACCACAAGGGAACCTGCTGATCGACTACCTCGTGGGCGCGCACGTCGAGTTCACCGACGCCAAGATCGGCCCCGAACTGAACGCGCTGCTCGCGGCGAAGGCCGCGGAGTTCCGCGCCGCCGGGCGCAAGCCGTACTTCTGGGACCCGCCGCGCGTCGTGCCGCTGTCCGCGATCAGCTACGCCATCTGCATGGCCGAAATCGCGGAGCAAACGGCCGCGCTCGGCGTCGCGCCCGCGGGCGTGTACGTGTCGTCGGCGGGCGCGACCGGGGCCGGGGTCGCGCTGGGCAAGGCGCTGCTCGGCTTCGAGTGCCCGGCGCGCCTCATCTGCCCGATGCACTGGCCGTGGGACATTCCCACGCGCATCGCCGCCGACGCCAACGCTGCCGCGGAGCGCATGGGCCTGCCGCACCGCGTCACGGTCGCGGACATCGACGCCGACGAGAGCTACGTCGCGCCGGGGTACGGGCTGCCGTCGCCGGCCGGTCAGGAGGCGATGCACCTGCTCGCCACGACCGAGGCGATTCTGACCGATCACGTTTACACGGCGAAGGCGCTGGCGGCGCTGGTGGCCGACGTGCGGGCCGGGAGGTACCCGCGCGGCTCGTCGGTGGTGTTCATCCACACCGGGGGCGTGCCCGCGATCTTCGCCGAACCCGACCGCGTCCTGCCCGGGATGTGAGTCCCAATCGGTGCCGGCGCGGGGCCTGCCGCCGCCGAACCGCGCTTCCGGCGACCACCGCCAACTGTTCAACTTCGGCGTGGGCGTCTTCGGTAGCCAGTGACGGTGCACCGACGGCAGAAGAGTTTTGACGGGATCACAGGATGAGACAGGGTCAAGAGAAGAGTCGAACTCTGTTCTCTTGATCCTGTCTCATCCTGTGATCCCGTCAAAACTCTTCTGCCTGACGGCCTGCTCGCCCTTAGCTGATCTTCCACCCGTTGCGGCGCTCGCGGGCGAGCATCTTGTTGGCCTCGGCCTTGTCGAACGTGTGCGTCTCCGGGTCCCACTTGAGTTTCAGGCCGGTGCGCAGGGCGATGGTCCCCATGTGGCACACGATCACGGACCCGGCCCCGACCTCGACCCCGCAGATGGGCGTCTCGCGCGATTTGATACAGTCGAGGAAGTTGCCCATGTGGGTGCCGGGGCGCGTCGGGTACAGCATCGGGTCGTCCTTGATCGGCGCGAAGACGGCCTTGTCGCTGGCGAGCAGCGCCCCGCGGCTCACGAAGATGGTGCCCTTGTCGCCGAGCACGAGGACGCCGTTTTCGCCGCCGCCGACGTCGCCCTTGCGCGGGTTCCCGTTGGTGTCCACCAGCCCCTTCGCGACGCTGCCGGCCCCGTGGCTCACCTCGACCGTCACGCCGGTGGCGTAGGTGTGCTGGACCTTAAAGGTCTCGTGGCAGTTGTACCCGGTGCCGTCGGCGAGGGGCTTGGCGGCGTCGAGCGTCTCGACCTCGACCGGGCCGGCCCCGTCCATCTTCAGCATCCACTGCGCGATGTCGATGTGGTGCGCGCCCCAGTCGGTCATCTTGCCGCCGCTGTAGTCGTACCACCAGCGGAACTCGTAGTGCCCGTTGGTGAAGAACTCGTTCGGCTTCTTCGGGTTCGCGCCGTAGCGGTACGGCACCTTCGGCGCGGGCCCGAGCCACATGTCCCAGTCGAGGTGCTGCGGCGCGGCCACTTCCTTGATCGGCCCGCTCTGCGGGTTGGCCCCGATGCGGCACTCGATTTTCTTCACCTTGCCGACGCGCCCGGCGCGGACCAGTTCGGTGGCGAGGCGGAACTTCCCGCCCATCTCCGTGCGCTGCTGGCTCCCGGTTTGCAGCACCCGCTTGGTGCTGGCCACCGCCTTCTTCATCGCCAGCGCTTCCTCGACCGTCAGCGTCAGCGGCTTCTCGCAGTACACGTCCTTGCCGGCCTTCATCGCGGCGATGGCGATGACCGCGTGCCAGTGGTCCGGGGTGGCGACGATGACCGCGTCCACGTCCTTGTTGCTCATCACGTCGCGGAAGTCGGTGTACCCGCGGACGTCGTACCCGTCCCGCTTGTACTGGTTGACCGCGTACCCGAGGTGCGAGCCGTCCACGTCGCAGACCGCGACGAAGTTCACCTTGTCCTTGAACCTCTTGGCCTCGCCGTACAGGGCGTTCGAGCGCCGCGGGCCGGGGCCGACGCCGATGACGGCGAGGTTGATCTTCCCGTTCGCGCCGGTCTTCGGCTCGTCGGCGCGGGCCAGCGCGCCGAACCGCTCGGCGGCGAACCACGTGGGCAGCCCGGCCGCGGTCAGCGCCGCGACCGACCGGGTCATGAACCCGCGACGGGAGAAGTTTCCGCGATCCAACATGGCGAGCCTCTTTCTTCGAGTCGACAGAGAGGGTGGGAGTGCGAAGGAGTATCATAAGCAAAGCGGCGCGCCAGAGGGAAAGAGATTTTCCGATAGCCGCGGGCGAGCGCGGCCGGCACCGAACGCGAGGGGTTATGGCCGACGACGTACTCGAACGCTTCTTCGGGCGGGGCGTGCCGCGGTTGGGCGGGCCGCCGGTCGCGAACCCGCGCCTCGCGGACCCGGTCGGCCTGCAACTCCTTTACGACGAACCGCTCGAACTCGAAGCGCCCGAAGTCGAGAAGGCGCTGCGCGACGTTCACCCGGACCTGAGCGCCGCGACCGCGGAGCTGTACTTCGTGCCGCCGCACGCCACGCCCGCGTCGCCGGACGGCGTCGACCCGGCGTTCATGGGGCTGCTCGGTTGGGACCGGCACGTCGTGAAGGTGGTGGGGTTCACCGCGCCGATGCCGCGGCCCGCGGTCGAAGCGTGCGTGCAACCGGCGCACATCGGCGCGCAGTTCAAGGACATCGCGTACCGGCACCAAGCCCACGTGATGCTGTACTACGCCGGGTACGACCACGACCCGATGGAGCAGTACGTCGCGCTGGCGGCGGCGGCGGGCGCGCTGGCGTACTTCGGCGGCTCGTTCGTGCTGAACGAGACCGCGCGCACCGCGGTTCCGGCCGCCGTGCTGCACCCGCACGAGGAGGACGGCGGCGACTTGCTGGCCTCGTTCCGCAAGCTGCCGTTGCCGTTCCTGTTCTGCGGGTTCGTGAAGCTCGAAGTCGAGGGCGTGGCGGGCGTGTGGATGCGCACGCACGGCTGTCACCGCTTCGGCCTGCCGGACCTCGCCATCCGCGCCCGCGGTCACGACGTCGGCTCCGCAACGTTCGAGCTGTTCGGAAACGTGCTCGCGTACCTGCGGCACAGCGGCCGGCAGTTCGCCCCCGGCGACACGGTGCAAGTGGGCGACGACGCCTTCCTGCGGCTCCGCGCCCGTACCGACGCCGAATGGTACTTGGAGAGCGAGGGCGAAATGCTCGTGGCCGAACCCATCGCCGAGCACGAGGTGAACCGATGACCCCTCTGCGCGCCGCGCTCCTCACGCTCCTCCTGTTGCCCGCGTCGGCGCGGGCCGGGCTGCACTACACCGGCGAGCAGTTCGCGGAGCTACCGAGCCGGCCGACGGGGTTCCTCACCGACCACCGCGCGCTCCGGGCCGCCGGGTTCGAGCGCCCGGACGGGCTGCCCTCGCCGCTGCGCGACGACTACCGCGCCGCCGCCGCGCGCCTCGACAAGTTGGCGAAAATGCGCCCCCTGACCGCGGACGAAACCGCGGACCTCGGCGCGGTGCTGGTGCGCCTCGGCCAAGCGGATCGCGCGGTGAACGTGCTCGCACCGGCCGCGCGCAAGTTCCCCACCCACTTCCGCCTCGCGGCCAACCTCGGCACCGCGCACCACGTCCGCGGCGACCTCGACAGCGCCGCGGCGTACCTCGAAGAGGCCGTCGACCTCGCGCCCGCGAAGCTCAAGCCCTCCGAACAGGCGCACCTGAAGCTCGTGCGCCTGCGGTTGAAAGAGGGACGGTTGCCGAACGGCCCGGCCGCGGTGGACGACCTGTTCGGGGTGAAGTACGTCGGCGCGAACGGTGCGGCCGAAGCCGGCGCGCTGGCCGACGCCGAGCGCAAGAAGCTCCCCGCGGACGCGGTCGCCGTGGTGCAGCAACTCGCGCTGTGGCTCCCGGCCGACGCGCGGCTGGTGTGGCAGTTCGGCGAACTGTGCAACGCCCACGGCGACGTGCGCGCCGCCGCCGCGTGCCTCGACGGGTGCGTGACCGAGTTCGCGCTCGGCGCGGCCGACTTGCGCGCCCGCCGCACGCTGTACCGCGCCGCGGCCGACGCGCTCCTGAAGAAGCCCAACCACGAGGCCCACCGCGGCACGCTCAAGGTGAAGTCCGTGCGCCCGCTGGTGCGGGCGTTCGACGAGTCGCTGCTGCCGGCGGTGAGCGCCGACAAGGTGAACGCGCTCCCGTGGCCGCTGCTGACCGCGACCGTCGTGACCGCGAAGGGGCAGCCGACGTTCGCCAAGTATCTGGAGAAGCTCGACGGCAAAACGGTCGCGCTAACCGGCTTCATGCGGCCGACCGACGAGCGCGCGGTCGAAACCTTCGTCGTACTCGAATACCCGCTCGGCTGCTGGTTCTGCGAGTCGCCCGACCCGACCGGGCTGGTGAGCGTGGAACTGAAGGCCGGCACGTCCACGGAGTACAAGCGCGGCCTGTTGAAACTGACCGGCACGCTGGTGCTGAACCGCGACAACCCCGAAGCGTACCTGTTCTCACTGAAGGACGCCCGCCTCGGCGAAGCCGACTGAGCCCCGCGCGCCCTTGCCCGCGCCCACACTGTCTCTCCCGCCGTTCCCGAAGGGACACCTGCTATGCTCTCCCGTGCGCTCGTTCTTTTCGCACTGTTCGTCTGCCCGGTGGCGTCCGCCCAAGACGTGCTCACGGTCGCCGCCGACGGCAAGACGAAGGCCGTTGTCGTGGTCGACGCGAAGGCCGGGAAGTGGGAGAAACAGGCCGCGACCGACCTCGTGAAGTACATCGAGCGCATGACCGGGGCGAAGCCGGCGCTCGCCAACCCGGTCGTGGAGGACGACGGCAAATCGCCCGTGCTCGTCGTCGGCTCGGCCGCGCTCAAGGCCGACCCGACGCTGGCCGCGGCGCTGGCGAAGGTCGGCAAAGACCCGGTGCTGCGCAAGGACGCGATCGTGCTGCGGCGCACCGGCAACCGCGTTCTCATAGCCGGCACGAACGACGATTCGCACTACTACGCCGCGGCCGAACTGCTCCGGCGCTGGGGCTGCCGCTGGTACCTGCCCACCGAGATCGGCGAGTGCGTCCCGGAAGTAAAAACGCTCACGGTCGGCGCGCTCGACTACGCCTACGCCCCGCCGTTCGAGGTCCGTAACTACTGGGTGTCGTGGAACGGCAGCAACGACGGCCAAGACGATTTCATGCGCCGCAACTTCATGAACACCGGCGTCGGCGTCCCCAACGGTCACGCCATCGGCGAGTACGTCGGCGAGCTGATTCCGAAGGGGAAGAGCGTCTTCGACATCCCGATTGCCGAAGACTCGACCGCGGACCACATCGTCAAGAAGGTGTCGCCGAAGTTCGCGAAGGGCGAGTACTTCTCGCTCGGCATGGAAGACGGCGTGTACCGCACCGAATCGAAGCTCGACAAGCAGCTCATGGCCGGCTTGAAGGACAAATACTTCCTCAGCGACTCGCTCGCGGACCCGTTCCTGACGCTGTACAACAAGGTCTCGGAGCGCTTGCTGAAGGCGCACCCGAACAGCACCGCGCGCATCGGGTTCCTCGCCTACGGTAACCTGACGATCCCGCCACAGCGGAAGATCGTCGCGGCCAAGCCGCTGGTCGCGTACCTCGCGCCCATCGACATCGACCCGATCCACGGCATGGACGACCCGAAGTCGCCGCCGCGCCACGAGTACAAGGAGATGATGTACCGCTGGGCCGAGGTCATGCAGGGCCGCGTGGTCATATACGACTATGATCAGGGGATGCTGGTGTGGCGCGACCTGCCGAACCCGTCGATCCAGTCGATCCGCCAAGACATCAAGCACTACAAGAAGGCCGGCATCCTCGGCGTCTCGACCGAGTGCCGCAACGCGATTGCCACGGTGTTCCTGAACCTGCACGTGCGCGCGCAGTTGTACTGGAACCCGGACGCGGACGTCGATGCGATGCTCGCGGAGTTCTACACGAACTTCTACGGCCCGGCCGCGAAGCCGATGGCCGAATACTGGAACGGCATCCTCAAGGCGTGGGAGGACAGCATCGTTACCGAGCACGAGCACTTCGTCATCCCCGTGATCTACACGCCGGCGCTGGTCGAGAAGTTGCGCAAGCACCTCGCGGAAGCCGAGAAACTCGCGACCCTTCCCGGGGGCGAGGTGACGCGGGGCCAGCAGCTCTACTACAACCGCGTGAAGTTCGCGCGCCTGAGCTTCAACGTGATCGACCACTACACCGCGATGGCGCGCGCCGCGGCCACCGACGGCGACTACAAGGCCGCGACCGCGGCCGGCGAGAAGGCGCTCGCGGCGCGGCTGGAACTAGCGAAGATGAACCCCACGTTCACGACCCGCGTCGTGGGCGTCGCGGCCGAGGGCAAGGACAGCGGCCCGGCGTGGTTCCCCGGCGAGGTCGAACAGTACCGCGCGCTCGGTTCGCTCACGGACGGCACGAAGGGCACGCTGGTGCAGAAGCTGCCACTGGAGTGGGCGTTCCGCCGCGACCCGCACGACACCGGGGTCGTCAGCGGGTGGGCCCGCAAGCCCGTCGATCTGAAGTGGTGGACGAGCACCGACCCGCTGCTCGACCTGCCGATGGGCGCGCCGCCGAAGTTCGCCGACCCGACCGACCGGCACCGGTTGAACCCCGGCCACTGGGGGATGCTACGCACGGACCTCTACATGCAGGCGCAAGGCGTCGTCAGCCCGGACTACCACAGTTACACCGGCCTCGCGTGGTACCGCACCGACGTGACGCTACCGGCGCAGGCGGGCAAGACCCACGTCATGTTCCCCGGCCTGTTCAACGAGGCGTGGCTGTACGTGAACGGCGAGTTGGTGGCGCACCGCGCGTACAAGGAACCGTGGTGGCTGAGCGACTACAAGTTCGAGTGGGACGTGGACCTGACCGGCCACCTGAAGGCCGGGGCGAACACGGTCGCGGTGCGCGTGAACAACCCGCACCACTTCGGCGGCATGTTCCGCCGCCCGTTCCTGTACAAGCCCGCAGGGAAGTAGGCCGCATCTTGTCGGTCGCGGTCGGCTCACGCTCGACCGCGACCGACAAGACCTCACCCGATGCGCGGGAACAGCGGGGCCACCTTGCCGTCAACGACGGTCGCGGTCACGCGCAAATCGTCGGGCTGCGCCTTCAACTCGGCCGCGTCCGCGTACTTCACCTCGGCCCACGGCGTCGGGAAGTTGAAGCTCGTGTAGATCGCTTCCGCGCTCTTCGGGATGAACGGCTTCAGCAGGATGCTGGCGACCCGCAGCGACTGCGTCGCGTTGAACAGCACCCGCTTGGCCGCGTCCTTGTCCGTCTTCACCAGTTTCCACGGCGCGTTCGCCTCAAGGTACTGGTTGGTCGGCGTGAGGAACTTCTGTACGACCTCTTGCAGCGCGAGGTTGTAGCGGCACGCCTCGACGTGCCCGCGCACGTCGCACACGAACTGCGCGAGGTCCAACCCCGGCACGACGGACTCCGGCACCTTGCCCGCGGTCCCGTCGAACACGCCGTTGAAGTTCTTCCACGTCAGCGTCATCTCGCGGCTGAACAAGTTGCCGAGGTTGTTCGCCAGTTCGGAGTTGTAGACCTCCGCGAACCGGCCCCACCCGAACTCGCCGTCCGACGGGAACGGGCACTCGCGCAGGAAGAAGTAGCGGAATGCGTCCGCGCTGCACGCTCCGATCACCTGCATCGGGTCGATGATGTTGCCGAGCGACTTGCTAATCTTCTCAACGGTCCCGGACTCCTCGTTCCTGACGTAAACGAACCCGTGGCTGAACACCTGGCGCGGGGCTTCCTCGCCCGCGGCCCACAGCATCGCGGGCCAGATGTGCGTGTGGAACCGCGTGATGTCCTTGCCGATGAAGTGCGTGTCGCACGGCCAGTGCTTGCGGAACGTCGCCTCGTCGTCGCCGTAGCCGATGCCCGTGATGTACGTCAGCAAGGCGTCGAACCACACATAGATCGTGAACTCCGGGTCGAACGGCAGCGGGATGCCCCACTGCTCGCCGTGCCGCGAGATGTTCAGGTCTTGCAGCCCTTCGGCCTCGATGAACCCGATCATCTCGTTGCGCCGGCTCTCCGGCTGCACGAACTCCGGGTTCTCCTTCAGGTGCTTCAACAGTCGGTCTTGGAACGACGACAGGCGGAAGAACCAGCACGGCTCCGCGCGGCGCACGAGCGGGCGCTTGTGGTTCGGGCAGTTGCCGGCGTTCTCGGCGTGAACCTTGTCGCTCTTGAACTCCTCGCACCCCGGACAGTACCAGCCCTCGTAGCTGCCCTTGTAGATGTGGCCGTTGTCGTACACCTTCTGAACGAACTTGCGGCAGCACTGCTTGTGCCGCTCGTGGCTGGTCTGAATGAAGGTGTCGTAGCTGATGTCCAGCGCGTCCCACACGGCGCGGAACTGCTTCGCCATGTCGTTGCAATAGGTTTGGGGATCAAGCCCCTGTTCCTTCGCGCGGTCCGCGACCTTGAGCGTGTTTTCGTCGGTGCCCATGAGGAAGAAGACGTCGAACCCCTCCATGCGGCGGTAGCGGGCCTGCACGTCGGCCCCGAGCTTCTCGAACGCGGTGCCGATGTGCGGCCGGCTGTTCGGGTAGTCGATGGCCGTGGTCTGGAACCACTTCGGCTTCTGGGGGGTGTCGGTCACCGCGTCGTCCTCCGTCTGCGATATGAGGCTTTTCTACGGACGCGCGCCGAGCGGGGCAGGTTCAGAAGGGAATGGCGTCCTCGAACACGTTGTCGCCGAAGCGGGCGGTGAGCCGCTGTCGGCCGTCGTCGGAGAGCGTGCTCGTGGCCCCCTCGTAGCCCAACTGGAGCTTTTCTAGGCCCGCGAGGTGCGGCGACGCGAGGAGCGCCGACACGTTGGCGTCGTTGAGGAGCGCGTCATACACGCGCAGCACCTTCAGGTTGCGCAGGTTCGGGCTGCCCGCCAGAATCGGGACCAGATCGGCGCGCGGCGAGTCCCAGACGCCGGCGCAGTCCAGTTCCCGCAGCCGGCGCAACGCGGGCCACGTCACCAGTTCCTCGGTCTCGATCTCGGTCAGTTCGTGGACGGCGAGCGTTCGGATCGGGAGCCGCTGCGCCAGCGCCGGCCACACGCCGCGCAATTGGTCGAAGCTGGCGGCGGCGCGATAGGGGAACCCGCGCTCCCAGCCGTCGCCGACCTCGGCGGGCAGTTCGAGGCGCGCGGCGAGGCGCTCCAGCCCGGAGCGCGAGTCGAACAGGCACGTCTGGAACCGGAGGGTGTCGTCGTCCGCGCCGCGGGCGAGCGCGATTTGCGCGCGGATGCCGGCGGCCCACGCCGCGTTCACGGCCCCGCCCTGTTCGTCGAGCCAGTCGGCGAACACCAACCGCGGGGTGTCGTCGTCCGGGTGTTCGCAGATCGCGCGCAACAGCGCCGCTTCTTCGTTCATGGGCACATCCTCGCCTCCGGGCGCGCCTTCCGTCGATGTAGGTTGCGGATCGCGCGAAGGCTACTGCCCGTTCGACTTGCGTTCCGCTACGCTCTCTTCACGTCTCCACACTCCCACGGAAGCGACCCATGAGCGCCTTTCCCGACGTTCCCAAGATCAAGTACGAAGGCCCGAACAGCACCAACCCGCTCGCGTTCCGGCACTACAACGAGGGCGAACTGGTCGAAGGTAAGTCCATGAAGGACCACCTGCGGTTCGCGGTGTGCTACTGGCACACGTTCCGCGGGATGGGCGGCGACCCGTTCGGCCCCGGGTGCGCCGTGCGCCCGTGGGAGGACGGCACCGACTCGCTCGACATGGCCCTCAAGCGCGTCGACGTCGCGTTCGAGTTCATGGACAAGCTCGGCGTGCCGTACTACTGCTGGCACGACCGCGACGTTAGCCCCGAAGGGGCCAACCTGACCGAGACGAACAAGAACCTCGACGCGGTCGCCAAGAAGCTCAAGGAGCAACAGCAGAAGACCGGCATCAAACTGCTGTGGGGCACCGCGAACCTGTTCAGCAACAAGCGGTTCGTTCACGGGGCCAGCACGAGCTGCAACGCCGACGTGTTCGCGTACTCCGCGGCGCAGGTCAAGAAGGCGCTGGAACTGACGAAAGACCTCGGCGGCGAGAACTACGTCTTCTGGGGCGGGCGCGAAGGGTACATGACCCTGTGGAACACCGACCTCAAGCGCGAACTGGATCACCTCGCGCGGTTCTTCCACATGGCCGTCGATTACAAGAAGAAGATCGGCTTCACCGGCACGTTCCTCATCGAGCCGAAGCCGCACGAGCCGACCAGCCACCAGTACGATTTCGACTGCGCCAACTCACTCGCGTTCCTGCGCGCGAACGGCTTGGAGAAGGAGTTCAAGTTCAACGTCGAGACGAACCACGCCACGCTCGCGAAGCACACGATGGGCCACGAACTGGCCTACGCCAGCGCGAACGGGCTGCTCGGCTCCATCGACGCCAACCGTGGCGACCCGCTGCTCGGCTGGGACACGGACCAGTTCCCCACCGACCTGTACCTGACGGCGCAGGTGATGCTGATCGTGCTCGGACAGGGCGGGATCGGCAGCGGCGGCATGAACTTCGACGCGAAGGTGCGGCGCGAGAGCTTCGAGCCGGTGGACCTGTTCCACGCCCACATCGGCGGCATGGACGCCTTCGCCCACGGCCTCAAGATCGCCGCCGCGATGCGCAAGGACGGCGTGCTGAAGGACATCGTGAAGCAGCGCTACGCGAGCTGGGACACCGGCATCGGCGCGCGGATCGAGGCCGGCACGGAGAGCTTCGACACGCTCGAAGCCTACACGCTGAAGAAGGGCGACGCCGACAAGAACGCCAGCGGCCGGCAGGAACTGATCGAGAACATCATCAACCGTTACTTGAAGTAAGAGGGACACGTCAAGCCGCGAAGTCGCAAAGAAGAGAAGGCAGAAAAGTGTTGACAGGATGAACGAGATCAAGTCAGAAAGGCCGAAAGCCTGATTTCCTCTTTCAATCTCTGTTCATTCTGTTCATCCTGTCAGCACTCTTCTGCCTTCTCTTCTTCGCGACTTGGCGTGAGTTGCTTGCTTTTCTTCTGCTCGTTTCGGATTCTGATTTCGCCGTGTTTTCCAACAGGAATCACCCTCATGGCGATCACCATCACGTGCCCGGACTGCGGCCACACCGAAGAGTCGAAGTCCGGGGCCGAGAAGACGTGCCCGGAGTGCGAGGGCACGATGGCCCCGCCCGCCAAGAAGAAGTATCAGGCGAAGACGAAATCGCTGGAAGAGGAAGAGCGCGCCAAGAAGAAGAAAGGGCGCGACGACGACGACGACGCGGACGAGAAGCCGAAGGCCAAGAAGAAGAAGTCGTTCGACGACGAGGAGAAGGGCGAGGGGTTCACGCTGGACGCGGCCCCGGCCGAGGCGCTCGAACTGAACACCGGGTTCGGGAACAAGAAGCTGATGAAGCAGGTTCAGGAGGAACTGTCGCGCGGCGAGGTGCTGTACTGGGCCGCGCGCATGTGCCCGGAGATCGTGGACCAGAAGGCCAAGTTGCTGATGTTGGTGGGCATTGGGGTCGCGTGCGTGGGCCTGCTGTTCAGCGGCATCTTCTTCGCCGCGGCCCCGTGGTTCGCGGGGCTGATCCCGCTTGTTTTTGTGCTGATTGGGGTCGGCATGGCCGCGTTTCTTCCGGGGGCCACGCGCAAGGCCGCGGCGCAGAGTTGGTACGCGCTCACGAACCACCGGGCCGTCGTGTACTCGGCCAACCTGTTCGGCGGGGCCGGCACGACAGTCTCCTACGAGCCGAACGAGCTGCGCAGGATGCGCGTCAAGAGCGCGAAGCGGCCCAAGGGCGCGGGCGACTTGGTCTTCAAAACGACAGTGACCGAGCAGCGCACCGACTACGTGGACCGCAAGACCGGGCGCACCGTGCGCAGCGAGACCAGCCGCCACGAGACGGACTACGGGTTCCTCGGCATCGAGGACGTGCGCGAGGTCGAAACCCTCGTCCACAAGGTGCTGCTCAAAACCATCGACGACGACGAGGACGACGAGCGGCCGCGCAAAGGGAAGTCGCGCGACGACGACGACGACGGTGATGAGCCGAAGGCCAAGAAGAAGTCGCGCGACGACGATGACGACGAAGACGAGCAGCCGCGGCCCAAGAAGAAGAGGCCGCGCGACGACGACGACGACTGACACGCGGAGGAGGGCCGAGCGATGGCGAAGCAACACGCGCCGGGGTTCCTGAAGATCGTGGCCGACGCGAAGGCGCGCGTCGCGGAATGCACCGTCGACGACGTGGTCGCGCGCCGCGCCCGCGGCGAAGCGTTCGTACTCGTGGACGTGCGCGAGGAGAGCGAGTTCGCCGCCGGGCACGCGGCCGGCGCGATCCACATCGGCAAGGGCGTGATCGAGCGCGACATCGAGGCGAAGGTGCCGGACCCCGCGACCCCGCTGGTGCTGTACTGCGGCGGCGGGTTCCGGTCCGCGCTCGCGGCCGACGCGCTCCAGAAGATGGGCTACACCAACGTCATTAGCATGGACGGCGGCTGGCGCGCGTGGACCGAAAAGGGCCTCCCGGTGGAGAAGTAATCGCTGCACGCCGGGCTGTCACCGTCTCGCTGAGCGGAACGAAACGACTTCGCTGGCAGACAAGTTGAGTGTGTACGGCGTCTCCCCGTCAAACGTACCCCGGATCGTCACCTCGTCGCCCTGTTCGAGCGCCATGCTCGGACCGGCACCGGGAGCGAACTGGCACACGACAGTAATGCCGCGCTCTGTAGTAAGCGTGACAATCATGAATCCTTGGTTGTCGCGCCGGGTTCCGAGCCAAGTATCCATATCGCACGAGACGAGGTCCACTCGGCCGGTGACGACCCGCCGCCCCAACACGTTCTCTGACGAATCGGGGTGTGATGCACCCTCAATGGGATGTGCCTTTTCGCGCACGATAAGCCATATTGATAGCATCCCTAACGCCAGCGCGAGCAGCGCGCCCCCGCTCCACATCAGCCACCTCCGCATGACTGGGCCGCGGGTAGTTACGACAGGAACGGGAACGAGTGCGCCCACCGGGAGGGGAGGCGGACCGGAACGTGCTGAGCGTGGCGGTAGTGGTAACGGACTCGAACGCGGTGGTGGCGATGGAACCCGCCGCGGCGGGGGCCACGCTGGAACGTGTGCCCCGCACTTCGGGCAAGGAACCGCGCGACCTTCGAGTGATGCCGGCGCGAGAACTGTGTCGCTGCATGTCGGGCAGATAAACTCGGCACGGTCCACGGCTTCCCCTCCTCTTACTCATGTGACACGTGCCGAAGAAACGCGCCAACTGCACCTCTACGAGGTAATCGACTTAATTCGGAGCAGAAATCCGACCGGTCGGAAGTAGGACGTTCGTTGCGCCTCTACTTCAAGCTCACGCAGATCAGCGTCTTGCCGTCGCGGGCGAAGAGCTTGCCATCGGCGAGCGCGGCGGCGGCGCGGGTCGGCTTCGTGAGCAGCGCGGTGCGGGCGCGCTCTTTGTAGCCGTCCGGCGAGGCGTCGAGGCGCACCAACTCGCCGCTTTCGGTCAGCGCCAGAAGGCCGCCGTCCACCGCGATCAGCGACGCCACCCCGAACCGCTGTTCGGTCCACTTCACCGCGCCGCTCTTCCACTCCACGCAGCGCAGGTGCGTCGCCCCGGTGTCGGCCCGGCCGTGTGTGCCGTACAGGTAGTCGCCCACGCGCACCGGCGTCGTGTACTGGCTCGACAGCGTCTTGTCGTTCGCCCACACCTCTTCGACCGCGCCCTTCTTCGCGCTCAGCAGCACGCCGCCGGTGGCGTAGGACGCGGTCAGGAAGATTTCGTCCTTCCACACGAGCGGGGTCGCGGCCTGCACGCTGGCGTTGTCGCGCGGGCGGAACGGGAAGTCGTAGAGTGACTTGCCGGTGAGTGGGTCGAGGGCGCGCAGCCCGCGGCGCGTGAGAAACACCGCGGCCGGCTTGCCGTCGAGGTCGGCCGCGACCGGCGACGAGTAGCTCGCCCCGTCGTCGGTCGCCTTCCACACCTCTTTGCCGTCGGTCGCGTCGAACGCGACCACGCCCGCGCCCTTCCCGCCCACGTTCACCAGCACCTTGCCGGCCACAACGAGCGGCGAGCACGCGGCCCCGAAGAACCCCTTGTCGGCCTTGTAGTCGGCCAGCAGGTTGCGCGCCCAAAGCTTCTTGCCGGTCGCCAGTTCGACCGCGGTGAAGTCGCCGTTGGGCCCCAGCGTGAACACCGCGTTGGCGGCAATCGTGGGCGTCGCGCGCGGGCCGTTGTCGAAGTTGAAGTCGTCCACGTACTTCGTGGCGTAGCTGTGCTTCCACAGTTCCTTGCCGGTGGCCGGGTCGAGGGCGAGCACGACTTCGTCGTCACCGACGCGGTGGAAGAACACGAGCTTCCCGCCGGCGATCACGGGCGCGGCCCAGCCCTTGCCGGCGTCGAGCTTCCAGAGCAGTTTCGGCCCGTCCTTGGGCCAGTCCCAGTTGAGCTTGGTTTCGGTCGAATGGCCGTCGCGCGCCGGGCCGTGCAGTTGCGGCCAGTCGGCGGCGAGGAGCGCGGGGACGCACAAGAGAGCGAATACGCGGGATACCATCGTTACCTCAGACAGTGACAGAGAGCGGCGTCTGGGTCATTTCTTGGGTGCCACGGCCTTACCTTTTGCGAACTTGACCAGCGTCTGGGCCTTAAACAGGATCGCGCCTTGTTCGGTGGTCAGGGTCGCGTCGGCACCGAGGATGGCGGACGTGATCTGGCCGCTGTCGTTGACTACGATCAGGGTTCCCGCGGGGAGTTTCAAGTCGGGGTTCACCGAGCCGTTCGGCATGAAGGTTCCTTCCTTGAGAATTCGGCCGCTCGTGACCTGACCCTTTTCGTTGATCGTCACGCGAGAACCTTGTGCGAACGGGATCCGGTTCCCCACCAGCCCGTTGATCATGAACGGCGAGTCCTTCACCAACACCCCGTCCGTCACCCCGCCCTTGTTATCGAATGTAACCAGATTCCCGCTCCGAAACAGGACCCGCTCGCTGACCAGCCCGCTCACCATGAGCGGTTCGTCTTTCGCCAGCGCGCCGCTGACGACCTGCCCGTTCTCGAACGTGAGGGTCGAACCGGCGAGGAACTCGACTTTCCAAGAGGCCTGCCCGAAGATCAGGAACGACTGGTTCTCGGAGATGACGCCGCGAATGGCCTGCCGGTCCTTGTTGAGCGTGACCGTGCCGCTCTTGAACTTGGCCGTGGTGACCGAACCGGCGATCGGGTGCACCTCGGGCTTGGGGGGCGCGCCGGGGTCCGCCGCCAACAGCACGAAGGCGCCGAGGAACTGGGTGACGAACATGTGCGGGACTCCGCGAGAGCGAGAAGCGGGACCGGCAGTTAGATGGCCCCCGGCGGCGTTGGATTCACGGTCCCGGCCCGGTTCGGTGGCCGCGCGGCTTGCGAGCACGCAGTTCCCCCTATAGTCCCCTATTTCCCAGATGACCTTCGACTTTCGGCATGGCATGTGCGCCGGAACCCTGGGATTCCCAGCGTTTCTGCCTCTTTCCTGCCGAAATGACCGAGGAACCC
>VGZJ01000008.1 GCA_016872595.1 Planctomycetota bacterium
CCGTGAACATGCGGAACAACAACGGCTTCCGACGCAATTTCTCGTAATTCGTCATAACCCTATGAATAGGCCATCGATCGCTATTGCGCAACGAGTCTAATAGGCCATCGATCGCTATTGCGCAACGAGTCTGCTCTTCTCGATTACAACCTTCCTCACTTCTGAAACAGGCGAGGGGGTTGTTTAGCTCGTCGCTTTGCGACAGGGCGATGTTGCGTCGCCCGAGCGTATGCCTAGCCACCCAACTCGGGGAAGGCTGTTCCAGCACCGCTATCGTGCTGGAGCAGTACCTGCGGTTGGTGGACTGGAGCAACCCCGCGGTTCGTGGTACCACCAACCGCAGGTACTGCTCCAGCACGGCGGTGCCGTGAGCCTTCCGCGCCACAGGTCAGGAAGTAGACGCTCCCTCGTCTGTTTCGGAAGCACCAGTCGCAGCTCAGTAGGAACCTCTCCCATGGCGGCAGTCCTGACGTTGGACGACGTGCGCAAGGCTTGGGACGCGCGCGATCCGCGACTCATCACACTCATCGAACAGATCTGCAACCAGCCCGTGCCGGCACCGGACGCGCCGATCCGCGACGGCGCGCTCACGTTCGAGAAGTTCCTCTCACAACTGCGCGACTGGCGCTACCGGCAGAAGTCGCGCGAGGAGCAGGCCCACTACCGCGTCGAAACGCTCAAGGCGATCGAAGCCGCGGACGCCGAAGTTCCGCTCGCGGACAAACTCAAGGTTCACGAAGTCATCTACACGCTCTGGCAGTCGAACGACGCGCTGGCCCGCGACTACCTGCTGCGGATCATTGCCAGCGTGCCGCTCGTGTACGGGCCGTGGAAGGCCGTGAAGCGCATCTTCAAGGAAGCCGAAGCGAAGAACGACACGGAAATCTTCGGCGCGATCGCGGCCCGGCTCGACATGGCGCACGCGGGCGCGGCCTACGGCAAGCAGGTCAGCGGCGCGACCGTCGCCTACTGCGTGCGCCGCGCGTGGCGCTACCTGCGCCGCGTCGGGCTGCACCTACCGGCGACCTACCCCGACGCCGCGTGCGAGTTCCTCGTCAACTACACCGACAACGTGCGCCTCAACGGGACGTGGGTGTTCAACCACATCCTGTTCCACGATTCGAAGAAGTACGGCCGCTCGAACTTCCGCTTCGGCTGGAACGACAAGACCGCGGACCCCACCAACCTCAAGAACCGCGCCTACGGCGACACGTGGAAGCGCTCGCACCGCCCGCTCTTCTCGCTCCTCGAACGGGCGAAGTGTGACGCGGTACGCGACTTCGCCACCACCGCGTTGAAGACCGACTTCCGCCAAGTGCTGCGCGACACCGAACCCGCGTGGGTCGTGCGCCTCGTCGCGGTGCCGAGCCGCGCGATTCACGACTTCGTCGTGTGGCTGTTGCAGAACGTGCCCAAGTTCGAGCAGGGCGCGTTCCGCACGCTCGGCCTGCACGACGCGGTGCTGAAGCTGTTCGATTCGCCCTCGACCGACGCGCGGAAGTACGCAGCGAATTACGCCCGCACGCACGCCCGCGACCTGCCCGTATCGGAGCTGATTCGCCTCGCGAACAACGACAACGACGAGGTGCGTAAGCTCGCCACCGACCTGCTGGGCGAGAAGGACCCGCGCACCGGCGTCGGCCTTGAGGCGTGGGGACAATTGCTCGAAACGCAGCACGGACACAAGTTCGCCGCCGACACGATCACCAAGAGCTTCGGCCCAACGGAACTGACGCCCGACTGGTTCGCGAGCCGGTTGCTCTCGGACAGCGACCTCGCGTTCGGCTTCGCGCAGAAGCTGCTGCCGAAGGTTCACCCCACCAAAGACCTCGGCCCGGCGTTCTTCACGCGCCTGCTCCAGAAGCTCGACCCCGAAGAGGCCAAGACCGGGCGCGTCGTCCAGTACGCGACCACCGAACTCGCCAAGTTCGACCTCGACGCGCTCGGCAGCGACCTGTTGCGCTGGCTGCTGCTGTTCCCGCCCACGACCAGCAACGCCGTGCAGTGGGTGAACCAGAGCAAGATCAAGAAGCCGCAAGCGTTCGGCACGGACTTCCTGAAAGCGGTCGCGTTCCAGCCGGATTGGGACGCCTTCCCGTGGCTAGTCGAGTTCCGCGCGAAGCACGGTCAATGGGCGAAGGAACTGGCCTTTACCGAGTGGGTCGCGCAGGGCGTTCTCGGCTGGTTCGCGGACGTGCGCAAGTTCACGAACGCCGAACTCGGCCTCGACTGGCTGCTGAAGCTTGTGGCACGCGGCGAGCCAATGTACTTCAACTTCGCCAGCGACCGCCTGATCCGCACGTTCTTGCCCGCCGACTTCGCGCCGACGACGGCCGCGCCGGTTGCGACCGGCGGGGGTGACGCGCCGACGAGCGCCGACCTGAAGGGCGCGTCGTTCCTGTTCACCGGCAAGCTCGCGTCGATGACACGCGATCAGGCCGAGGAGCGCGTGAAGGGCGCGAACGGCGTCGTTGCTGGCTCCGTGTCGCCCAAGCTGCACTACCTCGTGATCGGCGACGAAGGTTCGCCGCTGTACGGGCAGGGCGCGAAGGGGAGCAAGCAGACGAAGGCCGAAGACCTGAACGAGAAGGGCGCGAACATCAGCATCATCTCGGAGACGGCCTTCCTCCAGATGGTGAGCGGCGAGCGCACCGCCGCGCCGGTGAGTAGCGACAAGGTGAGCGCCGGCTGCGCGCGACTGTGGGAACTGGTGATCGCGCCCGGCCCCGCGGACGCTCCCGTTGGCCGGTTCGCGCGCGACTACGTTCGCCGGCACCACATCGAGATCGGCAAGAAACTGGCCGATAAGCCGGTCGACCCCGGCGCGGAGATTCCGCCCGCGTTCCTCACGCTGGAGCGCGTGCTGCCGCTGTTCAGCGAGACCCGCAAACCGCTGCGCGAGTTCGCCCTCGAACTGGCCGCGTGGGAGTTCGCCCGCTGGAACCCCGGCGTCGATGACCTCGTCGCGATGGCCGACATCCCGTTCATGGACGTGCGCCGGTTCGTCGCTAAGTCGCTCCTCGCGGACGACACGCCGCCGAACCGCCCGTTCCGTCTCGACCCGGCCAAGCTCGAAGCAAGCGCCGTGTATCGCTTCTGCGAATCGAACGACGAGGAAACCCGCGCGCTCGGCATGGAACTAATCAACCGGTTGCCGAAACTGCGCGTGCCGGAAGAGCTGTTCCGCCTGTCGGAAAGCCCGGATCGCAAGGTCCGCGCGTTCGTGATCCGCGCGCTCTGGACGGTCTACCGCGACCGTGGCCTGACGCCCGACTGGAAGCCACCGCTGCCGCCCAAGCCGACCGTCGGGGCGAAGGCCAAGAAGGACGCGGAGAAGGCGGCGCAGAACCGCGGCGACGGCATCCCGCGCAAACCGGAGACGTGGCCCGCTCCGCAACCGACCCTGAGCGAGTTCCTGCGCCGCATCCTGTTCGAGATCCCGCCCGGCCGCCCGGAGAAGTCTCGCGACGCGGTCGAGGACACCGACACCAACGACCCGAACGCGGCCAAGCCGGAGAAGGTGGTCAGCGCGAAGCCGCTGCCGGCCCGTCGCGCGAAGCTCGATCTGGTCGAGACGATGCGCGACCTCGGCCTCGAAGACAAGACGTTCGGTGGCGGCATCCTTCCGCTACTGGACGAGTTCATGCTGTCGCGCGGGCCGAGCGAGCGGGCCGCGTGCCTCGTCGCGGTCACCCGCATCCGCCACAGGTTCCCCGAGTTCAAGAAGGAGGGCGCGTAATGGCCTCCGCGAAATGGGCGGCGCTCGTCGAACGGTTCCGCGCGTTCCTGCCGGAGATTCGCGCCTACGCCAACGCGCGCGACAACCTGCCGGACGACTACGACATCTTCGTTCTCGCCGAGGAACTGCTCGGGCACTTCCCCGAAGACGATCAGGACTATCTGAGCAAAGAATTGGTCAACGCCATCAACGACGACGGCGGGTTCGTCGCGCCGCTCCCGCCCGACAAATCGCTCGAAGACGCGAGTTGGGCCTTCTACGAGCGCCTCGAAGAGTTCGCGGGCGAGGCCGAAGACCTTTCCTACTCCGATGACGATGAAGGAGATGAAGACGAAGAGGGCGACGAGGACGAGAGCGATGAGGAGTCGGACGAGAGCGAGGACGAAGAAGGCGGCGAAGACGATGACGAAGAAGGTGACGAGGCCGAGGAAGAGGAGGCCGTGCCGGTCAGCGCGGGCGAGACCAGCGAGGGGAAGGGCCAAACGTATCGCGGCGACATCCGCGGCATAGTCGGCGTCGACGACACGCTCGCGTTCACCACGGTTCACCCCGAAGGCGCGCCGACCGCGCTCTATTGGCTCGACGCCGACAAGCTGAGCCTGAAGCCGGTCGAACTGCCGTGCGGCGGGGTCGCGCTCGCGGCCGACGGACACACCGTGTACGTCGGTGGCACGGACAACAAACTCTACGAGTGCAACAAGAAGGCGCACAAGGTGCTGGCCGGGCCGTTCGCCGGCCCCATCGCCGGCATCGCGGTGCTGGCGAAGAAGCGGCTCGCGGTGCTGCACGGCAAGCAAATCGACATCATCTCCGACAAAGACGGGGAACTAAAGCAGACGCTCGAACTGCCCGAAGACGGGACGTGCCTCAGCGCCGACAAGACGCAAGCGTGGCTCGTCGCGGGCACAACGAAGGGCAACGTCGCGGTGTTCGACGGGCAAGACACCGACGAGTTCGTGCCGGGCGAAACGGCCAAGCTCCACGACGGCGCGGTCACGCTCGTCAAGTTCGAGCCGGAAGAGCTGCGGTTCTTCTCCGCCGGCGCGGACAACAAGCTGTACACGACGTTCGCGCGCGGCACCCTCGAACCGGAGGACAAGGGCCGCGGCAACATGCACGAGGACGTGCTGACCGCGCTCGCGTTCGTACCCGGCGACCGCATGGTCACCGGCTCGCGCGACGCCACGCTGAAGAACTGGCCGCGCGGCGGCGCGATCAAGCCCGGCACGCTCAAAGACGTTGTCGGGAAGGTCGTCGGGCTGGCCGTCGTCACCGTCTACAACCAACCGCATCTCGCGTGCGCCTGTGACGACAACTCCATCCGCTTCCTGCGCCTCGAAGAGGACGGGAAGTTCCCCGAAGAGGACGTCGTTCACGAGAAGGTGACGGGCGCGGCCGATTGGGTTCGCAACGAGTTGAGCCAGAAGCACGACCCGAAGCGCCGCGAGAAAGCGCTCAAGGTTCTCGCCGAGTGGAAGGACTCCGCGAGCATCGAGATTCTGGGCGAGCAACTGACCCGCGACCCGGACCCGAAGCTGCGCGAGTTCGTCGCGGACCTACTCGTGAAGAGCGACAACCCGCGCGTCGTCAAGATTCTGGAACGGGCCATCGGCCACGGCGACGGCAAGGTGCGGCTGATCGCGTTCAACGGGCTGCACGCACGGGCGAAGGACGACCTCGGCCCCATCGACCTCGCCCTCAAGACCGGACACGCGGACGTGGGCACCGCGGCGGTGAAGGCGCTCGAGCCGCTGGCGAAGGTCGACGATCAGGCGCTGACGCGCCTCGTGGACGCACTCGACGCGAGTGTGTGGGACGTGCGCAAGGCCGCGCTCGCGGCGCTCGAAACCGTGTACGACGCGAAGGTCTCCACCGCGAGCCTGACCGCTCTCGGCTCGAAACACGGGGACGTGCGCGCCGCGGCGCTCATCCGCGCCTACGAGCGCTGGCTGCTCGAAGACCCCGCGGTTCAGTCGGCGATCCGCCGCCGGCTCGAAGACGGCGATGCCGCGGTGCGCAAGGTCGCGTTCCTGCTGTCCGTGCTGTCGAAGGAACAACTCGCGGGCGTGCTGCGCGCCAGCGACGGCGAATTGAACCGTCAGCTCAACGAGTTGGAGAAGGCCGAAAAAGCGGACAAGGCCGCGCCGCTGGTCGCGCCGGATGCCAAGAGCAAACTGACGCCGACCGACTACGACACGTTGCTGCAAGCGACCGCGAGCCGCGCGCTCGATACCTGTTTGCGCGGGGCTCGCGGCCTCGCGGTGCTGGGCGACCCGCGCGCGTTCGGCCTGCTGCTGCAACTGAGCCGCGAAGAGGACGTGAACGCCCGCGTGGACGTGTGCCGCGCGCTCGCGGCCCTCGACGACGAGCGCGCCGTGAACCGCTTGCGCTCGATGCTGTTCGACCCGCAAGCCTCCGTGCGCGACGCGGCGTACACGGCACTGGTGAAAATCTTCGACCAGACGCCTCTCAGCGTGGCCGAGTCGGGCCTGACCGCGGCCGATGAGGACGTGCGGCGGCGCGGGCTCGAAACACTCATCAAGGTGGTGAAGAAGAAGACGCCCGAGGCCGCGGGCGAACCGGGCTGGGACCTGCTCGTTCGCGCGCTCAACGACGGCGCGAAGGGCGTGCGCAGCGAAGCGTTCAAGGCCGCGCTAAACCTCAAGATCGCCGGCGGCGGGCCGGCCACGCTCCGCTTCGCGCTGCAATCCATTCACTCCGACGTGCGCCGCGAAGCGCTCACCGAAGTGACTGCGCAGGAGAAGGAAGAGTGGGCCGCGCCGCTCTTGTACGAGTTCTTCAACGACCCCGATTCCGGGCTGCGGCGCGAGGCGTTCGAATTTGCGACCAAGAAGAACAAGGAGCTCGCGGTCCTCGAAACGGCCCTCGGCTCGAAGCACGCGGACGCCCGCAAACTCGCGGTCGAGGCGCTCATCAAGAAGCACTCGAAGGCCGCGCAACAGGTGATGCTCAAGGCGATTGACGACCCCGACCGCGACGTTCGGTTGCTCGCCGTCAACGCGCTCGTGGACGACGACGCGCAAGGGCCGCTGGCGCAGGCGCTCCAGAGCGACCGGGCGGACATTCGCGTGCGCGCCGCGGCGGCGCTGGCGAAGCACGGCGACGCGGCCTCGTTCGCGCCGCTCGTCGCGCTCGCGACCGCGCCGGAACCGCAACTCAAGGAGCGCGTTTCGGACTGGCTCGACGTGACCGCGCTCGCACTCGGCGGCCTCGCGGAACTCGGCGATTCCCGCGCGCTGCCGCACGTGGTTGCGCTGACCGACAGCCCGCACAACTTGCTGCGCGCCGCCGCGGCCCGCGCCCTCGTGTGGGTGGCGAAGCCCGACACGACCGCGGCGCTGCGCACGGCGCTCCAGCACTCCGACCCGGAGGTAAAGTACCGGGCCGCGCTCGGCCTCGCGTACCTCGGCGACGCCACCGTTGGGCCGCTCGTGCGCGGCGACACCGGGGGCGTCGTAACGCCCGCGGAGCAGTTCACCGCGACCGTCGCGCTTGGGGCCGCGGCCGGCGTTCAGGGCACCGTCTACCTCGACAGCGCCGACGAAAAACTGCGCGACCGCGCGCTGCTCGCCACGCTGCTCTTGGAACTGAAGGACACGGACGGCCAACCGGACAAGTGCATCGAGTGCGTGTCCGCGAAGGGCGCGCGGTTCCGCCTCACGGGGGCGCAGGCGCTCGAAGCGTTCGCCGACCGTGCCGCGTTCCGCGAGTTCGTCATCAAGC
Organism: Planctomycetota bacterium; assembly: GCA_016872595.1. Taxonomy (GTDB): domain Bacteria; phylum Planctomycetota; class Planctomycetia; order Gemmatales; family Gemmataceae; genus Gemmata. Next base: position 7,484 of record VGZJ01000008.1, read on the forward strand.
AAGCGAACGACCGCGGCGACGACACGCCGTGGAAGGTGTCGCCCGACGTGATCGACGACCTCGCGAATCTGCTCGCGTTCGCCCCGCCGCAACTGAAGGCCAAGACCGCGCTGTTGCTGCGTCTGTTCGACAACAAGGAACAGGCGGAGTGGAACGCGGAGTGGGGCGCTCACGCGGCGCGGTACGCGAAGGAGATCAAGGACGCCGCGGCCGTGGCGAACGCGGCCGGCGTACCGGTGCCGTCGAAGTTGACCCCGGAGCAACTGCGCGAGCTGGCCTTTGGCGGGTACGTCGGCCTCGTGCGCGAACAGGGCGCGAGCGGCAACAGCGCGGCCGTTGCGAAGGTGCGCCAGACCGCGCTCGCGCGCATCTTCGCCATCGCCAGCAAGGACGCGACCTACGCCCGCTCTGCGCAGCCGGTACTCGCGCAGGCGATGGGCGACCCCAATCAGCCGGTTCGCACGCAGGCGTTCGAGCACTTGCAGGCGCTCGGCATGGACCGGGCCGCGCTCGGCGCGGAAGCCCTCGAAGCCGGGTACACCGACCTCGGCGTGAAGGGGCTTCAACTCCTGACCGACGGGGCGAGCGCGAAGAAGGGCGAAGCGGTTCTGGAGCGCGTGATACTGTCGCGGTCTGACGATCTGGCCGTCGAAGCGGCGAAGCTGCTGCGCGACCGGCAGGGCAAGGTGCCGGTCGCGAAGAAAGCGCTCGATTCCGTCCACGAGCCCATGCGCCTCGCGGCCGTCGAGTGGCTCGCGTCCGAGTACGAGGCCAGCGCCGACGCGAAGCAGTTCCTGCGCGGCGCGGTGGAGTCGCGGTACCGCAAGGTGCGCGAGAAGGCCGCGTTCGAGCTGGCCGGCAAGAAAGACGGGGCCGCGTTCGACGCCCTCGCCCGGTTTTTGCAGGAAGCCAACGATTCGGGCCGACAGCACGCAATCATCAACGCCCTCGTCGGCCTCGGCGACGCGCGCGCCGCCGACGTGTTCCTCGACCGGGCCGATAACGACCCCGCGGGCACCGCGCAGGTACGATCGCTCATCCCGTCCGCGGCCACGTTCCGCCGCACCGTCACCGCCGACCGGCTCCTGATCCTGCTCGCCAAGCACAAGGACTGGCAGGGCGACATCTACACCGCGCTGCGAACCGTCAGCGGGTACGACCAAGCGCCGAGCGAGTTGGACGACGACAACCCGAACCGGCCCGCGCCGCGCAAGGACCAGCACCCGCGGAACGACGCGGTTCTAACGAAGCTGATGGAAGCGGCGTTCGCCAGCGGCAACACCGACTACATCGCGACCGAGTTGCTGAACGACGCGCGTGTCGCGCCCGGCGCGGACGTGAACCCGATCTTCGCCACACTCTGCACCAGTCCGAACGCGGATCTGAGGGACCAGTCGCTCGCGGCCTACGGGTTCCGGTTCCGCAAGCGCGGCGCGCCGCCCGATCCGCTACTCAAGGCGCTGAAGCACAAGAACCCGGTCACGCAGTTCTACGCGGCCGAAGCCCTCGCCCGCGGCAGGCGCGCCGAAGGGTTGCAGGTACTGCTCTCCGGCATCGAGTATCTCGAAGACCCCAACCACCGCGTTCGCGCGGTGCAGGCGCTGGGCGAACTTGGCGACCCGCGCTCGGTCGACAAGTTGCTCGCGCTAGCCACCGAGGACGGCAACCCGCTGCAAGAGGTCGCGATCGAGGCCGTCGGCCACTTGAAGAAGTCGCCGCAGGCCGACGCCGTGTTCCGCGCGCTCGAGAAGCACGCGAAGGGCACCATGAGCGCCGCGGCGCGGGCGCTCGTCGGGCTGCGGTACTTCGACACGCCCGCCGGCTGGGACATCGTCCGGGCAAAGGCCGTAACGAAGGGCTACCAGTTCGACTTCATCCGCTCTGCGGCCACGGAACAACTGGGGTACAACGACGACCCGGCGACCCGCGACCTGCTGTTGAAGGTGCTGCGCAACAGCAACGACTACCGGACGCTCGAAGCTGCGTATCGCGGCGCGGGCCGGCTGTGGGGGAAAGACGCGCTCGAACCGAACTACCATGTCATCCAGAACGCGAGCGGATACGACGTGACCGGGTCGGGCGAAGAGTCGCCGCTGGAAGCCGTTGTGAAGCGCGGCGACGCGCTCCGCATCATGGAGCTGTTCCCCAACTGCCAGCCGGAGATCCAGCAACAGTTGGAATCGGCCCTCCTCACACGGCCCGACCTGCCAGTGAAGGAAGCGGTCGCGGCGCTGGCGCACGCCGACGAGGGCACCGTACGGCTCGCGTCTCGGTTGCTCGGTCGCGTTTCGAACCCGGACGCGGGCGTGAAAACGGCTATCGGCGGCGCGCTCACGAAGTGGTGGGCGGCGTGGCAAGAGCGGCGCGCGAAGGCCGGGAAGGGCGACGCGCTCACGAAGGCCGGCGAAGTGGTCGAGAGCCTGCTGTTCACCGCGGGCCGCGCCGGGGTTCCGGCCGACGCGCTCGCCGGCGTCGCCACCGCGCGCCCGGACGACCCGCTGGCGCGGGGCATCCGGCTCGAAGCGGTGCGGTGCCTCGCGCTCGGCGCGCGCACGCCCGCAGTCCTGAACACACTCGAAGCGCTCGCGGTCGGCCCCGACGCCGACGTGCGCGTCCTCGCGTCCGAGATGCTGGCGCGGTTCGACGCGCCGCGCGCCGCGAAGCTCGCGACTCCCGACAAGATTCTCTCGGATCGTCCCAGCTTCAACCGGCTCGCGATCGCGGGCGCGGTTCGCGCGAAGGACGTGGCGAGCGCCGCGGCCAGCCCGCACGTTCAGCCGGTCGCGCTGCCCGTGTTCGTGGCCGAAAAGGACGTACACACGCTCGCGGCCGTGGCGAAGGATCGCAAGGCGAACGAGGCCGCGCGGTTCGGCGCAGTCGAAGGGCTGGGCGTGATGGCGACCGAACCGGCCGAAGCGGTGCTGGTGGCAATCGGCACCGACAAGGACGACGAGAAGGAACTGCGGAAGGCCGCGTGGCGCGCGCTACGGCGCTCGAAACGCGCTCGCAAGCGCGGCGCGGTCAACACGCTCGCCACGGTGCCGAAAGCGGTGAAGGCGACGAAGGCTTCAACAGGTACTCAGTCAGAAGACGAGGGCGATGAGGAGTAGCGCGGTCCCTCCGGGACTCGCGCTAAACGGGCTTCGCATCGTGCTCGCGATGAGGGTTGAGAGATGGCAACCACGGACCTTCCGATCGCCGAAGAGATCAGCGACGCGCCGCCGCCGGCCCCGGCGAGCGGGGCGCACCTGTCGTACGCCGGCGCGAGCCGCGTCGTCACGGCGGGCAACACCGCGACCGTGGAACTGTTCGGCAACCTCGACCGCCCGCCGGTGCGGTTCGACGCGACCGTGACGAACCCGCTACGGTTCCGCGAAGCGCTCTCCGCGCTGTACGGCGTCATCGGCAGCGACTACCGCTACGCGCCGAAGGACCGCACGCAGTACATCGCGTACCTGCGGCTCAAGCGCGACGCGGCCCCGCTCGGCGTGTGGCACGCCCAGCAGGCGTACTTCGCGTGGATGTTGCGCAACGACCCGAACGCACTCACCATCCTCGACCCCGTCGTGAGCGTTCACCCGGACCAGATCACGTTCGAGGTGTTCGGCAAGGACGAGAGTACCTACGCCTGCCTCGCGTTCAAGAACGACGGGTTCACCGGCGCGGGCGCGGCTGCGCACGGCACCACCAACATCGACTTCAGCGACGCGCTGTATTCGAGCGTGCAGCAGATCCGCGGCTATCGAACGACGCGGCTCGCGCTCGGGCCCGCGGCCGGCGGCGCGGCCCCGGACGCGGGGAAGGGCACCGTCCTCGAAAAGAAGATTCAGGTGCCGGACTCGTGGCTCCGCGGGTTCCTGCAAGTGCAATCGGCCGCGACGCTGCCGTTCGACCACGTCCAACTCTCGCCGATGGACCTGTACAACGTGCTGCGCCACCTGCGCATGAACGGCGACCGCAAGGGGAAGAAGCGCGGGCTGCGGTTCGAACTGGTGCCGGCACAGCAACCGCGGATCGTCGCGGAGCCGTGGGAGACGGTATTCACCACGACGGCCGACGTGTTCCGCGGCAAGGCGGCGCGGCTGGTGCGCGTGTGGGGCCGCCGCCGCCTGATGACCGTGAAGCGGTTGCTCCCATTCGTTCAGTCCGTGGACGTGTACCTACTCGGCAGTGGGCTGCCCAGCTTCTGGGTGTTCCGCTGCGGCGACATCACGCTGACGCTCGGCATGACCGGGTTCACGTCCGCGAACTGGTCGAGCGCGCTCGGCTTCGACCTGCTGTTGCCGCGCGGCACGCAGGACGGCGAGCCGACGAAGAAGGTCGTCGCGCACCTCGCGCAGCACTGGAAAGCAACCCACAAGGAACTTGGGGCCGCGACCGGGGTGAAGGGCGCGGCGCTGGTCGAGGCGGTGCAGGTCGGGTGTCAGAACGGCGAGCTGATGTACGACATCGCCAACGGCGTGTACCGGCACCGGCCGCTGACGGCGCAGCCACTCGACCTCGCCCGGTTGCAGTTCCGCAACGCGCGCGAGAAACTCGCGCACGACCTGCTGACGCGCTCGCGCGCGGTCCGGATCACGGGCGAGAACCGCATCGCCGGCGTCGGGCTTGAGTTGACGGGCACCGTGGCCGTGGCCGAGGACAAGCGCGACTACCGCCCGCAGATGGTGCTCGCGGACGAGGGCCAAGTGCGCAAAGTGACCTGCACCTGTGCCCCGTTCCGCAAACACGGCATCAAGGCCGGGCCGTGCGTCCACCTCATCGCGTTGCGGCTGGCGTTCGCCGAGAAGGAATCGAAGAAGGCCAAGAGCGACGACGCGGTGAAGTTCGAGACGCGGGCGTTCGCCAAGCGCGATGGCGCGGTCGAGCGCGTCGTGCAGATTTCGCTGGAGCGCGACAAGGTGAAGTACCGCTGGGGGCTGAGCGGGCAGGCCATGCGGCTCCAGACGATGCGGTTCAACACCGAGGACGCGGCGCGCCGGGCGTACTTCGCCAAGCTCGCGGACCTCGACACCAAGGGCTACCTCGACGCCATCGCGGAGTGAAGTACGACCGTTTTCGACAGGATCACAGGATCAAACAGGATCAAGAGAAGACGTGTGCCGAATCCATCGTGTTCATCTTGTGAGCCTGCCAAAACTCTTCGTCTCCAACTATGAGCACCACGACGACACCGACGGACACTGCGACCCTGTGGCGCTTGATCGTTCAAGCGGGCGGGATGAAGGCGTACATCGACGGGCAGCTCCGCGAGCGCGGGTTCCTCGTCACGCGCCGCGACGCCGACGCCATGTCCGACCGCGAGAAGGACACGTACAAGAAGGCGCTCAAGCAGGAGGCCGAAGAGCGCCGCAAGCTGCGCCGCGAGACGTGGGGCGCGTACAAGGCGAACCACATCGTTCACCTCGGCGAAGGCGTCTTCTGGAACGACGAGCAAAAAGAGGACAAATGGGACACGCCCAACAGTGAGGAGCGCGCGGCCGAGAACGAACTGCCGGCGCTCGACAAGCCGGAGCAACTGGCCGAAGCGCTCGGCGTGACGATCCCGCAACTAAAAGGCATGGCGTACCACCGCGACGCCGCCACCAGCTTGCACTACGTGCGGTTCACGATCCCGAAGCGCGACGGCACCGAGCGGCCCATCTGGGCACCGAAGAAGCGGCTTAAGGCCGCGCAGCGGTGGATTCTGCAGCACATCGTTGAGCGGTTGCCCGTTCACGGGGCCGCGCAGGGGTTCCTCGTTGGGCGCTCGATCCTCAGCAACGCGCAGGTTCACGAGAACCCCAAAGTGTTGCTGAAAATGGACATCAAGGAGTTCTTCCCCACGGTGACATGGAAACGCGTGAAGGGCGTGTTCCGCCGCGCCGGGTACCGCGACGGCATCAGCACGCTGCTCGCACTTATCTGTACCGAAGCGCCGCGCGAAATCGTGGAAGTGGAAGGGAAGACGTATTACGTCTCGCTCGGGCCGCGCTGTCTGCCGCAGGGCGCGCCGACCTCGCCCGCGCTGACGAACGCGCTGTGCCTGCGCCTCGACCGGCGGCTCGCGGGCCTCGCGGCCAAGTACGGCTGGCGGTACACGCGGTACGCCGACGACCTCACGTTCAGTCTGCCGCAGGAGCACAAGGGGCCACCGAAGCTGGGCGCGATGATGGGCTGCGTGACGCGCATCGCGGAGGAGGAGGGATTCGAGATCAAGGACGAGAAGACCCGCGTTCACCGCACCGGCGGGCGGCAGAGCGTGACCGGCCTCGTGGTGAACGGTGACGAATCCCCGCGCACGCCGCGCAAGCTGCGCCGCCAACTGCGCTCCGCGATCCACAAACTCAAGACCGGCAAGCCGCTGAAAGAAGGCGAATCGCTCGCCCGGCTGACCGGCTACGCGGCGTTCGTCCACATGACGAACCCGGAGTTGGGGCGGAAGATGCTCGCGAACCTTCAAGGGTTCGAGGGCAAGGCCGACGGCCCTGCGGTGTGAGCTTCGGCGATCGCGAGCGCTTCGCGGAGGGCTTCTGCTGCTTCCGTGTGGCAACCGTAGGGCATTCGCGACGACGCCGTCATGAGGAGCCGGATGAGTCGCGGGGTGTACGGCACCGCGATGCCCGGCGGCAGGTCTAGGTGCGGTCGGATGATGGCCCGGATGAGTTCGCCGAGGCCGGCCCCGGTGTGTGCGGAAACCGGGATCGTTGGGACCGAGCGCTGCTCCGACGGGAACGGCAATGTGGAGAGATCGAATGCGTGCGGCTGATCGCACTTGTTCGCGGCGAACACCACGAACACCTCGCGCGGCAGACCCCCGAACACGTCCGGGAAGTGCGCGCCGGGGTCCGTGGCATCGACCACCCAGACGAGAATGTCCGCGGCCCGCATCGCCCGGTGCGCGAGCCTGACCCCTTCGGCTTCCAACCCCGCGACCTCACGCACGCCCGCGGTGTCGATCAGTTCCACCGGCCAGCCGTCGAACGCGGTCCGCACGCTCACGGCGTCGCGCGTCGTCCCCGCGACCTCCGAAACCACCGCCCGCTGATACCCCGCGAGCGCGTTAATCAGCGAACTTTTACCGACGTTCGGCGCCCCGGCGATCACTACTTTCCAGGGTTCCACTAGGTGCGCCCCGGCAGTGCTTCCCCGGGCCGCGAGCGCGCCGATGCGGGGCCACTGGTCCCACCAATTGGTCGCCATCTGCGCGAGAATGTCGCGGACCTCGGTCACGAACGCGCCGTTCAGTTGGTCGAGGATGATGTTCGCGGTGCGGAGTGTTGGGGCGCGCTCCAGCAGGCGAGCGGGGGGCGTCAGCCCTCTGTTCTCTTCTTCGTGACTACGAACAGGGGGCTGACGCCCCCCGCTCGCCTCGAACGCGGCCATCACCATCTGCACGACGCGCGGCCCGCCGTGGCAGTGAACTTCGACCGCGTCGGGCGCGGTGGCCGCGAGGACGACCTCGTCGCCGGCGAGTGTGCCGAACCAGAAGCGGTTCACTTCGGGCAAATCCGGCAGCGGCTTCCCAGCCGGTGCGAACAGCCTTCGCGCGAGTTCCCACGCGCGCGGCCCGCGCACCTCGACGGTGGCAATCGCCCCGGTGCCGGGCGCGGTCAGCAGTGACACCGCGGTGTCACTCACGGCGCAACCCCTCCGCCGCGATGCGGATGCCTTCGAGCGTCAACTCTGGAATGTGTCGCGTGCCCGCGGCGCGCTCGAAGGCATAGCCGAAGATAAGGGGCGCGCCGCCGCCGGTCACGTACACCAGCGGCGGGCGCTTGCACCGTTCGACGAACATATCGACGAGCTGAGCCGCGCCCGCGCCGACCGCGGCGTCGATCCCCAAGCGGATCGCGTCGGCGGTGTTCTTCGCCGGTTCCCAGAGGTCTTCGACGCGGGTCGTCAGGTCGACGAACGGTAACTTCGCGGTGAAGTCGTGAAGCGCGCGGGCCATGAGGCGCGGGCCGGGCAAGATCGCGCCGCCCTGAAATACCCCGTCGGCGTCAATCAGGTTCACCGTGACTGCGGTGCCGACGTCGACCGTGATTGCGGCCACGCCCGCGGGCGTCATCGCGCGAGCGGCGATTGCGCCGAAGAGTCGGTCGAGTCCGACCTGATGTGGCTCGTCCACGTTCACGCGAATCGGCAGCAACGTGTGGTCTTCAAACACCGCGGTGCCGCCGCGGTTGTAAGACCAATGCACGAAGCGGAGCAGGGCGGGCGGGTTCACACTGGCGACCGCCCACTGGCGCGCGAACCGTTGTGGCGGGGGAAGTTGTGCAAGGGCCGCGTCCCACGCGGTGGCGTCATCGAGCGGCAAGCGAACGACTTGTTCGACCTCGTTGCCGCCACACACGCCCCACTTCATACGCGTGTTGCCGATGTCCACCACCACGTCGGGGGTCACGGCCGGCCCTCCGGGGGCGGGGCGGTTTGGAAGTCATCGGTGCGGATCGCGGCCTCGGTGGGGAACTCGGTCGGCTTCTTGCGCGCGGCTTCTACCGCTTCGGCGCGCCTCAAGGCCGCGATCATCTCGGACACGCGTCCGATCACCAGTTGTAAGCCCTCGCCGGTCACGGCCGACATGAGCAGCACCTCGCGGCCGAGGTCCGCGGCGAGCTTGTCGCGCACGTCGTTCGCGCCGGTCAGTTCGGCCTTGCTCACGCACACCACTTCGGGCTTGCCGTCGAGCGGGACGACGTACTCGCGCAGCTCCTTGCGGATCGCGTGGTAGTTGTGAACCGGGTCGCTGCCGTCGGTCGGGAACGGCTCGACGAGGTGAATCAGCACGCGTGTGCGCTCGACGTGGCGCAGGAACTCGTGGCCGAGGCCGACGCCCTGCGCCGCGCCCTCGATGAGGCCGGGCAGATCGGCGATCACGAACCCGGCGTCGCCGCCGAGCGTGACGATGCCGAGGTTCGGGTGCTTGGTCGTGAACGGGTACGAGGCGATTTCTGGCGTCGCGCGGCTGACGCGCGAGAGCAGCGTCGATTTGCCGGCGTTCGGGAACCCGACCAAGCCGGCATCGGCGATCACCTTCAGTTCGAGCGTAACCCAGCGCTCTTCGCCGTCCTCGCCGGGCTCGAACTCGCGCGGCGCGCGGTTAGTAGAGGTCTTGAAGTGGGCGTTGCCGCGCCCGCCGCGCCCGCCCTTAGCGACGACCACTTCGTCGCCGGGCGCGACGAGGTCTTTGAGCACGTTGCCGCGGTCGCGGTCGCGGACGATGGTGCCCGGCGGCACGAGCAGCACGATGCCCTCGGCGTTCTTGCCGGCGCACTTCTTGCCCATACCGGCCTCGCCGTTCTTGGCGCGCCAGTGCTTCTTCATGGTGAGGCCGGCGAGGTTGTCGGCGTTGGGGTCGGCGCGCACGATAACACTGCCGCCGTCGCCGCCGTCGCCCCCGTCCGGCCCGCCCAGCGGGATGTACTTCTCGCGCCGGAACGTCGCGGCCCCGCGGCCCCCGTCCCCGCCCTTCACGAACAACTCGACGCGATCAACGAACATGGGTTTCTCTTAGGGTGGGACAAAGCTTTGCGCCGTCCCACCATTGCGTGCGAAGGTGGGACGGCGCAAAGCCTTATCCCACCCTACATGATATTCACATGCGCTCGACGACACGAATGCCGAGCAGGTCGAGCGCCTGCTTGATGGCGCGCGACACGAGATCGACCAGCAGCAGGCGGCTATCCCTCAGTTCCGGCGTCACCGCGTTCAGCACCGGGCAGTTTTCAAAGAACACGCTGTAGCTCTTTGCCAAGTCCCAGAGGTACGCGGTGAGCAGGTGCGGGGCATAGTCGGCTGCGGCGTTGTCGACCGCTTCGGGGAACTTGAGCAGTTGGAGTGCGAGCGCGCGCTCGGCCGGCACCGTGAGCAGCACCGCGGGCGGGTTCGTGCGGAACCGCGCCTCATCGATCCCTCCCTCGCGGAAGATGCTGCGACAGCGGGCGTAGGCGTACTGCATGTAGGTCGCGGTGTTGCCGACCGTCGCGGTCATCTTGTCGAGGTCGAAGACGTAGTCCGTGGTGCGGTTCTGGCTCAGGTCCGCGTACTTTACGGCCCCGACGCCCACTACTTCCGCGATTTCCGCTTTCTCCGCGGCACTCGCTTCATAGACCTTGCGCCCGCTCGCGCGCCGCGCGGCGACGCTCTCTTCGTACTTCTGAAGGCTCAAACGCGCCGCGTCGTCGAGCAGTGCCATCAGTTCGAGTACACCGCCCCGGCGGGTGGCGAACATCCGGCGGTCCGCGCCGAGCATCGAGCCGAATTGCAGGTGCTGGAACTCGATGTGTGCGTACCCCCAGCGCTTCGCTTGCGCGAACAGTGTCTTGAAGTGGAGCGCCTGCGGCGCGCCCACGACGTAAAGTATCGCGTCGGGCTTCCACGTCACCGCGCGGTGCTTGATCGTCGCGAGGTCGGTCGTCGTGTACGTGAAGGCCCCGTCGCGCTTGCGGATGATCGCGGGCGGCTCCTCACGTTGCTGTTCGTCCGCCGTCCGCGGGATCACGCCCTTCGCGTTCGGGATCACGACCGCGCCGTTGCTCTCGTAGGCGATGCCCTTCGTGAGCATGTCAGTCACGACGCCCGCGAGCATCGGGTTGTAGAAGCTCTCGCCGAGCGCGTGGTCGATCTTCACGTCGAGGCGCGCGTAGATCGGCTCCAGCATCTTGAGGCACGCTGGCATGAACGATTGCCACAGCGCGACGTTCTCCGCGTCGCCGGCATGGAGCTTCGAGGTTTCGGTGCGGCAAGCGTCCATGACCGGGTTCCCGGCCGCGCCGTCCTCGTCGTCGCCTTCCGCGATCTTCGCGAGGTTACGCACATGCAGATAGAGGCGCGCGAGTTCGCGCACCGGGTCGGCCTTGAACGCGGCGTCGTCGCGGTGGTTCTTGTAGCCGTACAGCAGGATGCCGAACTGCGTGCCCCAGTCGCCGAGGTGGTTGTCGCCGATGACCGTGTGGCCGAGGAAGCGCAGAATGCGGACGAGCGAGTCGCCGATGATCGTGCTGCGCAGGTGGCCGACGTGCAGCGGCTTCGCCACGTTCGGGCCGCTGAGATCAATTACGAACGTGCGCGGCTTCGCCACAGGCACCACACCCAACTTTGGGTCGGTGGCGAGCACTCGCACGGAGCGCGAGAGAAAGTCCGAGGTGAGGCGCAGGTTGATGAAGCCTTTTTCCGCGACGGTCGGCGGTTCGAGCACGTCATTCGCGGGGAGCGCGGCGACGATCGCCTTCGCCACGTCCTGCGGTTGCTGACCCGCGGCGCGGTTCGCCATCGCCATCGCGCAGTTAGCCTGATAGTCGCCGTGGTCGGCGTTCGCGGCCGGCTTGATCGCGCCCAACAGGTCCGGCACTTTGGCCTTGTCCGGGGCGAGCGCGGTCACGGCTGGCTCGAACAGCGAACGGAGTTGCGTGAGGAGGTTCATAGGTTTTGTTGCGCTGGTATCAAAAGCGACTGTCGGCCAAGCCCGCGCCCAGTAGAGGCGCGAGTTGGCCGACAGGTTCGTTATAGGGCGTGAGCGGTCGCTTACACTTCGCTCTCCCAGTCGATCTTGGTCGCGTCGCCCCACAGCTCTTCGAGCTTGTAGTAGTCACGCGTATCGGGGTCGAACACGTGGATCATCACGTCGCCGTAGTCCTGCACGATCCACTTACTCGCCTCGTACCCCTCGATACCGAGGCGCTCGTCGCCCTCGGCGCGCAGGGCCGCGTCGGTCTCTTCGGCGAGGGTGTGGATCTGCCGACGGCTGGTGCCGGTGCTGATGACGAAGAAGTCGAACAGGGGCGTGCAGGACCGCATGTCCAGTACGACGATGTCGCGGCCCTTGTTGTCGGCGGCGGTTTGCGCCGCGACGCAGGCCCGGTGAAGGGCGCTGCTCAGGCGGGCCGGTTGCGGGGCGGGCACCGAGTTCACCGTGGTCAACGTGGCGGTGTTCAAGTGGCCTCCTTCAGGGCATGGGTGCTCCCGGAGGCTCAAGGTGCCGCGGCCAAACAGGTGTGTGAATCACCGTTGTCGTGGTCTGCCTCCGGGGTCGATTGCTCGACCGTGCCATGCCGGCTGATGCGGTGCGGAACGCCCGCACCTCTAAGGGTATCATCAGCCGGGTTGTGTCATGCGTCAAGCAACATGGCCTCGATTCCGCAGATTGCGGGCGCGACCGGCGCGCCCCAAGCCCTACTTCCACTCCCCCAAATAGGACGGCCCGACCGTCCGGCCCTCACGCGAACTTCAATAATTCGCCGCGGGGGGTTGGCGAAGCGGACACCGGCCCCTACGCCGAGGTTCGTTCTCACGCTTCGTTCACTTACCGGACGCGAATCCGTATCTTGATCGCCACACGTTCTACTCTCGCGAACGGGTTCCCCCAATGAGTCGTCGCGTACTTGTCGCCCCCGCGCACCTCCGGGAGATTCAGCCCGTTTACGCCCCGGTCCTCACCGACGCCGGGTACACGATCCAGTTCTCTCCGCACAACACGCCCGGCACCGAGCAGCAGATGAGCGAAGCGGACCTGCTCGCGCACCTGCCGGGGTGCGTGGCGTCGCTGGCCGGCAGCGAACCGTACACGCGGGCCGTGATCGCGAAGGCCGCCCCCGCGGGGCTGAAGGTGATCGCCCGCGCCGGCGTCGGGTACGACGCCATCGACCTCGCCGCCGCCACCGACCACGGGGTCGCGGTGTGCTACGCGCCCGGCACCAACCAAGAGGCCGTGGCCGAACACGCCTTCATGCTGATGCTCGCGCTGGCGCGGAACTTTCGCGAACAGGACATCGAGGTACGCCAAGGGCTGTGGCCGCGGCGCACTGTCACGAACCTGCGCGGCCGGACCCTTGGCATCGTCGGGTTGGGGCGCATCGGCAAGGCGATGGTGACGCGCGCCCGCGCCTTCGGCATGGACGTCCTCGCGACCGAAATCGCCCCGGACGCGGCTTTCGTGAAACAGCACGCCGTCCCGCTCGTCCCGTTGGAGGAACTGCTCGCGCGCGCCGACGTGGTCACGTTGCACGTCCCCAAGACCCCGCTTACGAAGAACCTGATTCGCAAAGAGACGCTCGCGCTGATGAAGCCGACCGCGTACGTGCTGAACACGTCGCGCGGCGGGGTCGTGAACGAGGCCGACCTGCACGCGGCGCTCCTCGCCAAGCAGATCGCCGGGGCCGGGCTGGACGTGTTCGAGACGGAGCCCCTGCGCCACAGCCCGCTGTTCGCGCTGGACAACGTGATCCTCACCGCGCACACTGCGGGCGTGGACCAGCGGTCGCGGCAGGACATGGCCCGGCTCCCGGCCACGGCCATCGTGAAACTGCTCGCGGGCGAGTGGCCCGCGGACTGGGTCGTAAACCCACAGGTCAAAGACACGTTCTTCGCGCGCTGACGGAGCACGAAAAAGAAGAAGAGTAACCACAGAGTCACAGAGGAAGATGAGGAAGGCAAAAGACAGAATGCAGTTCTGTGAATTGCTCTCGTGATCTGCTCTGCATTGCCTTGCTCTGTGTGCTCTGTGACTCTGTGGTTAACTCTCTTCTGCCGATCTGCAATTTGGTTCGAGAGTTGTCATGTCGGACGCCGTAATCGAGATCGAGCGGTTGGTGGTGCGGTACCGCGGGAAGGCGGCCCTCGACGGGCTGAACCTGCGCGTGCCGCGCGGGTCCGTGTACGCCTTTCTGGGCGACAACGGCGCGGGCAAGACGACCACGATGAAGATCCTGACCGGGCTGGCCCCGGCCGACAGCGGGCGGGCGTCCATCCTCGGCCTCGACTGCTGGGCGAAGGCGACCGAGCTCCGGCACCGCGTCGGGTACATGCCGGAGCGCCCGCGGTTCTACGACTGGATGCGCGTGGGCGAACTCGGCTGGTTCGCGGCGTCGTTCCACCGGCCGGGGTTCCTCGCGCGGTTCAACGAGTGGGCCGAGCGGTTCGGCCTCGACCCGGCGAAGCGCCTGAAGGAACTGTCGAAGGGCGGGTACGCCCGCGCCGGCCTCGCGCTCGCGCTCGCCCCGGACCCGGAAGTGCTGTTGCTCGACGAGCCGACGAGCGGCCTCGACCTGCTGACGCGGCGCGAGTTCCTCGCGAGCCTCGCAGACCTCGCCGCCGCGGGGCGCACGATCTTCATCACCAGCCACTCGATTGCCGAGTTGGAGCGCGCCTGCACCCATGTGGGCCTCTTGCGCGACGGGCACATGATCCTGAACGCGCCGTTGGAGGACGTGCGGAAGAAGGTGCGGCGCGTGAGCCTGCGGTTCGAGGGCGCGCCGCCGGACCCGACCGGGCTGGGCACCGTGTTGGAGAAGTCCAGCACTGGCCGGTTCTGGCAGGTACTGCTGCAAGACCCGGACGCGGGGGCGCTGGCCGCGCTGCGCACCCGCCCGGACCTGAGCGACATCGAGGACACCGCGGTGTCGCTCGAAGAGGTGTACGCCGGGCTGATGGCCCGCCCGTCGAAGCCGTCGGAGAACGGCGCGCCGCCGCTGGTGACGCGCGCCGGGGACTAACGAGGACCGCCGGTGATCCGCGCCGTGGTGTGGAAAGAGTTGCGCGAGCAGTGGCTCATCGCCGCGACCCTGTTGGTCGTCGGCGGGGGGCTGCTGGTCGCGGTGGCCGCGCTGACCGACCCGCCGGTCGCCGGCGCGCCGCCCACCGACGTACTGCGCGCGGTCGGCGCGGCCCCGCTGGTCGCGCTCATGCTGGTCGTGACCGCGGCGATGGTGTGCGGCGGCGCGCTGTTCGCCGCCGAGCGCGAGGCCGGCACGATGGGGTTCCTCGACGCGCTCCCGGCGCGTCGGTGGACCCTGTGGCGCGCGAAGGTGCTCGCCGGGGCGCTGCTCGCCGCGGCGCAGGTCGCGCTCGTTCTCGTGCTGGCCGCGCTCGTAGGGGTCGCGGACGCGGCCTTCGCGCAGCGGCTCGTCGCATACGCGGTCCTCGCGTTCTGCTGGGGCGCGCTCGGCTCCACGCTCGCCCGCACCACGCTCGGCTCGGTCGGCGTCGCGATCCCGTGCGCGACGCTCACGGCGTTCGTCGTGCTCATCCCGGTTGTGCTGTTCTTCGCGCGCGCCGGTTCGTCGGTGCCGCGCCCCACGGGCTGGGCGATCTTCGAGTTCCTGATGGTCGCCGTCCCGCTCGGCGCGTCGGCGTGGCGGTTCACGGCCCCGGACCGCGCGCGGACCGCCGCCGCGGTGCCGGCCCCGGTGGTGATCGGCGCGGGGGGCACGCCGCCGGTGCGCGAGGGCCGGCCGTGGCTCGGCGGCCGCGCGCTGGCGTGGCTCGCGTACCGGCAGATGCGCGTCCCGGCGGCGGTGCTGTCGGCGTTCGCCGTCGCGTTCGGCCTCGTCCTACTGCTGCCGGGGGCGCGTGTCGTGTTCGTGTGGCCGGGGCTCGCGCTGACCGCGGGCGTCGTCGCCGGGTTACTCGCGTTCGGCGACGAACAGGCGAACCGCTCGGCCGGGTTCTGGGCCGAACACCGGCTCCCGCTGGGCCGTGCTTGGGTCATCAAGATCACCCTCTACCTCGGCCTCTTGGCGTGGCTGTTGTTCCTGCTCGCGCTCCCGTGCCTGCTGCGCGCGCAGTTCGAATCGGAAGGCCGGTTCGGGCACGGGCGCACGACGTTCGCCGCGGTGTTCCGCTCGCGCCTGTTCGACGAGCTGGGTCCGCAGGCGTGGAAGTACACGCTCGTGCCCGCGGTGTACGGGTTCGCGTTCGGGCACCTGTGCGGGCTGCTGTTCCGCAAGTTGGTGGTGGCGTGCGGCGTGGCCGCGATGCTGGGCGGCGCGAGCGCGACCCTGTGGGGGCCGTCGTTGCTGGCCGGCGGGCTGTCGCACTGGCAGGTGTGGCCCCCGGCGGCGCTGATCCTCCTGACGGGGCGCGCGCTGGCGCGGGCGTGGGCCGCGGATCGGCTCGCGGCTCGCGGCCCGGTGCGTGCCCTGATCCGCGGGTGCGGCGCGGCCTCGCTCGCGCTGGCGGTGGCGGTCGGGTACCGGGCGGTGGAGGTGCCGGACCCGGCGGGCGCGGGTGACGACGAGGCGTTCGTGGCCGCGCTGCCGCAGTACGACGAGAACCTGAGTGGGCGCGAGTTCCGCATCGCGGCCGACCGCTTCGCGCGCGTCGCGTCCGCCCTCGACGGTGCTGAGCCGCGCCGCCGCTCGCGCCTCGACGAGCGCCTCGAAACGGCCCTGCGCGCGCCGTGGCCGAAGGCCGAGCCCGAACTCGGGCCGTGGCTCACGAGGCTGTGCGACGACGCCCCGACCGGGCCGGACGAGAAGGGGTGGCCCGCGCTGGCGGCCGGGGCCGCGGCGAAGCCGGTCGGCGTGTACGACCCGCCGCCGCTGGTGCAGTCGGCCGCGGTCACGCAGACCGCGCTCGACAACGGCCGGCGCATGGCGGTGGCGCTGCTCGCGCGGGGCCTTCAGCTACAGGGTGAGGGCAGCCCCGCGGGGTTTACGGACTCGGTCGGCACCGCGCTCGCGCTCGCGCGCACGATGCGCCGCGGGGCCTGGCAACTCGCGCTCGCCGCGGCCATCGAGGTCGAGCGCGCCGCGCTCTACGCCGCCGACCGCTGGCTCGAGCGCGCCGGCAGCGGGGCCGCCCCGTGCCGCACGTTGCTCCGCGCGCTCACCGCGGCCGACGAACCGGATCCGTTCGACCCGCTCCCGTTCGCGCTCGCCGACCGCTACGTGGTCCGCGGGTTCATGCAAGCGCCCGCGGCGTGGCTCGCCCCGACCCTCACGCCCCTCGGCGGTTCCCCCGAGCAGGTCGCGGACGAGGCCGACCTCGTCGGGCTGGCATGGGCCGTGTGGTGGGAGCGCGAGCGCACCCGGCGGCTGTTGGGCCTGAACCCCAACGGCGCGCCGCGCGCGAACGTGCTCGCACTGGTCGCGGGCCGACCCGGGGCCGGCATGTTCGTTTCGCGGAACCGCGCCGCGAACGATCTTACCGATGCCGAGACGCTCCTGCGCGTGGTGCGCCGGGCGATGATCTTGAAGCTCGCGGTGCGCGCGCACGAGGCCGAACGGGGCACCGTGCCCGCGGACCTCGGCGCGCTGGTCGCCCACGGGTACCTCGACCGCGCGCCCCCCGACCCCTACGCCGACGGGCGCGCGCTCCGGTACCGCGTGTCCGCGGGCGAGACCCTCACCGGCCCGCCGCGCCCGGCCGTTGCCGGTCGCCCCCCCGAACCGCCGTTCGTCACCGTCGTGCGCCCGAACCAAGCGGTTGTGTGGAGCGCCGGGGTGGACCGCGCCGACGACGGCGGCACCGTTCCGCCCGGCGGGCCGATGGCAAAGGACATTGTGTTCCTCGTCCCCCCGCTGCCCCGGTAGCGGCCGCCCCTTTCGGAGTACTGTCATGCGCGCGCCGATTCTCGCCACTGCCGCACTGGTCGCACTGGTCGCCGCGCCCGCGCGGGCCGAAGACCCGCCGGCCCCGACCCGCGCCCACTACAAGACCGCCACCGACAACATGAAGTTGATCGCGCTCGCGTACCACAACTACGCCAGCGCCTACGGCGACGTGTGGGCCGACGACATCCGCGACAAGGCCGGGAAGCCGCTGCTCTCGTGGCGCGTCGCGATCCTGCCGTTCGTCGAGGAGGAGAAGCTGTTCAAGGAGTTCAAGCTGGACGAGCCGTGGGACAGCGCGAACAACAAACCTCTGATCGCCAAGATGCCCAAACTGTACGCCCCGGTGCGCGTGACCGCGAAGGCGGGCGAGACGTACTACCAGCGGTTCAACGGCCCCGGCGCGCTCTTCGACGGCAAGCCGCGCTACAAGGTTCCCACGATCCCCGACGGCACGAGCAACACCGGGCTGGTGTTCGAGGCCGGCGACGCCGTGGTCTGGAGCAAGCCCGCGGACCTGACCTACGACGCCAAGAAGCCGCTACCGAAGCTCGGCGCGCACTTTAGCGGTATGTGGTGCCACGTCGCCATGTGCGACGGCGCGGTGATCCGCGTCAAGAAGGACGCGGACGCCAAGGAGCTGCGCAAGCTCATCACGCCCGACGACGGCGAAGTGCTCGACACCGACAAGCTGACCAAGTAAGCAGTGGGCAGTGGGCAGTGCGCAGAAAGGCAGAAGAGTTTCGACAGGGGGAAGAGTGGAGTTCGCCCTCTCGTCTGATCTCTGGTTATCCTGTCAAAACTCTTTTGCCTTTCTGCCCACTGCCCACTGCCCACTCTTTACTCGACGAAGATGAACTCTTTGGCGTTGAAGAGGACGTGGGCGAGGTCGGCCCACGCCTTCGGGTGGTCGGGCTTGTCATAGTCCTTCGACAGCTCCGCGACGAAGTCGGTCGCGGCTGTCAACTCGTCCTTCGTCGGCGCGCGGCCGAACGCGCTCTCGTACATCGCGATCACGCGGGCCTCGGTCGTGCCCGGCGCGGCCAGCACCTTCTTCGCCCACAGCTCCGCTTGCTGAATCACGAACGGGTTGTTGAGCATCACGAGCGCCTGCGCGGGCACGTTGGACACGGTGCGCCGGCCGATGGTCGTGAACGGCGTCGGGTAGTCGAACGCGGTGAACATCGGGCTGATGAAGTTGCGGCGCACTTGCAGGTAGATGCTGCGCCGGCCGTTGCCGTCGAGCGGGCCGGACGCGGGTCGCCCCCGGCCCACTTGGTGGTCGGTCAAGTACGGCAGCACGCCGCCGCCCTCCATCTTCAGGTCGAGCCTGCCGCTCACGGCCAAGATGTTGTCGCGAACGGCCTCCGCCTCGAGGCGCTTCACGTTCTGCCGGTGGAGCAGCCTGTTCTGCGGGTCCGCGGTCGCGGCTTTGGCGCTCTGGTCCGCGGTCGCGCGGCTCGATTGCCGGTACGCGGCGCTCAACAGCATCAGCTTGTGCATGCGCTTGAGGCTCCACTGCCGGTCAACGAGTTCGGTCGCGAGCCAATCGAGCAGCTCGGGATGCGTGGGCGACTGGCCCTGAACGCCGAAGTCGTCGGGGCTGCGCACCAGCCCTTCGCCGAAGTGGTGCTTCCAGAGCCGGTTCACGATGACGCGCGCGACGAGCGGGTTGCTGGGGTCGCTCACCGTGCGCGCGAGCTCGAGCCGCCCGCTGCCGGGGCCGATGAACGGCTTCTGCTTGAACACTTCGAGCGTCGCGCGCGGGGCCACCACGCCGGGCGTCTTGTGGTTCCCGCGCACGAACACGCGCTCGTTGATGCCGGTGCCGTCGCGCATCGTCGGGGCCTTGACCGGGTCCGGCAGCTTCGCCTCCAGTTCGCGAACCCGCGCGATCAGTTTCTTGGCGTCGGCGTTGTCGGTGACAGGAAGTTCCGGCTGGAACGCCTTCATCGCGCCGTCCGCGGGCGGGCCGCTGTCGGCGAAGCGGGCCTCGCTGATCGACACCCAACCGGGGCCGTCGTCGAGCAGTTCGAGGTACGCCGGCTGGCCCTTCCACATTCGCAGGTCGAACACCATCCAACGGTACTCGTCGCCGTGGTTAACGTTCTGCGCAAGGCCGCCGTAGATCGGGTTCTGGATCAGTTGCAGGCCGTTGAGGACGACGCGGGCGCGCGCCCCTTGCCCGGCAACACGCACCGCGAAATACGGCTTGTCAACGGTGAAGGTGGGCGAGCGGAGCGCGCCGGCCAGTTTGCGGGCCTCGCGCGCCGAGTTCGGGAACCCCGGCCCGGCTTCGGGGCGGAACGCGAGGCCGTCCGCGTCCCAGCGCCCGCGCCACCCGGGGCCGAACAGCTCGAACGGGAGCGCCTTCTCGCGCCACGCGAGCGCTTGGGGCGGCGGCGGCGCGCCCGGCCCTTGCGCCTTCGCCGGTACCAACAGGTCCAAATCGGCGCGGGCCTGTTTCAGTTCGTCCAGCACCTTTCGTGACGGGGCCGGGTCGCTCACGTCGGCCCGGTTGTAGCGCGAACTGGTGAGTACGCCGAACAGCGCGTAGTAGTCCTTCGTGGCGATGGCGTCGAACTTGTGGTCGTGGCAGCGGGCGCACGAGATGGTGAGGCCGAACACCGCCTTGCCGAACACGTCGATCTGGTTGTCGGTGCGGTCGGCGAACTCGGCCCGCGAATCGACCGGCGAGTGCTTGGCCTCGCCCAGCCACCAGAACCCGGTGGCGAGCAGCGCCTCGTTCACCCCGGTGCGCGGCTCGCGGCGCGGGTTCGGCAGCAGGTCGCCGGCGATGTGCTCCGTCAGGAACTGGTCGTAGGGCACGTCGGCGTTGAACGCGCGCACGACGTAATCGCGGTAGCGCCACGCTTCGGGAATCTCGAAGTCGAACTCGTGGCCGTGCGTCTCGGCGTAGCGCACGAGGTCGAGCCAGTGCCGGCCCCAGCGCTCCCCGTACTGCGGACTCGCGAGCAGTTTGTCGATCACCTTCTCGTACGCGTCCGGCGCGTCGTTCTTCAGGAAAGCGTCGATGTCCGCGGGCGCGGGCGGCAGGCCGATCAGGTCGAAGTACACTCGGCGCAGCAGGGCGCGCTTGTCCGCGGGCGGCGCGAACGTCAGCCCTTCTTTGTCCAGTTTGGGGAACAAGAAGCGGTCGATGTCGTTGCGGATGTCGAGTCTCGGGTTGTCAATCGCCGGCACCGGCGGGCGCTTGATCGGCTGAAACGACCAGTGCTTGGCGGCCCGCGTGTGCGGGTCGAAGATGTTCCCCGGCCCCTTGCCGACGCCGCCGTCGTCGGGCCACGGCGCGCCGCCCTTCACCCACTCGGTCAGCGTCGCGATGTCGGCGTCCGAGAGTTTCCCCTTCGGCGGCATCTTGATGTCGTCGTCGTAGCGCACGACCTTGACCAACCGGCTCTTGGCCGGGTCGCCGCCCACGACCGCGGGGCCGTTCTCGCCGCCCTTCACGAACCCGGCCTTCGCGTCGAGGCGCAGCTCGCCCTTTTGCTTCTTCTCGCCGTGGCAACTCACGCAGTTGGCGACCAAGATCGGCCGCACCTTCTTCTCGAAGAACTCGTTATCAACCGGCTCCGCGGCGCGGGCGACCGGGGCGACGGCGACACAGAAGAGCAGCGCGAGAGCGGAACGGTGCATGGCGGGGACTCGTGGGCGGGAATCGGCGGTTCGGCAGGACTTTATCTTGCGGGAACCGTGCCGCGTGTGCAAGCTTAACGCTGGGGAAGAGCGGAGGGGAAGCGCCATGCGAACCGTACTGACCGCGCTCGCGCTACTAGCGGGGACCGCACGCACCGGGGCCGCGGACCCGCGCGCGGTGTGGACCGATAAGCCAGTGTGGGTCGCGAACACCGTCGCCACGGTGTACGACATCAGCACCGACGGCAAGCGGTTCCTCATGTCCGACGGCGGCACGCTCGTCCTCTTCGACCGCGATACGAGCCAGACGCTCTGGACGGTCGAGAAGACGCGCGTGCATGACGCGAAGTTCTCGCCCGACGGCAAAACGGTCGCGTGCGGCGGGTGGCAACTCGGCGTGATCCTTTACGACGCCGCGACCGGCAAGAAGTTGCACACGATCCCATCGGGCGGAGAGGGTGCGTTGCAGGTTCATTACCGGCCCGACGGCACGCTCCTCTACCACACGTCCGCTTCCAACGGAGGCGCCGCGCCGCCGTGGACGCTGAAGTACAGCATCGTTCACTACGACCCGGTCGCGAACAAGCAGCGCGGCAAGGTGTCCGACACGGTGACGTACGACACCACGAACCCGTGGCTGTGGCACCGCGGCGCGGGCTTCGTCATGGAGTTCCACCAGATATTCGGAACCAACACGACCACGAGGCGCATCGTCAACTACACCGACCCGGTCACGGGCAAGAAGTCGGCGACCGTCGAACTGGATGTGAACGCGATGCCGCTCGACCTCAGCCCGGACGGGAAGACGCTCCTGACGATGATCGCGGGCGACGAGCCGCGGCTCGTGGACACCGCGACCGGCAAGACCAAGTTCGTGCTGGGCGACCACAAGCGGCGCGCGACCGACGGGGCGTACTCGCCCGACGGGAAGTTGGTCGCGACCGTGACCGGCACGTGGTCGCGGCACGCCACGCGCGGCGCGTACGACAACAGCGGTAAGACGCTGAGCGGGCCGGCGGAGTACGTCGTGTGGGACGCCACGACCGGCAAGGAGGTCGCGCGGGCCGAGTTCCCGACGAAGGAGTTCGATTTCGTTCGGGTTCAGTTCAGCCCGGACTCGAAGTACCTGTTGCTGTCCACCCGTGAAGGACCGGGCGGGAAGGGCCAGTCGCACTACGCGGTCGGCGCGGTGCCGTTCGAGCGGGCCGGCGGCGCGGTGCTGACGTTCCCGCGCGACGAGGCGCTCCAGCCGAGGCCGGTCGGGGGCGCGCCCGGCCCGCTCGTGGCCGACCCGCTCGACCGGCTCATCGAAGAACTGGCGAAGGCGAACAAGCCCGCGGCCGACAAGGTGGACGCGCTGTTCCTCGCGGCGCTCGGCCGGTTCGCGACGGCGCGCGAACAGAAGGCGGTGAAGGGCACCTACGGCGAGCGACTGACGGCCGACGCGCTGCGGAAGGTGCTGGCCGAAATTGTCAAGTCGCCGGAGTTCGAGGCGCATATCAAGTCGCTTGAGAATCGCGCGCCGCTGAAGCCGCTCGCGCCGAGCTTCCCCGGTGGGTTTCCCGGCGGCTTCCCGAACCAGCCATTCGGTTGGCCGATGAAACCTTGACGCGCCTGCGCCGTCTTCATGTGGCGCGACGGCTTCGGCGTCGCCGCTAAACAGGAATTGGTATGGCGAAAGAGCGCGAGGCACCGAGCCTGACCGATTACGTTGTGACCGCGCTCAGCCCGGCGCTGGTCATGCTCATGGTCGGCAGCCTCGCGTTCTTCCTCGTGGAAGTGCTGTACGCGGGGAAGTACTCCGACCGGCTCCTGTACACGCTCTTCTTCTTCGTGTCGGCCGCGGTTCTGGTCGCGCGCATTTCGATCCAGTACGACCGCACGCGCGCCGCGATCTACGGCCTCGCGCTCGCCGTCGTCACCTATCTCGCGCTCCTTTCGTATGTCGAGTACCCGAAGGGGTGGCTTAACTCGTGGGGCTGGCTCGTCAACCTCGGCCTCATGGCGGTAATCTGGTGGAGCGCGCACAAGCTCACGTGGGACTGCACGCACCTCGACGAGAATCGCGCGTCGAGCGGGCGCGGCCTGTTGAACGCAGCAGGCTTGGACGCTGACGAACCTGCCCCCGTTAGCCGTGAGCCGCAGGCGAGCGCGAAGCCGAAGAAGACCAAGACGGTCAAGAGAACGGAACCAGATTCCAAACTCTGGAACTGGATCGAGCGCTACAAGGCCCACCGCGAGGCGAAGCGCAAGGCCGGGCACACGCCGGGCGTGTGGGTGCTGTATTTCGCGCTCGCGGCGCTCCCGCTGTTCGCGCTCGGCCAGTCGCTGGTCGATGCCGACGACGACAAGCGCCGCCGGGCCACCTTCCTGCAAATGGCGGTGTACGTTGCCAGCGCGCTCGGCCTGCTCGTCACGACCAGTTTGCTCGGCGTGCGCCGCTACCTGCGCCAGCGCAAGGCGAAAGTGCCGGCCGCGATGACGGTGGGCTGGCTCGGCCTCGGCGCGGTGTTGATCGTCGGGTTCGTGGCGCTCGCGGCGTTCCTGCCGCGCCCGCACTCGGAGGTGCCGTGGTTCGGGATCGAGCGCGCCGGCAAGTCCGACCGCGACGCCTCGCGCTACGCCCAGCGCGGCGGGTCCAGCGGCAAAGGCGACGGCGCGGCCGGGAGCGAGTCGAAGGCCGGTGACGGGGGCGCGAGCGCCAAGGGCGGGCAGAGCGGCGGGACGAAGGGCACTCAGGGGAGCGGCAAGGGCAACGACGGGAAGGGCGGGGGCGGCAAGAAGCAAGAAGGAAAGGGCGCGGGCGACCAGAAGGACGACCCCGAGAGCCGCGAGTCGCAGTCGGGCGCGAACGAGCAACAAGGCGACGACGCCAAAGAGGAAGGCGGCTCGCGCAGCGGCACGAGTTCGAGTCAGCCGTTCGGGGAGACGTTCCGTGCGGTCGCGGGCGCGCTCAAGTGGCTGGTGTTCGCGCTCGTCGCGCTGCTGGTCATCTTCGGCCTGTTCTTCGCCGTGCTGAAGTACCTCGCGCCGTTCACCGACTGGGCCAAGCGCTGGCTCGCAGGGTTGCGCGCGTGGTGGGCCAACCTGTTTCGGCGCGCACCTTCTGAGGGCGCAGGTGCGATGACGGCGGTTGCGGAACCGCAAGGGGCTGTAAGGCCGCCACCCTTTAGCGCGTACTCGAATCCCTTTTCGGATGGTACCGCCGAGGGGCGCGACATAGGCGAGCTGATCGCCTACAGCTTCGAGGCGCTCGATGCGTGGGCGCACGGCCGCGCCGCCGGGCGCGACCCGACCGAGACGCCGTTCGAGTTCGTCTTGCGACTGGGCGAAGTCTTCCCTGATCAAGAGGAAGAGTTCGCGCGGCTCGCGCTACTGTACGCTCACGCAGTGTACTCGGAGCGCCCGCTGCCGCCCGACGCGCTCGCGGTGCTCGAAGGCGCGTGGGAGCAGATGGTCCACGGCGTCGCGGTCGGGGCGTGACCGGCACAACCGTTGCACCGCGGCTCACTACTTTCGCAGAAGCGCCGCGTGCGTCTGGCGTTCGGCCCGCGAATCCGGTAGTTCTTCCTTATCTTTCCCACTTCCTCGCGCTGCCACACCACCATGAGCGTCGAGTCCAGCAAGTTCCTGCCGTTCGGCTCCGACCCCGCGCCCGCCAGCACGCCGAATCCCGGCGCGCCGGGTGAGTACGGCTGGTTCGGCCCGCAGGACATGTACCTCTTCAACGAGGGGAGCCACGTCCGGCTGTACGACAAGCTCGGCTCGCACCGCGCCACCGTGAACGGGCGAGACGGCTACCACTTCGCGGTGTGGGCACCGAACGCGGACTACGTGAGTGTGGTCGGTGACTTCAACAGTTGGGACCGCGGCGCGAACCCGCTCAATCGTATCGGCTCGTCGGGCGTGTGGGGCGGGTTCATCCCCGGCGTCGGTGGCGGCACCTGCTACAAGTACCACGTCGCCGCGCCCGGCGGGTTCACCGCCGAGAAGACGGACCCGTTCGCGTTCACCTGCGAGATCCCGCCCAAGAGCGCCGCGGTCACGTGGGACTTGAGCTACGAGTGGAACGACGCGGACTGGATGGCGGGCCGCAAGGCGAAGGGCGGGCACGACAAGCCGCTGAGCATTTACGAGGTCCACCTCGGCTCGTGGATGCGCGAGGCCGATCCGCCGTACCACTCGCTCAACTATCGCGACGTGGCCCCGAAGCTCGCGACCTACTGCGCGGAGATGGGGTTCACGCACGTCGAACTGCTGCCGATCACCGAGCACCCGTTCTTCGCGTCGTGGGGCTACCAGACCACGGGCTACTTCGCCGCGACCAGCCGCTACGGGACGCCGCAAGACCTGATGTTCCTCATCGACACGCTGCACCGAGCCGGCGTGGGCGTGGTCCTCGACTGGGTGCCGAGTCACTTCGCCACCGACGCGTGGGCGCTGGCGAAGTTCGACGGGACGGCGCTGTACGAGCACGAGGACGTGCGCCAAGGGTTCCACCCGGACTGGGGCAGCTTCGTCTTCAACTACAGTCGGCACGAGGTCCGCAGCTTCCTCTTGTCGAGCGCGCTGTTCTGGCTCGACAAGTACCACATCGACGGGCTGCGCGTCGACGCGGTCGCGTCGATGCTGTACCTCGATTACTCGCGCAAGGAGGGCGAGTGGGTGCCGAACCGCTACGGCGGGAAGGAGAACATCGACGCCATTTCGTTCCTGCGGCGGTTCAACGAGGAAGTGTACAAGCACTTCCCCGACGTGCAGACGCATGCCGAAGAGAGCACCGCGTGGAGCCTCGTGTCGCGCCCCACCTACGTCGGCGGTCTCGGCTTCGGCTACAAGTGGGACATGGGCTGGATGCACGACACGCTGAAGTACTTCATGAAGGACCCGCTGCACCGCAAGCACCACCAGAACGACCTCACGTTCCGCATGCTGTACGCCTACAACGAGAACTTCATTCTGCCCCTGTCGCACGACGAAGTGGTGCAGGGCAAAGGCCCGCTGTGGGACAAGATGGCCGGGGACGAGTGGCAGAAGTTCGCCGGGATGCGGCTCCTGTTCGCGTACCAGTGGGCGATGACCGGCAAGAAGCTCGTGTTCATGGGCGGCGAGATCGCCCAGCGCCAAGAGTGGCGGCACGACCAGAGCATCGACTGGCACCTGTTGAAGCTGCCGCCGCACAAGGGCGTGCAGTCCGCGGTGCGCGACTTGAACAAACTGTACGCGAACGAACCGGCGATGCACGAACTGGACAACCAGCCGGGCGGGTTCGAGTGGATCGACTGCACGGACGCCGCGAACAGCGTCATCAGCTTCGTGCGCAAGGGCAAGGGCGACGACGCGATCGTGTGCGTGTTCAACTTCACGCCCGTTCCGCGGCACAACTACCGGTTGGGCGTGCCGGGGCCGGGCGCGTGGGCCGAGGTGCTGAACACCGACGCGAGCGTGTACGGCGGGAGCAACGTCGGCAACAACGGCGGCGTGTTCGCCGAGTTCGCCCCGCTGCACGGGCAGAAGTACTCCGCGGCCCTGAATCTGCCGCCGCTGGGTGCCGTCTTCTTCAAGGGCAAAGTCTGATTCACCTGTTGAGGGCGTTCCATGCGCGCGAAGTGGCTCGTTGTGGTGGTGCCCGTGCTGCTGGTGGGCGCGCTCGGCGCGGCCCCGCTGCCGAAGGACGAGAAGCCGCCCGCGGTCACCGCGGCGCACCGCACGGCTTCGGCTAAGAACCTCCGGCAGATCGGCATCGGGATGCACTCCTACGCCGACCACAACAAAGAGAAGTGGGCCGACGACATCACCGACAAGGCCGGCCGCCCGCTGCTCTCGTGGCGCGTCGCCATCCTGCCGTATTTGGACGAGGAGAAGTTGTACAAGCAGTTCAAACTTGACGAGCCGTGGGACAGCGCGAACAACAAGAAGCTCATCGCCAAGATGCCGAAGGTGTACGCGCCGATCCGCGTGAAGGCCAAAGAGGGCGAGACGTACTACCAGCGGTTCGTGGGGAAGGGCGCGCTGTTCAACGAGAAGGGCGTGGCCTACACGCTCCCGCAGATTCCCGATGGCACCTCGAACACGGCGCTCGTGGTCGAGGCCGGCACGCCGGTGGTGTGGTCGCAACCGGGCGACATCCCCTTCAACGCGAAAGCCCCGCTGCCCGGTCTCGGCGGGTTGTTCGACGGCGACTTCCATACGCTCCTTTGCGACGGCTCTGTCTATCTGTTCAAGAAGAACCCGAACGACGTCGAGATGAAGAAGGTCATCATGCCCGACGATGGGATGGTGATCGACATCGACAAACTCACCAAGTGACACCGCGGTTTCTCTTTCAACTTCTCATCGCTTCCCGCGTGACAACGGCGCGCGGTTCGGGTTAAATAGCGCGTGTTCCGCCGCCCGAATCCCTTTCCCCCGCCGGAGTGCATGTCCATGCTGCCCGCCGAACAGACCGCGAACTGCCCCGAGTGTGAGACCGGCGCGCCCCTCGGCCGCCGCGACTTCATCCGCGTGCTCGGCTCCGCTGCGGCCGTCGCCACGGTCGGGCTGACCCCGCTCCAGAAGGCCGCTGCCGCCCGCGCCGAAAAGCAGGCACAGGCCGAAGCGATGATCTTCGAACTGTACAAGAGCATGGACTCGGACCAGAAGAAGAAGCTGGTGCGCGCGTGGGACCACGGCGTCAACAACGGCAAGGGCACCGCGGCCCGTCTCCTCACGCACAACGGCGCGGACGGCAAGTCGCGCATCGGCGAAGAGTACAACAAGAAGCAGGTCGAACTGCTCGACAAGATCTTCCGGGCCATCGCCAACGGCGAAGAGGGCTACAAGGCCCTGAGCCGAAACGGGCGATTCGACAACAGCAACGACTTCGAGACCATCGGCGCGCTGATCTACGGCGAACCGGTCGAGGGCAAGAAGTTCTCGCTCGTGTTCTGCGGGCACCACCTCACGGTGCGGTGCGACGGCAACTCCGAAGAGAAGACCGCGTTCGGCGGGCCGCTGTACTACGGCCACAGCCCCAGCGGGTACGCCACCACGAACGTCTTCTACGCGCAGACCAAAGCCGCGCAGGAGCTGTTCACGTCGTTCGACGAGGCGGCGAAGAAGGTGGCGCTGGTGAGCGGGCCGAAGTGGAAGGACGAGCACGGCGGCGTGAAGACGCCGGGCAAGGGCGCGACCAAGCTCCCCGGGCTCGCCTTCGCCGACATGTCCAAAGACCAGAAGGCGCTGACCGAGAAGGTGATGAAGGCGCTGGTCGCCCCGTACCGCAAGGAGGACGGCGACGAGGTGATGGAGATCGTGAAGGCCAACGGTGGCATGGAGAAGCTGGCGCTGGCGTTCTACGACGAGGGCAAGGGCACTGCGGCCACGCCGTGGACGTTCTGGCGGCTCGAAGGCCCGGGCTTCGTGTGGAGCTACCGCGCGCTCCCGCACGTCCACACCTTCGTGAACGTCACCGCGAAGCTCGCGTGACCCGCGCGCCACGAGAACCGCGACCGAACGAGGGGCCAGCCGCCCCTCGTTTCGTTTTGAAGATAGGCCGCGCGGCGCTCACAACTGGCGCTGTCGGCGGCGCGCGGATCGGTCACAATCTCCGGTATCTCACGGAGGACGGCCGATGCCGCTGTTCGGAACCCATGTGTCCACTCAGGGCGGGCTGTCGCGCGCGGTGCCCGAAGCGGTTGCGCTGGGGTGCGAGACGCTGCAACTGTTCACCAAGAACGCCAGCCGCTGGCAGGCCGCGAAGCCCGCTGACGCCGAGGTGGGCGCGTTCCGCGCGGCCGCGCGCGCCGCAACTCTGCGGTTCCTCACCGCGCACGACTCGTACCTCATCAACCTCGCCTCGCCGGACGACGCGCTGTTCGCCAAGTCGGTCGCGGCGTTCGTGGACGAGATGGAGCGCGCCGAAGCGCTCGACCTCAGCTACCTCGTGACGCACCCCGGCTCGCACGTAGGCAGCGGCGAAGACGCCGGCCTCGCGCGCGTCATCGCCGGGTACGAAGAGGTTCACGCGCGCTGCAAGGGCTTCGCCGTGCGCGTGCTGATCGAAACGACCGCGGGTCAGGGGACCGCGCTCGGGCACCGCTTCGAGCACCTCGGCACGATCCTCGGGCGCGCGAACTGCGCCGATCGAATGGACGTGTGCTTCGACACATGCCACGTCTTCGCCGCGGGCTACGGGCTCGGCACAGCGACCGACTACGCGGCCACGTTCCAGCAGTTCGACGACGCGGTCGGGCTGTCGCGCCTGAAGCTGTTCCACGTCAACGACAGCGCGAAGCCGTTCGGGAGCCGCAAGGACCGGCACGCCGGGATCGGGCTGGGCGAGATCGGCGCGGATGCCTTTCGCATGCTCGTGACCGACCCGCGATTTGCGGACCTGCCGATGATTCTGGAGACCCCGAAAGAGGACGACGCCGGGAACCCGATGGACGCCGTGAACCTCGGCGTGCTGCGCGCGTTCCGCGGAAAGTAAACTCGGTGTCAAGGCCAGTTCCGGTACGTGCCGAATAATGGGGTGCGACGTTCGCCGGCACCGCAAACGGTTCCGGCGAGCGGCGCGAGGGTTCACGCGCAGCCCGGTCCCCAGCCCGGCGGCGCGCGTTCCGGCCGGCGGGAAGAGCGCTCGCGGGTTGCGATCCGGCAGCCCCCTGTTGCCGTGACTCCGCCCGCGGAAGCCGTGTCCGGTTTGATCGGGTGTTCGACCCCCGACGACCCCCGGTCCCGGAACTTCCCGCCGCCACCGGCCGGCCCCGGCGCATCGTTATTCACAACAGGGCGCGCGACCTCGGGCACGACGCCCTCGGGCGCGTTACCCGACGAGACTGCTCCCGCCGGGGCCGGTCGGCTTTCCTCACTTCACTTGACCAATCGCGCGCTGACCATATCCCATCTGCGATTCGCGCTCCCTTCCCCCAAGACGAAACACTTACGATGAGCAAGATCAGCGCGCTGAAGGCCCGCGAGATTCTGGACAGCCGCGGCAACCCCACGGTCGAGGTCGAGGTGGTGCTGGCGTGCGGCACGACCGGCCGGGCTGCGGTGCCCAGCGGGGCCAGTACCGGCGCGCACGAGGCCGTCGAGTTGCGCGACGGGGACAAGAAGCGCTACCTCGGCAAGGGGACGCTCGGGGCGGTGCGGAACGTGATCGACGCGATCGCCCCCGCCGTGACCGGGATGTGCGTGTTCGGCCAACAGGCCATCGACAAGAAGATGCTGGCGCTCGATGGCACGCCCAACAAGGGCAAGCTCGGCGCGAACGCGATCCTCGGCGTGTCGATGGCCGCGGCCCACGCCGCCGCGAACGCGCTCGGCCAACCGCTGTACCGCTACGTCGGCGGCACCAGCGCGTGCGTGCTGCCCGTGCCGCTCATGAACATCCTCAACGGCGGCAAGCACGCCGACAGCACCGTGGACTTCCAAGAGTTCATGATCGTGCCCGTCGGCGCGACCAGTTTCCGCGAAGGGCTGCGCATGGGAGCGGAGGTGTTCCACAGCCTGAAGAAGGTGCTGCACGACAAGGGGCTGAACACGGCGGTCGGCGACGAGGGCGGGTTCGCACCGAACATCCCGTCGGCCGATGACGCGCTCGCGACCATCTCAACCGCCATCGAGAAGGCCGGGTACAAGATCGGCGACCAAATCGCCTTCGCGCTCGACGCCGCGTGTACGGAACTGTTCGAGGAGGCGAAGCTCCTTCACAAGAAGGAGGGCTACTGCTTCTTCAAGAGCGACCCGAAGAAGGTGATTTCCAGCGACGAGATGATCGACCTGTGGGCCGGGCTGTGCGCCAAGTACCCGATCATCTCCATCGAGGACGGCCTCTCGGAAGACGACTGGGCCGGGTGGCACAAGCTGACGACGAAGCTCGGCGCGAAGGTGCAACTCGTGGGCGACGACCTGTTCGTGACCAACACCGAGCGCCTCAAGCGCGGCATCAAGGACGGTTGCGGGAATAGCATTCTGGTGAAGGTGAACCAGATCGGCACGCTGACCGAGACGCTGGACGCGGTGGAGACCGCGAAGCGGAACAAGTTCACCGCGATCATGAGCCACCGGAGCGGCGAGACCGAGGACGTGACGATTGCCGACCTCGCGGTCGCCACCAACTGCGGGCAGATCAAGACCGGCAGCGCGAGCCGCACCGACCGCATCGCGAAGTACAACCAACTGCTGCGAATCGAGGAACAACTCGGTTCGGCCGCCGTCTATGGGTGGGAGATGCGGAAATGAGTCTCGAGTCGTAAGGTCGAAAGTCGTAACGTCGGGGACGTTCGGCCGCGACGTTACGACTTTCGACCTTACGACCTTACGACGGACGTTATGGACTTCTTCATCGACCCGCCGCGGTGGTGGTACCTGCTGCTCGGCGGGTTTCTGGTTATCTCGGGCGCGGTGGCGTCGCAGAAGCAGAGCAAGCGCGCGACGCTCGCGTTCGGCGTCGCCTTCTTCCTGATGTTGCTTGCGTTCCTCGTCGACAAGTCGAGCGAAAGCCCGCGCGAAGAGGCCGTGCGCCGCACGTTCATGATCGGCGCGAGCGCCGACGCCAAGAACCCCGACGCCTTCGTCGAGCACGTCGCGGACACCGTGACCGTTCACACCGCGGACGCCCCGGCCGGCAAGCCCCTGTCGCGCGACGAGCTGAAGAAGCACCCGTTTTGGGACTTGCTGCGCAAGAACAACGTGAAAGTCTCGGTCGCGGACTTCGCGCGCGAGGACGTGGTCGAGATCGACGCGAACACCATCGAAATCGGGTTCTTGGGGAAGGGCACCCCGCAAGGCCTGCCCACGATCCCCGTCTACATGAAGGGGACGTTCAAGAAGCAACCGGGCGGGTCATACAAGCTGAGTGCGCTGAAACTGTACGACCACCTCGACCGGAAGAAGCTCGCGACAGTACCGAACTTCCCGTGACGGCGATGGGTCTGTTTTGTTGTCGGTCGCGGTCGAGCGAGGTTTTGTGAGCGAGGCCCGACGGCCAGTGAGGTGTGCTTATCCCGCTTGCGTGCCCTCATCCTGTAGCCGGCCTCTGCGAGGCCGGAGCGAACCTCTCGGGCAAGATCCCACGTCGCCCCGTAACCAAACCTCGCGGTTCGCCCCGGCCTCGCAGAGGCCGGCTACAGAAGAGGGCGAAACCTGCTTCGCAGATGCGCTGAACCTTATGGCCGTCGGGCCTCGCTCGCAACACCTCGCTCGACCGCGACCTACATAGACGGCGCTCCTACTTGTACTCCTTTAGCTCCTTGGCGCGCTTGCGCACGTCGGCGACGAGCGAGAGGAACCGCTTGTCGGCGGTGTCGCCGTACAGGTCCTCGAACTTCTCCGGGCCGATGCCGTTGCGCAGGCCGGTGAGCGCCGGCAGGTACAGTTCGGCGGGGAACCGTGCCCCGGCGTCGCGCATGATCTCGGCGTCGCGGAAGCACGCGCGCGCGAACGTGATGCCGGTGAACTCGGCCGCGAGCGCCGGCTCGCAGAACCCGGCGCGGGTGTGCAGGTCGAACATCGCACGGCCGATGGCGACCTTCTCCGCCGCGGTCTCGGACAGGAGCTCGCCCGTGGCGCACCCGATGAAGAACCGGCGGCACAAGTCGCGCCGCCCCGCGAACGTCGGGTTGCCGAGCACCGCGAGCCGCTCCTTGCGCTCGTCGGCCGTTTCTAACTCCTTCACCGCGGCGGCCGTGGTCGCGTCGTCGGCCAGCGCGGTGCCGTCGTCGAGCGCGACGCCGAGCGCGATGAGGAACGCGGGGATCATCTCCGGCCCCTCGCGCTTGCCCGCGGCGTGCGCCGCCGCGCGCACGTACGCCGCGGTCAGTTCGTCGCCGGTCAGTGCGGCAGGTCCGGTGTTGGCCTTCGCGCGGTCGACGATGGCCCGCAGGACGAACCGCGTCAGGTCGTCGCGCGCGCCGAGCTTCACCAGCGGGCGGTCGGGGCCCTTCGGCTTCGGGTCCGGTTGCTTGGCAATGTCGGCCCCGAGGTCGTTGAGGTAACTGAGGGCGAGCGCGTCGCCGGGCGCGGCCTTCAG
This sequence comes from Planctomycetota bacterium, assembly GCA_016872595.1. Taxonomy (GTDB): domain Bacteria; phylum Planctomycetota; class Planctomycetia; order Gemmatales; family Gemmataceae; genus Gemmata. Next base: position 40,466 of record VGZJ01000008.1, read on the forward strand.
CAGCGCCTTGTACGCGCGTGTGAGTCGGTGCCGCGCGACCGGGGTAATGGTGCCGAGGGTCGCGCCCGCGTCGGCGCGGCGCTCGTCGGCCCAGATGTTGAGCGCCAGCGCGTTGAGCGGGTCGAGGCGCAGGACCGCGCCGGCGCGGAGGATGTAGCCGTCGCCCTGCTTGGCGCGCAGCGCCGAGCCGGGGTCGGGCGTGCCCACGCCGCCGAGCGCGCGCGCGACGTGGTGCAGTAACACTTCGACGCGCTCCGGCTCGTTCTTCGGCCGCGCCTCGCGCAACAGGACGTGCCGCCCCGCCAGCCCGCGACTCGCGCCGAACGTCGGGTCGATCTTGTCGTCCAAGCGGCGGCTCGAATAGCCGACGGCGAGCGACCCGGCCTTCACCGGCACCGCGGCCTCGAAGCTCTTGAGCAAGTCGGTGGTCGTGGTCGCGTTCGGGTCGGACTTCCACGAATCGAAACCGACCAGTTCGAGCCGGACGCCGGTTCCCTTCTCCAGCGCCGCGGCGACCTCGTCGAACCGCGCGCGGAGTTCCTTCTTCCACAGTGCCTCGGCGCGCGGCTCGGCGTCGTCCACGTACATCGTGACGGGCACCGTTACCACCGGGTCGCGCTTCGCGCCGTTCAGCTCGGGGCGGGTGTCGCGGTCGAGCGGCTCGCCCGGTTGCTCCAGCCCTTCGAGGCGCGCGCCGGCGTCTTTGTCCGGCAGGAAAACGAAGGCGTTGTAGGGGTCGAGCCGGAGGACGTGTGGCTTGCCCTTGGCGGTGAAGGTGAGGTCCGCGGGGCCGCTGACGGTGAATGCCGCGACCTCGTTCTCGCCGAGCTTGTGCGCGCGCGGCTTAGCGTCCGGTTCGGCCAGCGTGAACGGGATCGCGGTGTCGGTGTAGTTGCCGATCACCACGACCGCGGAGCGGGCCGTGGGCGCGAGGGGCGCGAGGGCGAGCAGCGCGGCGAAGAAGCGGGTTCGCATGGCGGGTCCGGTGTGGCGGGGCGCTCGATCTTAGCACCGGAACCGCGGGCGCGGGAACCCGAACGCGCCGCTTACGGCACGACGGGCTGCGTCCACGCGACCTCGACGTCGCCCTTCGCGTAGGGGTTCGGGTGCGGCTTGCTGCTCGTCACCTTCGCGCGCACGTACAGTTCCTTGCCGGTGAACGTGTACGTCGGGTTCGCGTCGGTCGACGTGGCAACGACCTTGCCGATGTCCGCGGAGTAGTCGCTGGTTACGGGGGTTTCCTTGCCGTCCTTGTCCTTGAACGTCTTCGGGGTCGAGGTCAGGTCGGTGCCCTGCATCGTGGCGACGAACTCGGTCTTGTACGTGACCCCGGCCTCGGCGCGGATCGCGAGCTTCAGGGTCTTGTCGTCGCGGGTGATCGAGTCGAGCACGACGCCGGTGCTGGCGTAGAAGTCGCCGGCCTCAAGCCCCTTCACTAGCGAATCGGCGGTGAGGAACGGGGCCTTCACCATCACCCACCCGCGGCCGGGGTTCACCTTGCCGACCGCGAACTCGTGGTACCCGTGGGCGTCGTCGGTGGCGAGGCCGTACACGACGGGGAGCTTGTGCTTGCCGAGGCGCAGGGCGTTGGTGATGTCCCAGACGCGCTCGCAGCTCGCGTGCTGGGCGTCGCCGTAGTTCCGCACGCCGGGGTGCCCGTTGAACACCTCGAAGTACTTCAGTTCCTCCGCGAGGAGCATCTCTTCGGCGCGCACGCCCCAACCGTAGTTCGGGTGGTTGAGGAACGCGATCATCATGCGCCCGCTCTTGGCGCGCTGCTCGCTCACTTGGCGCACGTTGACGCGCACGGTCTCGACGGCGTCCTTGCCGTCGAGTGGCTTGATCGGGTCGCGCAGGTTGATGCCGTTCATGTGGATCGGGCGCTTGGCGAAGCTGTGCGTGATCTCCTCGGCCGGCACGAGGAGGAACTTCCCCGGCTCGTCGAACAGGGTGCGGAACTCGGCCAGCGGTTTCAGCCGCGCCTGCTTCTTGTCCTTGTTGGTGCGGAACTCGGCCCACTTCTCGCCGAAGCGCTCGACGTACTTTTTCGTGGCCTTCGTGCGCGTCGCGTTCGACTCCGCGTCCACCCACTTGTCGCCCTCGGCGAGCAGGTTGTGTTCGGTCAGCGCGAGGAACTGGTAGCCGTGCTTCTTGTACCAATCGACGACCATCTCGGGGTAATCGTCGCCGTCGCTCCAGAGGGTGTGCGTGTGGAGGTTGCCCTTCCAGTACGCCGGGGCCGCGGCGGTGGGTGCGGGTTCGGCCGGCAGTGTGAACCGCGGTTGCGGCACGCGGTCGGGGTTCTGGAACGCGAGCGCTGCGGCGAACGCGGTCGCGGTGAGGGCGACGGCGGCGAGCGGACGAGCGGACATGGCGGCCCTCGGCAGCGGGTGGGGTAAGGGAGAGTATGCGCCTCGCGCGGGACGAACGGAACAGCGCGCGGCCGTTTTCCACGAACTTTCACGCGCTTGCGGCCCCACCCGCGAGCGCGTAGGCTGGAGCCGGTGCCGTGTCCTGCGAGGGCTGTTCATGAGTGAGGCCACGCTCCAGAAGTACCCGGACGACCACCCGCCGCCGCGCAAGTTCGTGCTCGTCATCAGCTGCGTCGATTACCGGCTGCTCGACGACCTCGTGCGGTTCCTGAACCACGAGAACCTGACCAACCGCTACTACCACATCGCGTTCGCGGGCGCGTCACTCTGCCTCTCGAACGCGATCACCGAGTGGCCGGGGCCGATCTGCGTCGAACCGAAGTTCGAACACTGGCGGGCGACGCTGCACGACCACCTCGGTTCGGTGTTAACGCTCACCGGCTACAAGCTCAGCGACGTGTACATCGTCGAGCACCGCGACTGCGGCGCGTACGAAAAGTTCTTGGGCGTGAAGTACTACCCGCACGACGGCGGGGCGGACTTGAGCAAAGAGGCCGCCGACCATGCGACGTTCGCGCACGCGCTCCGGGACGAACTGAAGGAATGGTTCCGGGTGCACTTCGACGGGATCGAGAAGGAGCAGAAGAAGAACACGAAGAAAGAGAAGAAGGCGAAAGTCCCGTGCGCGGACGATCCGCTTAAGCCGCCGCATACCCACATGTTCCTAATGGGACTGCGCGGCGAGGTCGAACGCATCGAGTGAGACCGGCGCGCCGCTACGAGGCCGCGAGCAGGTCGGCAACTCGGCCGCGGTGGGCCGCTGCCCGCGACGCGCGCGCGCCGTAAACTTCACCCGTCGCACGTGCTCCCCTTGCGGTGTCTCGCTCGATGCACAGCACGCTCCGTCGCTATTGGGACCGCTGGTTCGCGGAACCGCTGCGCAAGGTCGAGGCCGACGCGCTGGCGTACCGGCTCGACCCGAACCGCGGGCCGGACTGGAAGACGCCGGTCGTGCTGCTCGTCGCGGCCGTCAGCCTCCTCGTCCAGAACTACACCTCTGCGACCTATCAGGTTGTCACGGAACTGACGTGGCTGGCGCGTGTGCTCGCCGGCCCGGAGACGGCCGCCGCCGTTCACGACACGCTCCGCCGCTGGGGAAACGACCCGCTCGGCAGTCGCGTCTGGTGGGCGCTCGTTTCGACGGTGACGTACGTCGCACTGCCGATCGTCGCGCTCAAGTTCGTGTTCCGCCAACAGCTGAGCGACCACGGTCTGAAGCTCCACGGGCTGTGGCGCGCGTGGCCGCTGTACGTGCTGTTCGTGATGGTGATGGTCCCGCTAGTGATCGTGTGTTCGGCCGAGGAGCGCTTTCAGGCGACGTACCCGTTCGTGCCGTTCCGCTCGCGCGAGGACGTACACGCGAACCTGTGGAAGTGGGACCTGGCCTACGCCGCGCAGTTCGTGGGGTTGGAGTTCTTCTTCCGGGGGTTCATGGTTCATGGGCTGAAGCACCGCTTCGGCGCGTACGCGGTGTTCGTCTCGATGGTGCCGTACGTCCAAATCCACTTCGGGAAGCCGATGCCGGAGGCGACCGCGAGCATCGTGGCCGGCGTCGTCCTCGGCTACATGAGCCTCGTGACGCGCTCGGTCTGGCTCGGCGCGGCGCTGCACATCGGGGTCGCGTGGGGCATGGACTGCGCGTGCCTGTACCGCCGCGGGCTGCTGTGAGGCCGCGCGCGGCGCGAGTTCGTAACCTATACGCATGATCCCAGCCATTCGCGTTCGCGCCCTCGTGAAGACCTACCGCGCCCGGCCCCCGGTCGAAGCGGTGCGCGGACTCGACCTTGAGGTCGCCGTGGGCGAGTGCTTCGGCCTGCTCGGGCCGAACGGGGCCGGCAAAACCACCACGCTCGAAATCATCGAAGGGTTGCTCGACGCCACATCCGGAGAGGTCGAGGTACTCGGCCTGACGTGGGCCGACGGCGAGGCCGCGATACGCCAGCGCATCGGCATTTCGCTCCAAGAAACGCGCCTCTCCGACAAGCTCACGGTGCGCGAAACGGTCGCGCTGTTCCGCTCGTTCTACCCGAGCGGCCTGACCCCGGACGAGGCCATCGCCCGCGTCGGCCTCGAAGAGAAGGCGAAGAGCTACGTCGAGAAGCTGTCCGGTGGCCAGAAGCAGCGGCTCGCGGTGGCGACGGCGCTCGTGGGCGAACCGGACCTACTGTTCCTCGACGAACCCACCACCGGCCTCGACCCGCAGTCGCGCCGCCAACTGTGGGACGTGATCCGCGCGCAGAAGGACCGCGGGCGCACGGTCGTCGTCACCACGCACTACATGGACGAGGCCGAGCGCTTGTGCGACCGCGTCGCCGTGGTCGATTACGGGAAGGTGATCGCGCTCGGCTCCCCGGCCGAACTCATCGCGCGCGTCGGCGGCGAACACGTCATCGACCTCGACTACGACCCCGCGACCGCGGCGCGCCTCACCAGCGACCAACTGGTCGCGCTGCCGACCGTGACGTCGTCGCGCGAGGAGGGCGCGCGCGTGACGCTGACCGCGGGCGAACCGCACCGCGCGCTGCCGGCCCTGCTCGACGCGGCCCGCGCCACCGGCGCGAAGATCGCCGGCCTGACCACGCGCACCGCGACCCTCGAAGACGTGTTCGTCACCCTCACGGGGCGGCACTTGCGTTCGGATTCATAGTTCCAAGTTCCAGAGTTCCAAGTTCCATGTTGAAGGCACGGAACGCAGCTCTGGCTTCAACTTGGAACTTGGAACTCTGGAACTTGGACCCTTACATGTCCGCTCTCGGTCACTTGACGTTGGCCCGGTTCCGCGAGTTCGTGCGCGAGCCGGCGGCGCTGTTCTGGGTGTACGGGTTCCCGCTGATCCTCGCGACCACGCTCGCGATGGCGTTCAGCGAGAAGCCGGTCCCCGCGTCCACCGTCGACGTGCAACTGGACCCGGCGAACCCCGGCGCGACCGAGGCGCTGCGCGCGAAGCTCGCCGACGCGCCGGGCCTGAAGGTCGAAGTTCACGACGAGGCGACGTGCCGCAAGCGGCTCCGCACCTCGAAGGCGGACGCGGTCGTCGTGCCCACGCCGGGCCGCGGCGCGGGCCACGAGTACCTGTTCGACGAGACGCGCTCCGAGAGCGTGCTGGGCCGGAACGCCGCCGACCGCGCGCTGCTCCGCGCCGCGCACCCGGCCGACCCGGTGCCCGAACAGCGCGCCGTGACCGAACCCGGCGCGCGCTACATCGACTTCCTCATCCCCGGCTTATTGGGCATGAACCTGCTCGGCGGCGGGTTGTTCGGCGTCGGGTTCGCGGTCGCCGACCTGCGCGTCCGCAAACTGCTCAAGCGGTTCCAAGCCACCCCGATGCGGCGCTCGGATTTCCTCCTGAGCATCATGCTCAGCCGCCTCGTGTTCACGTTCGTGGACGTGGCGCTCCTGCTGACCGTCGCGCACTTCGCGTTCGACATCCGCGTGCGCGGCAACCCGCTGGCGTTCGCGGCACTGGTCGCGGCGGGCGGGGCGACCTTCGCGGGCCTCGGCCTGCTGATCGGCAGCCGTGCGCGGACCCTCGAAACCGCGGCCGGCCTGTTGAACGCGATGATGCTCCCGATGTACGTGCTGTCGGGCGTGTTCTTCGCGGCCTCGAAGTTCCCCGACGGGATGCAGTGGTTCGTGCAAGCGCTGCCGCTGACCGCCCTCAACGACGGCCTGCGCGCGGTGATGAACGACGGGGCCGGCTGGGACGCCCTCCCGCGCCCGCTACTCGTGCTCGGCCTCTGGGGAACGCTCAGCTTCGCCGTCGCCCTGCGCATCTTCCGCTGGCGCTGAGCGCGAACCACCGACCCCAATCGAGGTGGGTGTCATGTTGAAGCTGATCGGGCACAAGAAGGACGTGCGGAGCGTGGCGTTCGCCCCGGACGGGCGGCTCGTGTCGGGCGGCGACCGAACTGTGCGCGTGTGGGACGCGCGCTCGGGCGCGTGTCTGAATACCTTCAAAGCCGGGCAAGTCGTGTACGCGGTCGCGGTCGCCCCCGACGGTATGTCGTTCGCCTACGGTGGGCGCATGCCGACAGGTGCGACGGCGAATGGGGCGACTGTGCGCGACTTTGAAGGGACCGTACTGAACCGTTATGAAGTGCGATCACCCGTCGGTGGCACACGCGGGGCCGCCGAGACCGGCAGCGCCTCGGAAGTCCGATACACGCACTCGATCTTCTCCGATCTTTCCCAGATGAACGCCTCTGGAAACGCAAATCGGCCGTGCGGCCACAAAGTACCCCCGCGAAGGGTGGTCCGCAACGATTTTCGCACCCGGATGAGGTCCCGACCACGGTCGAACGGTTCCCCGTCCCGGCCCGCACCTGACCCCAGAGCAACGGCGGCAGGCAGTGTTCCTTCGCCCGCCTCGACCGATACCAGCCCACCTAGCCGTTCGCGAACTGGTGCGGCCACTTCCCGCGCGCTACGAACCACCGGAGCGCGTAGGCCGTGGCCGCAGACCCGAGCTCGTCTAGCCAGTCGGCAAGGGCCAACTTCGGGGTGTCTTCGCCGGGCTGGGCGGTGATTGCGGACCACAGTGCGGCGCGGACGGTCATGGCGAACACTCACCGGTTACGTTAGGCCGCCGGTTCGAGCAACTCCGGCCCGTCGTTCTTCGGGTTGTTCATGAGCGGGTTCGCCTCACTCACGTCCATCAACTCCGACGGGTACGGTTTCAACAGCGAGTGCAGTTCCGTCGTGGGTGCGTCGGCGTCGAGCCAGGTCGCATAGTCGTCGGGCGCGAGGACTGCGGGCATTCGGTCGTGATACGGTCGCATCACGTCGTTCGCGGTCGTGGTGATGATGCAGCAGGTGATGAATTTGGTCTTCTCTGTTGCGGTCCATACGCTCCACAACCCGGTGAACCCCGTCAAACCGCCGGACGCGAGCCGGAACCGGTGCGGCACCTTCTTCGCACCTACATTCTTCCACTCGTAGAACCCGGTCGCGGGGATGATACAGCGCTTGTGGCGGTACGAGTCCGCGAACGTGGGCAGGCCGGCGACCGTCTCGGCGCGGGCGTTGATCGGACCGGTTTTGCCGTCGTTCGACTAGGTGTTGACGGCGGCGTTCATCCCGTGGAACCCGTACCTCGTGTTGTTCCACGCACATCAGTGGATGTCCGATTCGCTGTTCGTCGTCCGGTGCACGTCGTACAACGTCTCCCCCTTCTTGCGTCCCCGATGACCGTCGCCGGGCTGTGGTGCGACCCGCCCCGGTGCTTCGCGTGGGGAGCAGACACTGACAGGGCACCTCCATCTACCCAGCCGTCATCGGTAGTATCACGACTGCGAGTTGCGGAGTGCCAATGGTGGCATGGATAGTGTCGGTCGCTGCCTACACTTTGGTTTGACACCACGAGGCGGAATGCGACATGCACAACTGGCGGATGGCTTTGTGTCTCGCACTGGCGTATGTACTCACCGGATACCTCGGCCTACAGACCCCGGCATACGGCACGACGATTACCCTCGTGTGGTTGCCCACCGGGATCGCCGTCGGCTTCCTGCTCCGCTGGGGCTACTCGACTTGGCCCGGGATCGCGCTGGGCGCGTTCCTCGTCAACGTGATCAACGGGAATTCCGTCCCGTTGACCGTCGGAATTAGCGTCGGGAATACGCTCGGGCCGCTACTGACGCGATGGATCCTCGTCCGAACGGGTTTCGCAACCGACTTGAAACGCCCGCTGGATATTTTGCTGCTGGCCGTCGCTGCCGCCGCCGGCATGGTCATAACGGCGAGTATGGGGGTCACGTCAGTGCTGTTGCCATCTTGGACTTGCCGAACTGGTTAGAGATTGGCGAGTTAGGGCTTTCGCTTCAGCGGAACTGAGGTTCAGATGGAGCATTCGTGGATGCCGCATGGTGCGGAGTCCACGAACCC
>VGZJ01000009.1 GCA_016872595.1 Planctomycetota bacterium
CCTCGGCTGTGAAACGCGGGGTGCTCATGGCTCATCCTGGACAACAGTTGCGGCAAAATCGACCCGCGCTTTTCCTATCCCGTGCCCCGTGGACCGCAAGACCCACCGCAAACCGTGGCGTGACCTCAGGTGGGGCGAGCACCGTCGCGCGGCACAGGGGGCAATCGAATTCAACGCGCATGGGCAGCCTCATACAACTGGCTCAGTTGGTCGAGTGCGTCCGTCGTCTCTGTCGTCGACTACCCGAACACCTTGCGGATTACGCTCCCGCGGCTGACGGGGTGGGGGCGGCCGAGGGGGTCGCGGATCTCGGTGTCGGGCGCGATGCCCAGCGCGTGGAAGATGGTCGCCGTTAGCTCTTCGGGGCGCGTGAGGCCGTCGGTCGGGTCGCCGCCGATCTTGTCGCTCGCGCCCAACACCTGCCCGCCGCTCACCCCGCCGCCGGCCAGCGCCGCGGGGAACACCCGGCCCCAGTGGTCGCGGCCCCCAGCGGGGTTGATCTTCGGCGTGCGGCCGAACTCGCCCACCCACACCACGAGCGTTTCGTCGAGCAGGCCGCGCGCGACCAAGTCATCGAGCAGCGCGGAATAGGCGCGGTCCATTTGTGGCATCAGTACGGTTTTCAGGCGCTCGGCGTTCTTTGAGTGCGTGTCCCACAGCGGGTTGCCGGCGCTGGTGTCGCCCGGCTCGCGCGGCCAGTTCACCTGCACGAGGCGCACGCCGGCTTCGACGAGGCGGCGGGCGACGAGGCACGACTGGGCGAACTTGCCGCGGCCGTAGCGGTCGCGCGTGCGGGCGCTCTCCGCGGTCAGATCGAACGCGGCCCGCGCGCGCTTGTCCGCGAGCAGGTCGAACGCCTGTTGCACGTTCGGCGTGTACCGGCCGAGGTCGCCGGCCGCGAGGCGGTCGGTGTGCTTGTTCACCTGTTCCAGCAACGATCGGCGGTCGTCGAATCGCACCGGCGGTACGTCGGCCGGTGGCGCGACCTCGTTCAGGCTGAAGTCGGCGCGCGAGGGGTCGCACGTCACCAGCCACGGGTCGAACGCGCGGCCGAGGAAGCCGGCGCTCTGGCCGGGCCACGGGTCGTTCGGGTTGTTGATGATCTGTTCCGGCAGTGCGACCACGTTCGGCAGCCCGCGGCGCGGCGGCGTGAGTCGGTTCACCATCGCCCCGACGCACGGCCAGTCGTTCGCGGTGAACTGCCCCGCGACCTCTACGTCGCCGCGCGGGTGCGGAACACCGGTCAGCACCCAATACCCGCTGGACGAGTGGGCGTTGATGCCGGTGGACATCGCGCGCAGCACGCAGATGCGGCGCGTTTGTTGCGCGACGAGCGGCATCAGTTCGCCGACGCGCAGGCCGGGCGTGGCGGAGCTAATGGGCTTGAACTCGCCGCGCACCTCGGCGGGCGCGTCCGGTTTCGGGTCCCACGTCTCGTGCTGCGGCGGCCCGCCGCCCATGAACAGGAAGATACACGCCTTCGCGCGGCCGAACCCGGCGGCGCGGGGCGCGCCGCGCGACTCGCGCGCGAGCAGTGCCGGCAGCGACAGCCCGACCGCGCCGAGCGCGCCCGCCGTCAGCACCGTGCGCCGGTCGGATTCGATACGGATCATGGGAGCGCCCCGCCGCGGGAAGGGTCAGCCGATTAACTTGCGCAGTTCCTTGACGTACTTCGGCACGGCGACCTTCGCGTCTTCCTTCGCTTCGTACTCCAATGCCACGAACCCGTGGAAGTTGGCGTCCTTGAGAATCTTCACCACTTTCGCGAGGTCGGCGTCCTCGCGCTTGTTGCCGGGGAACACTTCGGTCTTCACCTGCGACACGACGCCGTAGGGCGCGATCTTGCCGATGTCGGCGTAGGGGTCGGCGGTGTGGAAGTTGCCGGTGTCGATGTTCACGCCCAGCGCCTTGCTCTTCACCGGCTTCACCAGTTCGAGCAGGTGTTCCGGCGTGTCGGTGATGCCGCCGTGGTTCTCCAGCGCCAGCACCACGCCCAACTTCTCCGCGACCTCGCAGCACTCGTTCATCGCGTCCACGACGCGCTTCTGTGCGTCCTCGAGTTTCTCGCCCTTGGGCAGGTTGCCGGCGAAGATGCGCACCGTCTGCGCGCCGACCTTCGCGGCCCGCGCGGTCCAGTCCTTCACCTTCTGAATCTCGGCCTTGTACGCAGCGCCGGTGGCGCAGAAGTTGTTGCCGACCGGCACCCCGGAGATCGCCAGCTTCTTCTTGGCCGCGTGCGCCTTCAGCTTCGCGGCGTAGTCGTCGGTCGTTTCGGCCCAGTAGTACGACGTGAGTTCCACGCCGTCGAGCGGCAGTTCGGCGGCGTAGTCGATGAAGTCGAAGAGCGTCATCGTGCCCTTCTTCACGTCGAGCGCTTGGCGGAAACTGTACGCGGCGAGCGCGAGCTTGAGGACCGGCTTGCCGGCCGGGCGCGCGACGGGATCGATGGCGGGGGCGATGCGGCCCGCGCCGAGCGCGGCGGACGCGGCCAAGAACTGACGCCGGGAGAGGGGCATGACAGCGGCTCCGGGGTGGGGGGAACGTACCGCCATTGTGCCAAAGACCGCGGGCGCGGGCCAGCGCGAACCGCGCGGCGCGGTTCGCGCGTGTGTCGCGTTGACTCCCGCGCCGGCCGATGGTACGTTGTCTAACATCCATCCTTATAACCCGCCCGTCATCAGACCCCGTTTATGCCTCCCTCGAACACGCTGACCGGAACCCGCGAGCGCACGGTTCTCGAAGAGTGCCAAGACGCCATCGGCTACCGCTTCGCCCGCCCGGAACTGCTGCGCGCCGCCCTCACGCACACCTCCAGCGCCAACACGCGCGCCGCCAGTAACGAGCGGCTCGAGTTCCTCGGCGACAGCGTCCTCGGCCTCGTCACCTGCGAACAGCTCTTCGAGCGGTTCCCGGAGTACCAAGAGGGCGACCTGACCAAGGTGAAGTCGGTCGTGGTCAGCCGCAAGACGTGCGCGAAGTTCAGTCAAGAGATCGGCCTCGGCGACTTCCTGTTCTTGGGCAAGGGCGTGCGGCCGTACGCGGAACTGCCGTCGAACATGCTCGCGGACGTGTTCGAGTCGCTGGTCGCCGGCATCTTCCTCGACGGCGGGTGGGACGCGGCGAAGGCGTTCGTGCTGCGGTTCATCGGCCCGGAGGTCGAGCGGGTCGCGCGCGAGGCCATCTCCGCGAACGCCAAGTCGCAACTACAAACGGTCACGCAGCGCGAGTACGGCGGCACCCCGCGCTACTTCCTCCTCGACGAGCAAGGCCCGGACCACAACAAGTGCTTCAAGGTCGCGGCCCAAGTGAACGACGACCGCTTCCCCGCGGCGTGGGGCAACACCAAGAAGGACGCGGAACTGAAGGCCGCGATGAACGCGCTCGCGTACATCCACGGCGACGAACTGCCCTACCCGTGCGACTGATTCTGCCTTCTGTAGCCGGCCTCTGTGAGGCCGGAGCTACCCCACAGGTTCAGCTACCGGGATCACAGACCCCGGCTACAGAAGACCGCAACGGAACTTCCTCATGCCCATGTCGCCGTACCCGGTGCTGTGCTACCCCGCGGGGTGCGGCGCGCCGGCCGCGTACAAGGTCGCGGCCCGCTGGAGCGACGGCACCACCGCCGAACTCAAGACCTACGCCCTCTGCTGCGCCGCGTGCCTCGCGAGCCAGTTCGCCCGCGCGACCGCGGCGCGGGCCGCGTGCCTGCTGACCGCGGGCGAAACCCTCGACGCGCCCGGCATCTACGACCTCGCGCGCGGCGCGCGCGACCGCACCCTGACGCGCCGCCCCGATCTCAAAGCGCAGCTTTCGTAGGACAGGCCTCCCGGCCTGTCATGGTGAGACAGGCCGGGAGGCCTGTCCTACAAGATGTCGAACTTCCTCATCGTCGGGCAGGGCTTGGCCGGCACCGCGCTGGCGTGGCAACTGCTGCGCCGCGGGCGCGCGGTGCGCATCACCGACGACGACCGCGGCGGGGCGTCGCGCCTCGCGGCCGGACTCATCACCCCAGTCACCGGCAAGCGGCTCGCGATCAGTTGGCGCTGGGACGAACTGCGCCCGGTCGCGGGCGCGTTCTACCGAGCGGTCGAAGCCGAGACCGGCGCGCGGTTCTTTCACGAGCGCCCGGCGCTGCGCATCTTCGCGAGCGAAGCCGAGCGCGACGAGTTCCGCCGTCGCGCCGAGATGCTGCGCGACCTCGTGCGCCCGGCCGAGGTGCCGGACTGCTTCGCCGCCCCGTTCGGCGGGTTCGAGATGCCGGCCGCGGCGCGCCTCGACGTGCCGCGCTACCTCGACGCCTCGCGCGCGCACTTCCGCGCGCGCGGAATCTTCGGCGCGCCGGCGGACTGCGAAGGGGCGACCACCATCGACTGCCGCGGGTACGCGCCGGATTGCGGTCTGCGGTTCAACGCCGCGAAGGGCGAAATCCTCACCGTGCGCGTGCCGGGTCTCGCGGAAGAGCGCGTCGTGCATCGCGGCATCTGGCTCGCTCCTGTCGGGACTCGCGACCTGTCGCCCGCAAAGCCGGGCTTCACGGTCGCTCCAGTCGGGACTCGCGACCTGCCGCCCGCAAAGCCGGGCTTCACGGTCGCTCCTGTCGGGACTCGCGACCTGTCGCCCGCAAAGCCGGGCTTCACGGTCGCTCCAGTGGGACACGAGTTGTATCGCGCCGGGGCGACGTACGCGCACGACCCGCTCGACGCCGTGCCGACGCCCGAAGGCCGCGCGGAGATCGAGTCGAAACTGCGCGCGTTCCTGACACGGCCGTTCGAGGTGATCGACCACTGCGCCGCGGTGCGCCCGGTCATCGACGCCGGGTTCCCGGTGCTGGGCCGCGACCCGGCGAACCCGCGCCGCGCCTACTTCAACGGCCTCGGATCGAAGGGCGCGCTGCTGTCGCCGTTCTTCGCCGACGAGCTTGCCGCTTTACTGTAACCCGCGCGCGCGGGTACACTGCACGCCAATCGCTCTCCCACCGAGGCCTACCCATGTCCGCTTCCCGCCGTCAGTTCTTGGCCGCGTCCGCGGTCGCCGCTGCCGCCGCGCCGTCGCTGTTTGCCGCGGGCGACGACGTGCTGAAAGTCGGGCTGATCGGGTGCGGCGACCGCGGCACTGGGGCCGCTGTCAACGCGCTTCAGGCCGACAAGAACGTGAAGCTCGTGGCGATGGCCGACGCCTTCGCCGACCGGCTCGACAAGAGCCTCGAAAACCTGTCGAAGAAGGAGAGCGTCGCGGCGAAGGTGGACGTGAAGCCCGATGCGAAGTTCGTCGGATTCGACGCCTACCAGAAGGTGATCGAGCGGTGCGACGTGGTGCTGCTGACCACACCGCCGCAGTTCCGCCCGCTGCACCTCAAGGCCGCGGTGGAAGCCGGCAAGCACGTCTTCGCCGAGAAGCCGGTGGCCGTGGACGCGCCCGGCGTGCGCTCGGTCCTCGACTCGTGCGAGGCCGCCAAGAAGAAGAACCTGAGCATCGTGTCCGGCCTGTGCCTCCGCTACGACAGCGGGTTCAAGGAGAGCGTGAAGCGCATTCACGGCGGCGCGATCGGCGACGTGGTCACGCTGTTCGCCAACGACTACCGCGGCGGGCGCTGGGAGAAGAAGCGCCAGCCCGACTGGACCGACGTGACGTACCACATGCGCAACTGGTACAACTTCACGTGGCTGTCGGGCGACTTCAACGTCGAACAACACGTCCACTTCCTCGACGTGTGCGCGTGGGTGATGCAGGACAAGTACCCGACGAAGGCCATCGGCATGGGCGGGCGCAGCGTCCTCAGCGGCCCCGAATACGGCAACATCTACGACCACTTCTCCGTGGTGTACGAGTACGCCAACGGCGCGCGGCTCGTGAGCAACACGCGCCAGCACCCGAAAACGAAGGGCGACATGAGCGCCCGCGTGCTCGGCACCCGCGGCAACGCCCTCCTCTCGGAGCGCACCAACGGGCTGACCATCAAGAGCGACAAAGAAGACTGGGTGTACGAGGGGCCGTTCAACCAGATGTACCAACAGGAGCACGACGAGCTGTTCGCGAGCATCCGCGCCAAGAAGCCGATCAACAACGGCGCGTACATGAGCCACAGCACGCTGCTGGCGATCATGGGCCGCATGGCCGCGTACACCGGGCAAGAGATCACGTGGAAGATGGCGCTAGACTCGAAGGAAGACCTGTTCAAGGGGGTGTTGGGCACGAAAGCCGAAGACCCGCTCCCGGCGTTCGACTGGCAAACGAAACTGCTCCACCCGCCGGTGTCGGTGCCCGGCGTCGCCAAGTACAGTTGAGACGCGGCGGCGGAAGGAGAATCGTGATGAGCAAGAAGTTTGTGGCACGCGGCCGGCACACGGTTCTGCCGATCATCGGCGACACGGCATTCGAGTTGCGAATCGGCAGGATGACATCGTTGATCTTCTTTTCCGACGAGGACGGCGAATCGGAACTGCTGATCGAGTCAAGCATCACTCTGCTTCGCGGCACGCACGAGCGCGTTCTGGAAGGCTCGTTGTTCGGCGACAAATGGAACCCGCGCGCCCTCGGCCCGTTACTCGAAGTGATCGGTCACACAGTTACCGACGCGCTCGCGGAACACGAAGGCTTACTCAGCATTTCCTTCTCGAATGAGCTCGTAATGGTAGTTGCGCCAACTCCGGGTTACGAAGGCTGGCACTTCCACTACCCACGGCAGGGGCACTCGCTGAGGGAAACGGTCAAGCCGATTGGCATGATCGGTGCCGGTAGTTGGTTGGCATGAGTTATCAATGAACAGCCTACCGCCCGGCGCGAAAGCACGTCCGAGTAGTGCGCGGGTGAGACGACGAGAAACGAGCGGAGGGAGTGACCGTGGCCGTCGAAGTGCTCCACGTCAGCCTGCGCGGATGGGGCGGTTCCGAAGCCACCGGGTCGCTGTTCTTCGATCTGATCGGCTTTCAGCCGGAAACCGGGTACACGTCATATCCCAGCGACTCGCCCTACAAAGCGGCCCGAATCGCCCTCGTGTCGGTTTCACTGGCGGAATGCGATCCCGGACCAGAACGCCACCAACAGTTCGCAACCAAAGTCGGCGCGGGCTTACAGCACGCGGCCGATTGGTTCTCTTCACTCACGCCGACGGGATTTGACGACTGGCGCGCGCGGCATGGTTGCTGATGTCTTCATTAGTGGTTGGATGAACGCGGACCAATTCGACCTGAAACTGCCGCCCGACTTCCTACTCGCTTGCGGTCGCTTGGGCCTGCCAATCGAGATTTGCACCAACGATTAGCTCGCCCACTTCGCCCCTTGCACATCGCGGGGCGCGGCCGACAATATTGGTGCCCGCCCCACTCACCTCGGGTTCCGGTAATGGCTGTCGCCCAAATCGGCGAGTTCGTTCGCTCCCGCGAGAACCGGCTCGGCGTCGGCAAGATTCAGAAGCTCACGCGCACCGCCGTTACCATCGACTACTTCCTCGGCCCCGGCATCGCGCCGCGCACCGAGACCGTGCCCATTGCGTCCGTCGCTCGAGTTATTCTCGACTGCGAAACGCGCGTGTACGAGCAACTGCCCGGCGGCACGTCGTGGCGCGCCGGCCGCGCGCTCGCCGAGAGCGTCGGCAAGTACCTCGTGCAGTTCCCCAACGCCCGCAAGCTCGAAACGATCCCGGCCACGGAACTGTACACGCGCTGCGACCTGCCGATCCCGGACCCGGCGGCGTTCCTCGCGGCGCGCATCACCGAAACTCCCATCTGGCAGCAGCGCCGGGCCGGGTTCGTGCGCGCCGCCATCGCCCAGCGCGGCGCGTGCGCCGGCATGACCGGCCTCCTGTCGTCGTGCATCGACCTCGAACCGCACCAGATCGAAGTGATCCGCCGCGTGCTCCAAGACCCCGTGCAGCGCTACCTGCTCGCGGACGAAGTGGGCCTCGGCAAGACGATTGAAGCCGGCGTCGTCCTGCGACAGTACGTCCTCGAACACCCCGCCGATCACTCGGTGCTGGTGCTCGTGCCGGGGCACCTCGAGAAGCAGTGGCGCGCCGAACTGACGCAGCGGTTCCGCCTCGGCCCGCTGCTCGACCAGTCGATTCACATTCTGGCGCACGACGCCGACCTGAAGGCGCACAAGGGTGCGGCCCTCGTGGTCATCGACGAGGCGCACCAACTCGCGCGCTGGGCCGGCGCGCCGCGGGCCACCAAGCCGCGCCAGCGGTTCGCCAACATCGCGAAGCTCGTCACCGACACCGACACGCGCCTCTTGCTGCTGTCCGCGACACCGACGCTGCATTCTGACGAGAGCGGCTTTCAGGCGCTGTTGCACCTGCTCGACCCCGTGATGTACCCGCTGGGCGACCTCAAGGGGTTCCGCAACCGGCTCGAGCGCCACCAGACCGTGGCGCAGCTCTACCACCTGTTCAAGCCGGACGAAGAGGGCAGCTACCTCGAAGGCGCGCTCAAGCAGTTCACCGACGCCTTCCCCAACGACGAACGGTTGGCCTCGTTCGCGAAGGGGCTGAAACCGTTCCTCAAGTACGGGGCCGATCCCGACGCGCCGGAGCGCGCCGAGCGCATCCGCGCCGTTCGCGCGCACGTCTCGGAGGCGTACCGCTTGCACCGCCGCTTACTGCGGAACCGCCGCGCGGATGACCGCGTTGAGGGGCTGCTGCCGGGGCGCGCGGGCGTCGAGCGCTGGGCCTACACCGACCCCGCGACCGCGCCCTTGCTCGCCGCGCTCGATCACTGGCGCGCCGCCGCCGCGAAGGGCGCGAAGGCGGCGCAGGCCGCGACTTTCGGCCGCGTCTTCGTGCTGTTCGCCGAAGCCGCCGCGTGCGACGCGACCGCCCTCTCGGAACTGGTGCTCGCGCGGCTCGGCGAGGGCGACGCGCCCGCCAACCTGCCTTCCGACGACCGCGAAGCGCTCAAAGAAACGCCGATGTTCACCGGCGAGGTCGCGGCGCTCCAGAAGCTGCGCGACGCCGCGGCCGAGGCCGAATCGCTCGTGCGCGTCGACGCGCTCGTCGCGGGTCTCAAGAACCTGTTCGACGCGACGAAGGCCAAAGTGCCGGCGCGCGCCGTTGTGTTCGCCAGTTACCCGCACGTCGCCGACGAGGTGTTCGACGCGCTGAACCTGCGCTGGCCGGGCCAAGTGGTGCGGCACGGGCGCGCCGGGTGGCAGCACTTCCGCACGTCCACCTCGTTCCGCGTCCTCGTGGGCGACCGCACCGCGGAGGAAGGGCTGAACCTGCACGGCCGCGGCACGGTCCTCGTTCACTTCGATCTGCCGTGGTCGCCCAACCGCGTCGAACAGCGCGTCGGCCGGCTCGACCGCTACGGGGTCGCGACGCCGGTGCGCTCGGTCGTGCTGGCCGCGGACTGCGACGCGCTCGCCGCGGCGTGGGTCGAGTACCTGAACCGCGGGTACAAGGCGTTCGACCGCTCCGTTGCGGCGCTGCAATACCTGACGGAAACGGAACTGGCCGCGCTGTACCCGGCGGCGCTGGCCGAGGGCGCGCCGGCGCTGTCGGCGGCGACCGAGAAACTCGCGGGCGAAAACGGCGTGGTCGAAACGGCGCTGCGCGAGATTCAGGTTCTCGACGAGTTGGACGCGGTGGAAGCTCCCGCCGGGCACGAGCACTTCGCCGACGAACTGGCCCGCGCCGATCACCAGAGCCGGGCCGACTGGCAAGCGGTCGCGCACACGTGGGTGGTCGAAGGGCTACAGTTCGCACGGCGGCAAGAGGGGCCGCCGGAGGCCGATGTCGGGCGCTACCAGTTCCAGCGCCCGCGGCCCACCGGCCCCTCGACGCTCATGCCCGTCGGCCGCATGGTGCGGTACTTCGGCCACATCATTGACACCGACGACGAGCGCTCGACCCCGGAGCGCCCGATGACCTACGCGCTGGCGTTCGACCGGCGCAAGGCGCAGAACTACAACGCGGCGCTCGCGCGCATCGGCGACCCGTTCGTCGACGCGCTGGTCGATTACGTGAACTGGGACGACCGCGGCGCGGTCGCGGCGCTGTGGCGCTACCGGCCCAAGACGAAGCTGGCGAAGCCCGCGGAGGTCGCGTTCCGGTTCGAGTTCGTCGTCGATTGCCCCGTCGCCGCCGCGCTCGCGGCGCTGCCCAAAGAGGGCGCGTGGTCCGCGCACGCGGTGCGCCGACAGGCCGACTGGCAGTTCCCGCCGTTCCCGGTGTCGGTCTGGCTCGACCAGAGCCTCGAACCCGTTACGAACGCGGCGCGGCTCGCGCTCTTGACCGAAGACTACTCGAAGATGAAGCGGCCCGACGGCGGCAAGGACTTCAACCTGAACGCCGAGCGCTGGGCCGCGCTCGACCCGCACTTCGCGCGGGCGGCGTGGGCGAAGCTCGTGACCGCGGCGCGCAAGGCCGCGGAGGAACACGTGCGCGGCACCGACGAGTGGGCCGCGCGCGTGGCCGACCGCTTGACCGCGGCCGACCGCGACGCCGCCGAGCGCGACGCCCAGACCGCGAGCCGGCTGGCGTTCCTCAGCGGCAAGCACCGCGACACCGAGGCCGCCCGCGCGAAGGTGGAGCGGGCCGTCGCCGCCGCGCTCCGCGCCGGCATCGAGACGCCGGCCGTGCGCCTCGACTCCGTGGCCGCGGTCTTCTTGGCGAACTGGAACCCGTTCGCGGACCTCGACGAATGACCGACCCGATTGTGCCGCCGCGCGACGAGATTGCGGCCGAGGAACTGGCGCTCGCGCACGTCCGCATCGCGCTGCGGCAGCGTGTGCAGTCGGCGCGGGCGGCCTGTGACGACGCGGTCGCGCGCGAGGCCGACCCCGACCCGGACCTCCGCGCGCTGGCCGAGACGCACGGCCCCGGCCTGCTCGCGCTGCTGGACGGCCCGACGCGCGACGCAGTTTTTCAGGCCGCGCTGCCCCTCCGCGCGCTGGTCGAGTGCGTTTCCACAGGCGCGGGCGCTCCCGCGCCGTTCGATCCCGCGCACTTCGAGTTCGCCGCGGTCCAGTCGAACAAGATCACCGACCCGAAGGCGCAGCGGTACGTTCAGAAGCTGAAGACGAACACGCAGAACGAGCGCGCGACCGCCGCGGCGCTGATGAGCGAAGCGGGCGCGTTCGCCGCGGCGCAGTTGCTCGCGCCGCTACCAGCGCAACAAGTCGAAGTCGCGCCGCCCGAGCCGCCCGCGCCGCGCGCGGAAGAGATCGTCGAACAGGCCGACGCGCACCTGATTGCGGAGCTGTTCGCCGAACCTGTGCCGGAGTTGCTCGCGAAGCCGCAAGCGGCACCAGAGCCACCCGCGCCGCAAGCGGCACCAGAGCCACTCGCGCCGCCAGAGGAGCCGCGCGCCGAGTCGTCGCGAGAGGAACCGCTCGCGAAGCCGCAAGCGGCACTCGAACCCGCGCCGACAGAGGAACCGCGCGCCGAGGAGGCGCGTCAAACCGGGAGCGCCGCCGTGCCGACGTACGCTTGTACCCTCGACGACGTGCGCGCCGCCGCCGCGCGGATCGCGGGCTTCGCCCACCGCACGCCGGTGCTGACGTGCGACACGCTCGACCGACTCGCGGGGCGCAAGCTGTACTTCAAGTGCGAGAACCTGCAGAAGATCGGGGCGTTCAAGTACCGCGGCGCGACCAACGCGGTGCGCAAGCTGTCGGACGCCGAGGCCGCGCGCGGGGTCGTGACGCACTCCAGCGGGAACCACGCGCAGGCGCTCGCGCTCGCGGCCCGCGTCCGCGGGGTGCCGGCGTACATCGTTATGCCGACCACCGCGCCCGCGGTGAAGCGCGCCGCGGTCGAAGGGTACGGCGGGCGCGTCACCCTGTGCGAGCCGAACCTCGCGGCGCGCGAGGAGGCTGCGGCCCGGCTGGTCGCCGAGACCGGGGCGACCCTGATCCCGCCGTTCGACCACGCGGACGTGATCGCGGGGCAGGGCACCGCGGCCCTCGAACTGCTCGACGAGGTGCCGCACCTCGACGCCCTGATCACCCCGGTCGGCGGCGGCGGGCTGCTGGCCGGGTGCGCGATCGCCGGCCGCGGGGTGAAGCCCGGCCTGCGCGTGTTCGGCGCGGAGCCGCTCGGCGCGGACGACGCGGCGCGGTCGAAGGCCGCGGGCGAGTGGCAGCCTCAGACCGCCCCCAACACCATCGCCGACGGCCTGCTCACCAGCACCGGGCAACTCACGTGGCCGGTCATCCGCGACCTCGTTGAAGCCGTGTTCACTGTTACCGACGACGAGATCCGGGCCGCGATGCGCCTCGTGTGGGAGCGGATGAAACTGATCGTGGAGCCGAGCGGGGCCGTGGGCGCGGCGGTCGCGCTGGGCGCGGCGTTCCGCGCGCTGCCCGACGCCGGCGCGGTCGGCATCGTGTTCAGCGGCGGGAACGTGAGCCTCGACAAACTGTACTGGTAGGTGCGTGGCGGAGAATCGTTCGGCTCGCACCTTGCCCGCGGGCGCGCGGGCGGCGCATAATACCGGCATCCGTCCCCGCCCGCCGCTTTCCCACCAAGGACACTCCCGCATGTCGCGCTCGTCCCGGCTGATCGCGCTTTTCTCGCTTGCCGCGCTCGCCGCGCTCGCCGCCCCGGTGCAGGCCCAGAAGCCGTACGACGATCCCGTTCTGGAGCGCATGCGCAAGGACATCTTCTACCTCGCCGGCCCGGAGTGCGAGGGCCGCGGGGTCGAGACGAAGGGCATTCAGAAGGCCGCGGACCACATCGCCGCCGCGTTCCAAAAGGCCGGCCTCAAGCCGGCCATGAAGGACGGCACCTACTTCCAGCCGTTCGACACGCTCCTGAACGCGACCCCGGTCAGCCCCAGCACACTCGTGTTCGGCGACGGCGACAAGAAGACCGCGACCAAGCTCGGCACCGACCTCGCCGTGATGGGGTTCACGCGCTCCACGATGAAGGCCAACGGCGGCCTCGTGTTCGCCGGCTACGGTATCACCGCGCCCAAGCTCAAGTACGACGACTACGAGGGGCTGAACGTCGAGGGCAAGGTGGTCGTGATCCTGCGCCGCACCCCGCGGTACGGCGAGAAGGGCGACAAGCGGTTCGACACCGGCGTTCCCGACGGGCAGGACAGTTCGCACGCCGCGTTCGCCACGAAGGTCGCGCTCGCGCAACTGAACAAGGCCGCGGCCCTCATCATCGTGAACGACACCACCGCCGCGACCGGCGCGATCGACCCGCTGCCCAACTTCTCCGACCACGCCTTCGGCACCCCGGCGTCCAAGATTCCCGTGTTCATGGTCAAGCGCGAGACCATCGACGACCTGTTCAAGGCCGCGGGTCACAAGACCCTGAAGGAACTGGAAGCGACGATCAACGACAAGCTCAAGCCGCAGTCGTTCGAGCTGAAGACCGTGACCGCGGACGCGGCCGTCACGATCAAGCGGCCCGCGATCCCGTCGAAGAACGTGGTCGGCGTGCTCGAAGGGGCCGGCCCGCTGAAGGACGAGACGATCGTGATCGGCGCGCACTACGACCACGTCGGCTACGGCACCCGCAACAGCGCCGGCGGCACCACCGCCAGCGGCAAGGTCCACTACGGCGCGGACGACAACGCCAGCGGCACCACCGCCGTCATCGAACTGGCCCGCCGGTTCGGGGCCATGAAGGACCGGCAGGGCCGGCGCATCGTCTTCATCACCTTCAGCGGCGAGGAGGACGGGTTGCAAGGCTCGCAGTTCTACTGCAAGGAACCGCTGTTCCCGCTCAACAAGACCGTCGCCATGATCAACATGGACATGGTCGGCCGCACGAAACCCGTGAACGTCGATTGGCTCGGCCTGTTCCCCAAGAAGGACAAGCTGATCGTGTACGGCACCGGCACCGGCGAGGGGTTCGAGAAACTCGCGGAGGAGAGCGCGAAGAAGGCCGACTTCCGCCTGTTCAAGGTCGCCGCGAGCGCCGGTAACAGCGACAACCACTCGTTCTACCTGAAGAAGATCCCGGTGCTGTTCCTGTTCACCGGGCTGCACGGCGAGTACCACCGGCCGACCGACACGCCGGAGCGCATCGACGTGCCCGGCATGAAGCGCGTCGCGGACGCGGCCGAGCAGATGGCGCTGAACCTCTCCACGCGCGACACCGCGCCGAAGTTCGCGCAGGTGAACAGCCCCGCGCCGGCGGACCCGTCGCGGCCCGCGCCGGCCACCCCGAAGGGGCCGAGTGGCCCGCGCCTCGGCATCCTCCCGAACTACGCCTACGAGGGCACCGGCGTGCTGCTGGAGGGCGTCGTCGCCGAGGGCGCGGCGGCGAAGGCCGGGCTGAAGGACGGCGACATCATCGTCGAGATCGCCGGCACCGCGATCCCGGACCTCGACACCTACATGAGCGCGATGCGCGCCCAGAAGCCCAACACCACGATCAACATCGTGGTCGAGCGCAAGGGTAAGAAGGTCACCCTCAAGGCCGACCTGAAATAAGGGATTAGAGATTGCAAATTGATGATTGGTGATTGAAACGCACTGGAGCAGCCCGCACTGCTTTTCAATCATCAATCACAAATCTGCAATCTCTAATCGCGCCTCGGCAACCTGTACCCCACCGCCAACAGCACCTCCCACACAGAGGCCTATTGTGGACCTTCCGCGCGTGCAGCTCGTTCGGCAGATCGTCGCGCACCCGCCCGTGGGAGACGTGGCCGCGGAGGTGTGCCGGCAGTGGCTCACCTCGAAGACCGCGGCGCGCATCAAGCCCGGTATGCGCGTCGCCGTGGGCCTCGGCAGCCGCGGCATCGCCAACATTCTCCCCATCGCCAAAGCCACTGTTGCCGCGATTGCCGAACTCGGCGCGAAGCCGTTCGTCGTCGCCGCGATGGGGTCGCACGGCGGGGCCACGCCCGACGGCCAGCGCGAACTGCTCGCCGGCTACTACCTCGACGAAGCCCACCTCGGCGTGCCCGTCGTCACGGACATGGACGCCGCGAACATCGGGCTGAACTCGTGGGGCCAGCCGGTGTGGTGGGACAAGAACGCGCTCGCCGCCGACGGCGTCGTGACCGTGTCGCGGGTGAAGCCGCACACCGACTTCCGCGGCACCTTCGAGAGCGGCATCCTCAAGATGCTCGTCATCGGATTGGGCAAGCAGCGCGGCGCGGACCAGATTCACAGCTTCGGGACGCGCGGCCTGCGCGACATGATCCCCGAATCGGGCAAAGTCATCCTCGCCAAGACGCCGTTCCTCGGCGGCCTCGCGGTTCTGGAGAACGCCAAGGAGGAGACCGCGCACCTCGAAGTCGTGGACCGCGACGACCTCTACGCCCGCGAACCGGAACTGCTGAAGCGGGCCGCGGGCATGATGGGCCGGCTGCCGTTCAAGGGGTGCGACGTGCTGGTGATCGGCGAGAGCGGCAAGAACTACTCCGGGGCCGGCATGGACCCGAACGTGATCGGCCGCATGTTGGTGGAAGCTACGCCCGAGGCCGAGACGAACGACCCGCGCATCGTTCGCATCGCGGTGCTCGACGTGTCGGTCGAGAGCCACGGCAACGCCACCGGCATCGGCCTCGCCGACATCACCACGAACCGCGCGGTCGCGGCGATTGACCCGGTGCCGTTCCGCATGAACAACTTCACCGCGCGCTCGCTGTGGCGCAGCAAGATTCCGTTCAGCTTCGACACCGACCGCGAGGTGATCGAGCAGTGCATCCAGACGTGCTGGCAGCCGGAGTTCGACAAGGTGAAGTTCTGCGCGATCCCGAACACGCTGGAGGTCGCGGAGCTGTGGGTGTCCGCGCCGCTGGCGGCAGACCTGACCGGGAACCCGCACGTCGAGTTCGTGGGCGACCCGGTCCCGCTGCCGTTCGACGCCGGCGGCACCCTCGTGCAAGAGAAACTGTTCCCGCACAGCGTCCGCGGGCGCAGGGCCAACGGCCACGGGTGACAGCCGACCGGCGCGGCGTCAGCCCGCCGGTGCGTTTGGACTCGTTATCTTCGGTTGCGCTGTTGAAGAGCGATCTGGGCGGTGGGTGCGGGGGCTTCAAGCCGCCACCACACGGACAGCATTTCAACAGAACAGACTTCGGTCACACCACGATCAATCGCTGTGGGCGGTCTGTGGTGAGGGTGAACGACTCGTACACGTCTGAAACGTCGCTGGCACGAAGCCGGTCGCCGAACTTGGATCAGTTCGGCTTCGAGCAGGAACGACAAGTCGAGATCGGATGGGACGCCGTACATGCGACTCACCCTTTCGCCAGTTCTTCGACGATCAGCGCGTGGAGCGCGTCGAGGGACTGGGAGATGACGCGGGTGTCGGTGAAGACGGGCATGAAGTTGGTGTCGCCGTTCCACCGCGGGACGATGTGCCAGTGCAGGTGCCCCGGCACGCCCGCGCCCGCGGCGCGGCCGAGATTCAGCCCGACGTTGAACCCGTCCGGCGACATCCGCCGTTCGAGCACGCCGATCAACTTCCGCATGACCAGTTGCAGGTCGAGCAGTTCGTCCGAGGTGAGGTCGGCGAGGGCCGCCTTGTGCGCGAGCGGGGCGACGAGCAGGTGCCCGTTGTTGTACGGGAAGCGGTTGAGCACCACGACGGAGTGCGCGGTGCGGTGGGCGACGAGGTTGGCGCGGTCGTCCGGCCCGGCGGCGGCGCGGCACAGGAAGCAGTCCGGCCCGGTCGCGGGCGGCGGTTCCTTCGGCGCGGTCACGTACGCCAGCCGCCAAGGTGCCCACAGGTGGTCCATCGGTTTCCCTTGGTGCGAGAACACGGTTGTTCAGTGTCCGGTTTCGGGCGGGTGCGCTATTGTAGGGGCGGGGGCCGGGCGCGTTTCTTGACCTTCGCGGCGGGCGGTCCTAACATGACCGTCTTCTGTCGTCTTCCGACCCGACCGCGAGAACCGTCATGGCAGTTCCCAAACGGCGTACGTCCCGCTCCAAGAAGGGCACGCGGCGCAGCCACCACGCCGTTACCCCGGTGCAAATTCAGTTCTGCGCCCGCTGTAGCGAGCCGGTGATGCCGCACCGTGTCTGCTCCCACTGCGGCTACTATCAGGGCCGCGACGCGATTCTGGTGGACGACAAGCAAGGGAAGTGAGTGACCTATGCGGATCGCCCTCGACGCGATGGGCGGCGACCACGGCCCGGCCCCGAACGTCGGCGGCGCGCGGCTGGCCCTTGCCGCCGCCCCGGACCTCACGGTCGTACTCGTCGGCGATCAGGCCCAGATCGAACCCCTTCTCGCCGCCGCGGGCGTCCCGGCGGGGCGCGCGGAGATCGTCCACGCGCCCGTTACCGTCGAGATGAAAGAGAAGCCCGCGGAGGCCATGCGCCGCAAGCCGGACTCGTCCGTCTTCCGCTGTTGGCAACTCATGGCGGAAGGGGCTGTGGACGGCCTCGTCTCGGCCGGGAACACCGGGGCCGTCGTCGCCGGGGGCCTGAAGTCGCGCCGGTTCCTCAAGTGCGTCCACCGGCCCGGCATCGCCACCGTCATGCCCACCGCCAAGGGCCGTTGCGTCATCATGGACGTGGGCGCGAACGTCTTCCCCAAGCCCCGCCACCTGCTCGAATACGGCGCGATGGGCGCGGTGTTCGCGCGCCACATGCTCGGCATCGAGCGCCCGTCCATCGGTCTCATGAACGTGGGCGAAGAGGAGGGGAAGGGGCACGAACTCGTTCAGAAGACCTACGAGCTGTTCCGCACCGGGCCGCTCAAGGACCGCTTCCTCGGCAACATCGAGGGCCGCGACATCCACCGCGGCGCGGTCGACGTCGTCGTGACCGACGGGTTCACCGGCAACGTCGTTCTGAAACTCTCCGAGGGCGTGTCCGAGTTCGTGCTGGGCCTCGTTGGGCAAGAGGTTATCGGCGCGCTCACGACCGAGCGCGAGGCCGCGGCGCTGGCTCTGAAGGGGCTGATCGCCAAGTACCACTACAGCGCGTTCGGCGGCGCGCCGCTGCTGGGCGTGGAGGGCGTCTGCGTCATCTGCCACGGCTCGTCGAAGGACAAGGCCATCTCCAACGCCCTCGGCGCGGCGGCCCAAGACGTCCGCGTCAAACTGAACGAGAAGATCGTCGCCGAACTGGAAGCGCTGCCCCCGAGCGAAGAGTAACTGGGGGCGAAGAACCTAACCCCCCGGCCCCCTTCCCCGAAGGAGGGAAGGGGGAGTACTCGCGCCGAACTGTCCGCGCGCCGTGTTGCTGACCGAATCTGCAATCACGAAACCTCCCCCGTCCCTTCAGGGAAGGGGGCCGGGGGGTTAGGTTCTTCGGTTTCAAGGACACCCCATGCCACGGAACGTATTCCTTTTCCCCGGTCAGGGCGCGCAAACGGTCGGCATGGCCGCGGCGCTGTGCCAGTCGGTGCCGGCCGCGGCGGACCTGTTCGCCCGCGCCTCGGCCGTGCTCGGCTACGACCTGCTCGCGGTCTGTACCAGTGGACCCGCGCCGCGGCTCGACGCCACCGACGTAAGCCAACCGGCCATTTTCGTCGCCAGCCTCGCGGCGCTCGAACAGCTCAAGGCAACCGAGCCGGACGCGGCCGAGGCGGTGTTCGCAACCGCCGGCCTCAGCCTCGGCGAGTACACCGCGCTGGCGTTCGCCGGCGCGCTCTCGTTCGAGGACGGGGTGAAACTGGTGCAGGCCCGCGGGCAGGCAATGCAGGCTGCGGCCGACGCCACGCCCGGCGCGATGTGCAGCGTGCTGGGCCTCGAAGTGCCCGATGTCGAGGCGCTCGTGATCGAGGCCCGCGGCCCGGACACGCTCGAGATCGCCAACCTGTTGTGCCCCGGCAACACCGCGGTTTCCGGTTCGCTTGCGGCCGTCGAGCGGTTCGAGCAGTTGTGCGTGCAGAAGGGCGGCATTCGCACCGTGCGGCTCGCGGTCGCGGGCGCGTTCCACACGGGCCTGATGCGCCCGGCCGACGCCGCCCTCGCCGCGGCCCTCGGCACGGTACACCTGAGAGCCCCGGCCGTGCCCGTGTGGTCGAACGTGGACGCCCAACCGCACACGGACCCCGACCACATTCGCGGGCTGCTGGTGAAGCAGATCCTGTCGCCGGTGCAGTGGGAGAGCACGCTCCGCGGGCTGCTCGCGGCCGGGGCCGAGCGGTTCTACGAGATCGGGCCGGGGCGGGTGCTGGCCGGCACGCTGAAACGGGTGAACCGCAAGGCCGAAGTGCGGAACGTCCAAGCGTAATCGCGGAGTTCCGGGCGCGGTCTTTTCTTTTCGGGGCGTCGTCTGTAGATTATGTTCGTACGTTACCCCAGACGCCGCGGGCGGACCACCCTCGGACGACCGGGCGAACGACATCAATACAAAAACCCCTGACGCTGCGCGGGGCCGGTCGGAGCCGGCCGGGTCGCGGGTGCCGCGGTGGACGTACCACCGCCCGGAGGATCGAACCGTGTCCGTCGAGCAACGCGTTATCGACATCGTGAGCGAGCACTTCGCTTTCGACAAAGAGGAGATCACCCGCAAGACGACGTTCATCGAAGACATCGGCGCGGACTCGCTCGACATCGTCGAGTTCGTCATGGAACTGGAAGAAGAGTTCGACATCCAGATCCCGGACGACCAAGCCGAGAAGATCAAGACGGTCGGTGAGGCCATCGACTACATCGATAACGCCATTAAGAATAAGCAGTGACCGCTCCCCTCGCGCGCCGCCGGGTGGTGATTACCGGCTTGGGCACGGTGAACCCCCTTGCGCTCTCCGTGCCGGACTACTGGCGGGGCCTCCTCGCCGGGCGCAGCGGCATTGCGCCCATCACCCTCTTCGACACCGAGACCTACCCCTACGGCAACGGCCTCAAGGGGCAGTACAAGGTGCGCTTCGCGGGCGAGGTCAAGAACTTCAAGACCGAACCGCTCCTCAACGCGTTCGAGGCCCGCAAGCTCGACCGCTTCGTGCAGTTCGCCATCGTCGCCTCGCACGAGGCCGTGACCGACAGCGGCATCGACTTCAAGACCGAGAACCCGTTCCGGTGCGGGTGCATCTTCGGCAGCGGCATCGGCGGGCTGGCCGAACTCGAAGAGGGCCACGAGACCCTGATGACGAAGGGGCCGAGTCGCTTGAACCCGAACCTGATCCCCAAAATGATCGGGAACGCGGCCAGCGGCAACATCTCGATCCGGTTTGGCCTGCGCGGGCCGAACACCACCGTCACTACCGCGTGCTCGTCCGCCGCGCACGCCATCGGTGATTCGCTTGCCGCCATCCGCTACGGCTACGCCGACGTGATGATTACCGGCGGGAGCGAGGCCGCGGTCACGCCACTGGGCCTCGCCGGGTTCATCGCCTGCCGCGCCCTCTCGCAGCGCAACGACGACCCCACGCACGCGAGCCGCCCGTTCGACAAGGACCGCGACGGGTTCGTGCTCAGCGAGGGCGCGGGTGTGCTGGTGCTCGAAGAGTACGAGCACGCGAAGGCCCGCGGCGCGACCATTTACGCCGAAGTGTGCGGGGCCGGCAACACCGCCGACGCCTTCCACATCACCGCCCCGCACGAGGACGGCATCGGCGCGGCCGAGGCCATGCGCCAAGCCGTTCGCGACGCCGGCTGGAACCCCGACGACGTGCAGTACATCAACGCCCACGGCACCAGCACCGACCTCGGCGACGTGGCCGAAACCAAGGCCGTAAAGCAGGTGTTCGGGGACCACGCCAAGAAGTTGATGATCTCCAGCACCAAGAGCCTGATCGGGCACTTGCTCGGGGCCAGCGGCGGCGTCGAGGCCATCGCCTGTGCCCTGATGCTCAAGCACGGCGAACTGCACCCGACGATCAACCTCGCGAACCAAGACGTCGCCGGCGGGTGCGACCTCGACTACATCCCCAACGCGGCCCGCCAAGTGCGCGTGTCCCGCCTCCTCTCGAACAGCTTCGGCTTCGGCGGCCACAACTGCTCTCTGGCCCTCGGCGCGGTGTAGCCCCGCGCGCTTGTGTCGTGGTTCGTAGTGCCCCGCTTCACCCACTCTTGGTAGGTGCCGCGAGCCGCGCGGCACCGGGGAACATGGGCGAAGCGTTCGGAGAAACTCCGAAGGCTCCCGCGCTCAGAAGCGGTGCTGCTCGGCTCGCGGCACCTACCAACGCGCACCCC
Source organism: Planctomycetota bacterium (assembly GCA_016872595.1). GTDB lineage: Bacteria > Planctomycetota > Planctomycetia > Gemmatales > Gemmataceae > Gemmata. Next base: position 21,006 of record VGZJ01000009.1, read on the forward strand.
CTACCCGTCGCGCACGGTTACGCCCAACACCTCGAACAGCGGTTGGTCGCACAGGTCCCACACCGCGGCGCGGTGGTCGTCGCCCGAGTCGTCTTGGCACAGGTCGTACCACTCCAGCCAGTCGGCGCGTCGGTCCGCGTCCGGCACCGGGAGCGGGAACCCCAGCGCCGCGAGCGCCGCGCGGCCGTCGGCAGAAGCCGGGCCGCCGTCCGGCTCCGCGAACACGAACGGGTTCAGCGTCGCGCGCGCGGCGCGCGCGAGTGCGTCGCGGTGGGCCTCGGCCGCGGGGCGCGCCGCGAACAGGGCCAGCGGCGCGCGCACGTTCGCCGGCGCTTCGTTCCGCTCGCCGGGCACGGTCTGGTTCAGCACCACGCGGCGCTGCACGAGGAACCCCGCGCCGGCCAGCGGCGGCACGTCCGACGGCACCGCGACCGTCTCGGAGAAGCGCGACGCCGGCGGCGCGCGGCGCGTCACCCCGGCCAACTGACCGCGCTCCGACCGCAGCGGCACGAGGTTCCGGTTCCCCTCGTCCGCGACCGCCAACCGCACGTGCGCCGTGTGCGGTGCGGCCCCGACCACGTCGAAGAACCGGACCTTGTCGAACGCGGCCCACGCGTGCGCGAGTTGGTCGCCGGTCCACGTGTGCGCGAACGCGACCCACCACGCGCGCCAGTCGCCGTGGCGCAGCTCGCTCGCGGGCGGCTCGATGCCGGCGTCCATCAGCCAGTCGTGCAACCGCGGGCCGTCGAGCGAGGACTGAAAGAACACGGACCCGCCGCCGAACCGGAACGGGTTCTCGCCGGCCCGCGCTTCGGCTTCCAGTTCGGCGCGGTAGTCGTCGGCCGCGCCGAACGTGCCGAACGTCGCGAGGGCGTGCTCGCCGGGTAACCGCCGGGTGTACGGGTCGCCGTGCGGCGGCTGGTACCACCCGAGCGCGCGAACGACGTATTGGGGGGAACTCATGGGGCACGCGGAAAAGGCGCTCCGATTGTGTACGGAGGGCGCGCCGTACCCATAGGTTCGAGGCTACCGACATCGCGCGCCGGCGCACGTGTGGTATACTCGATTTCACCCCACGAGCCACACCCCATCCGAGGCGCTCCCGATGTGTGCGCGCATCTCGCTCACAACAACCGGCGCGGAAATCGCCGACCTGTTCGGCCTGTCCTACGACCTCAACAACCCGCGCCCGCGGTACAACGTCGCCCCTTCGACCCTTCTGCCCGTCTTGCGCGTCGTGAACGGCACGCGCGAACTCGCGGACCTGCGCTGGGGTCTGATCCCGCACTGGAACACGAACCCGAAGCACACCGGCTACGTGAACGCCCGCGGCGAGACCGCGCCCGACAAGCCGGCGTTCCGCGACCCGTTCCGCCGCCGCCGGTGCCTCGTCCCGGCAGATGGCTTCTTCGAGTGGAAGCACGTCGGCAAGAAGAAGCGGCCGTACTTCTTCCGTAAGGCTGGCGGTGGGATGTTCGTGTACGCCGGCGTGTGGGACCGCTGGCACGGCCCCGCGGGGCCGGTCGACACGGTTGCGGTGCTGACCGTGCCCGCGAACGACCTCGTGAAGCCACTGCACGACCGGATGCCGGCCATCGTGGAGGAAGGGCGGTTCGGCGCGTGGCTCGACCCGAACGAGGCGCGCCCGGCGAAGCTACTCCCGTTGCTGACCCCGTACCCGGTGGAGCGCATGGAGAAATGGGCCGTGAGCGACCGCGTGAACAAGGCGAGCGCCGACGGTCCGGACCTGCTCGCCCCGGTCGCCGAACCCGCTACACCAACGTGGACACAACCCACCCTGTTCGAAGTCGCATAGGGGCCACACATGATCCACGTCATCGCCACCATCACCGCGAAGCCCGGTACGCGGGCGCAGGTTCTCGAAGCGTTCAAGTGGGTGACGCCGCTGGTGCGCGCCGAAGACGGCTGTATCGAGTACCAAGCCACTGTCGACGTGCCGACCACGGTCGCCGTTCAGGACGGCCCGAGGCCCGACGTCGTGGTGGTGGTCGAGAAGTGGGCGAGCGTGGAGACCCTGTACGCCCACAGCGCGAGCGCCCACATGACCGAGTACCGCACGAAGGTGAAGGACTACGTTCTGAGCGTGCGGCTGGTGGTTACGGAAGCAGTGTAGGAAGCAAGAGTTTCGACAGGATCACAGGATGAACAAAGATCGAAAGCCAAAAAAGAGTGGCTGTATTCGATCTCTGTTCATCCTGTGATCCTGTCAAAACTCTTCTTGGCTTTGCGCGCTACAAGCTCCACATCTGAATGGGCGAGCTGTTAGCGGGGTACTCGCCGCCGGTGCCCTTTACGCGGCCGTTGCCGCTGCTGTTGGCGTTGGTCGCGCTCACGGCGATCTTGTCGCCGTCCGGGTGGAGCGCGACGCTGTGGCAGTTCGGGTGCTTGCCGCCGCTGAACTGCGGCTTGTCGTCGCCCGGCTTCCAGATGTGGAACTTGCCCTGCCCCGGTTGGCCGCTGGTCGTGAAGATCACGGTGCCGTCGGCGCGCGGCGCGATGTCGGTGACGTACCCTTCCGCCGGGGCCGCGCCTTTCCATTGCGACGTGCGCTTGCCGGTCGCAAGGTCGAAGGCGATGAGCAGCGGCGTGCATTCGACGAACCCGCCGGTCTTCGGCGCCGCGCCGCCGGCGAACAGCGTCTTGCCGTCGGCCGCGAGCGCGAGGCACTTCACCCCGCCCACATCCTGAATGCGGTCGAGCTTGTGCAGTTCCTTCGCCTCGAAGGTGCGCAGCCCGTTGCCGTAGGCGATCCCGAACTCGCGGACCTTGCCGAACAGGTCGCCCGCGAACGGCTTCCCGTCGGCCGTGAAGCACACCGAGAGCAGGTCGGCCTTCGCGTCGAACTCGTAGAGCTTCTGGCCCGTTTCCGGCACCCAGAAGCGGACGGCCCCGTCCTTGCCGCAGGTGACGAGTTGTTTGCCGTCGGCGCTGAGGGCGAGCGCGCGCAGCCAGCCGTTGTGCGCGTCCGCGACGGCCCACACGCGCTTCGCGCCGTCCCACGCGCTGAGCCGGCCCCAGCTATCTGCGCTGAACAGCAGCTTCGCGCCGAAGGCAATGCCCGTGACCCAGCCGTTGTGCTCGCCGAGCGCCGGCAGTTCGGCCGGCTCCTTGCCAGATACATCCCACCGGCGCACCTTGCCGTCGAAGCACGCCGCGGCGAGCGTCTTACCGTTCGGCGCGAAGCGGACGCGCGTGATCTGCGTCGCGGGCGTCAGCGGCTTGCCCAGTTCCTTCGGCGCGTTGGCAGCTTTGGGTTGCATGTTGCTTCTTCGTGTTGGAACGCCGTCTACAGGTGTTTCGCGCTTGCCGTGAGGCGGGAAAGCGGCCCTTCGTGGCACTCCGGGCACCACATCGCTTGGAATGCGCTATCGTGCTGCACGTCCCTCACGAGTGAATCGCGCTCGCCGCAAGCTGCGCACTGAAACCCCCGGAGGACACAGAGTCGATTGTCTGGCGCAACTTCAGGCTCTCGCGATTCGGTGCGCGTGCCGCCGAGCAACCACTCCGCCAGTTCGACCGCACCCGCTTTGACAACCAGAGGTCGCGGCTGATGGCTGAGTGGCCTTTCGGGGGAACACGGCCGAGCGTGTGTTACGCCACAACTCGTGCAGAAGCAAAACTCCGCGCCCAGTGAGGTTCCATCCGCGAGCGCGTAGCGCACGTAATCGCGGAAGCGAATACCCATTAGCGCCGCGAAGTTGCACAAGCGGCAGCCGACAACGGATTCCGTGGGTTGAATGAGTGTCATCGGTGTCGCTACGCCAACACCTCTTTCACCGGCTTCATGTCTTCGTGCGCGATGGGGAGCGGTTGGCCGGCGTTGCGGTAGCTGGTCTCTTCGGGGTTCACGCCCAGCGCGCGGAACCACGTGTGGAACAGCCCGCCCACGTCCACCGGGTCGTGCGGCACTTCGGTGCCGTTGGCGTTGGTCTTGCCCGCGACCACGCCGCCCTTCTTGATCCCGCGCCCGGCCATTGCCACGCTCCACGCTTCCGGCCAGTGGTCGCGGCCGATGTGCCCGTTGATGCGCGGGGTGCGGCCGAACTCGGCGCACGCGATCACCAACACGTTGTCGAGCATCCCGCGGTCCGCGAGGTCTTCGATCATCGCCGCGAACGGCTTGTCGAACTTCGGGTGCAGGCTCGCGGCTCCGTTGAAGTGGTCGCCGTGCGTGTCCCAACCGTAGCTCGTCACCTTCACGAACGTGACGCCGGCTTCGAGCAACCGGCGCGCGAGCAGCATGTGCCGGCCGAGGTCGTGCGTGCCGTAGCGGTCTTGGTCTTTTTGTGGCAGCTTCGAGAGGTCGAACAGTTCGATCTTCTTTTGGAGCTGCGCGGCCATCTCGTAGGCGTAGCTGTTCGCTTCCGTCAGTTCGGCGCGGCGGTCCTTGGTGTAGTTCTTGTCGAGCAGCTTGCGCAGGTCGTTGCGCTCGTCGTCCTCGTCGGCGGTGATGTCTTTGGGGCGCAGGAGGTTTTCGGGCGGCTTGCCGTCGCCGAGGGCGAGCGCGCCGAACTTCGGGCCGAGGAACCCGGCGTCCTTGTAGATGAACCCGCCGTTCATCGGCTTCACCCAGATGTACGGCGGTAGCCCGCTGTCGCCGTCCCCGACGAGCTTCGCCACCGCGGAGCCGAAGAACGGGTACGTCACGCCGCGGTTCTTGGGGTCGCCCCGCTGAATGCGGTCCACGCCCGCGGAGTGCGAGTTGTCCTGCGTGCTGACGCTGCGCACGAGCGCGAGGTGCTTCATCTGCTTCGCGCAGTTGGGCAGCAGTTCGGAAATCTGGATGCCGGGAACGGCGGTGTTGATCGCGCGGTACGGCCCGCCGAACGGCGTGTTCGGCTTCGGGTCCCACGATTCGAGCTGACTCATGCCGCCGTCGAGCCAGACGAACAGTACCTGCTTGCGCTGTTTCTTCAACTCTTCGGCGACGAGCGGATTCGCGAGTGCGCCGAGGCCGACCGCGCCCGCGGCCGAACCGAGGAACCGGCGGCGCGTGACGCGGTGTTCAGCGGGCGTGCAAATCAGGTTGCGAGTCATGTTGGCGTCTCGAAGAACCTAACCCCCCGGACCCCTTCCCTGAAGGGAAGGCGTGGTTAGGGGTTGCAGATACGGGCAGCAACCCGGCGCGCGGGAGGCTTGGCGCGCCGACTCCCCCTTCCCTTCAGGGAAGGGGGCCGGGGGGTTAGGTTGCCTTCACTTCTTCGGCGGCATCAGGGCCACATCGACGGTCTTACCGGCGACGACCTCGACGAACCCGCGGAGGTCGCCGGCGCGCACTTCGTACTTGCCGGGGGCCAAGTCCTTGACGACCGCTTTCCCGGCCACGATGTCGGCGTCCTTGTGCACGGTGTGATGCGCAATGGCGACGAACACATTCAAGTCGATAGCGGGTTTGGTCGGTTCGTCTGCCGGAACGAATGCCACTTTTCCCTTAGCGTCCGCCGGCACACTCACTTCCACCCCGCCGAGTTTGGTCAGGTCCAGAGCGAAGTTCTCCACCAGCGCGCTTCCGGCCGCGATGTCGATCCATTTCCAAGCCACCGGACCATCGACGACCAGTGCGAAGACCAGATACCGACCGGGGACCAGTTTCGCGTGATCGTAGCGGAACGGATCGCCCGTTCGCACCCCGCTCAAGAACGTTGTGCCCTCGACCTGTTGGGACGGTCGCGGCGTGTCGGCGCGCACGTCCAGTGGCAACTTCAAGTCGTGATAACTGAAGCCGATCGTCATCGCGGTGAACGCCACATAGCCGACGCGCAATTCGGCCCCCGGTTTCGCACCGGCAACGGTGATCGTGCCGCCGACATACGGCGCGTCGTCTGGTCCGGGCGGTTCCGTTACCGCGCGCCTGTAGGCGGCTTCGAACGTGCCCGCGAGGACGGTTTTTTCGTCGTCCATGAGGCACAGGTAAATCTTTCCCGACACTTTGTCGCCCCGGCGCGGGCCGAGTTCGAGCGACAGCGCGTAGCCCGACGGGTACACGTTCGCCCCTTGGCCGACGATCTCGCGCCAGACTTCGGGCACGGTCGATCCCGGCTCCGTGTCGAGTTTCACGCCCCACTTCCGGTTCAGTACCGGTGGCGGGGCTTGCCCGGCAACCAACATCGGGGCGAGTTTCAACCGCACGCGCCGCTCCTGCGGCGTCCCGGTCTTCGCGACGAACTGCAACTCTTCGCCCTCGATTTGCACCGCGGGCGTCACATCCACACCGGCGATCCGCCCTGTCACTGTGTACGCGGGGACCGCGTGCTTGGTCTGGTCGAGTTGGTACTCCGGGCCGCTCGGCGGCTTCGGCGGGACGGCGTCCGGCGGTTTCGGGCCGGGCGGTGCGGGCGGCGGCTGCGGCTGCGGTTGCGCGTCCGGGTTCAGGTCCGCTTTCGGCAGCGTCGGTTCCGGCTTCGACCCGCCGCACCCGGCGGCGGCGGCGAGGCCCAGCGCGAGCGCGAGCGCGAAGATCGTCCGTGACATGGGTTTCTCCTTCGGTTCGTAGAGCCGGTCGGCCATTGCTGGCGCGTCGGGCTTGTAGCTGGCGCGTCGGGCGGGTCAGTGATTCACCCCGAACTCCATCGAGGCGAGCAGCGCCCACGCGACGCGGCCCAGCGCCTCGGCCCGCTTGTCCGGGTGTTTGGCGAGCACCTTCCCTACGGCGGCGCGCTCGTCGGCGCTCGGGGCGCGCGACAGGAGCGCCAGATACAGGGCGTCGGTCGCGTCGGCGTCCGAGAGCTTCGCGGCCCGCCCGACGAGGTTCCCGGCCGTCGGCTTGAGTAGACCCAGAACCGCGTCGTCGTGCAACACGAACAGCGCCGCCTTCAGCGACGGCGTTACTTCTTCCTCCGGTTCGCGCGGCTGGTTGGCGAACGCCTTCACGTACTTGGCGCGCAGGGCGTCCGCGGCCTTCGCGTCGCTGCCGGTGGCGACGATCACGCTTTGCAGCAGTTGTTCCGCGGTCAGCCGGCGCTCCAGCGCGGTCGCGAAATACTTGGGGTGCGCCGCTTCCTTCGCGCCGGTCGGGAGCTTGCTCGACCGCTGGTAGGTCTTGCTCAGCGCGATCTCGCGCAGCAGAAACTTGATGTCGAAGTCGCGCGCGGCGAACTCCTTCGCCAGCAGGTCGAGCAGTTCCGGGTGCGACGGCGGGTTGCGGCTGTGGTGCAGGTCGAGGTGGTGGACGAGGCCGCGCCCGGTGAGCAGGAACCAGACGCGGTTCGCGCTGTTGCGGGTGAAGTCGGCGTTGGTCTTGGTCGGCAGTCGCTCGGAGATTTCCTTCAGTGGGCTGAACTTGAGTACGCCGGGCGCGCCGGTCTTGCGGTCGGGTTGCTCGCTGAACTCCATTCCCTTCACCACGGCGGGAATGTCGATCATCATCAGGCCGGGGAGGGCCGGCGCGGTCGCCATCTGCACCTTCGTGAACACCGACGCGAACCCGGTCTTCTCAATCGTTGGCTTCTCGCCCACGATCCATTTCGTGTTACTGGCGAGGTAGGTGTTCTTGAAGAACGTGTGCAAGCCCTGAAAGTGCTGCTGTTTGTAGTCGTCCACCGTGAGGTGGTCGTGGCACTCGCAGCACTGGAAGTTCTTGCCGAGGAACAGCCGGCCGACGTCGCGCGTGAGGCCGGAGTAATCGACGGGGTTCTGGCCGTAGTTGTCGAGGCGCTTGGCGAGCCAGAACGCGGCGCCCGGTTGGGCGGCGTCCTTCGGGTCGGCGCGGAGCATCTTCCGCACCATCACGTCCCACTTCGCGTTGCTGGCGAACGACTCCTTCAGGAACTTCGTCCACTCCGCGTTATCGCCCAAGCGCTCCATCAGCATGACGTGGAACAGGTCGGTCATACGGGTGGCGTATTCCGGCGCGGCGAGCAGTTGGTCGATCAACTTCGCGCGCTTGTCGGCGCGGGCGTCCGCGAGGAACGCTTTCGCTTCATCGGACGCGGGGACGCGGCCGGCGAAGTAGAGGTACGCGCGGCGCACGAACTCGGCGTCGTCCGCGGGCGCGCTGAGCGGCACGCCGTCGGCCTTCGACTTCGCTTCGACGTGCGCGTCGATGCGGGCGTGCAGTTCCTGCGCGCCCGCGCGCGTACCCAGCGACAACAGGGCGAAGGCGACGAGGAGCGTGCGGGGCATGGCGTCACCGAAGGCGGGAGAACCGGCGGCAGGGAGAGTATACCTTTTCGACGCGGCGCGCGTAAGCCCCTTGTGCGCGGCGAACCCGCGGCCGGGGGCGCGCGTCCCTTCTCGTGCCACGGCCCGCGGGCTATGATGGCGGTTCGGAAGTGTCGGTCGGCCGGACGGTCGCCGCCTCGCAAGAGGGGGAGGAAAGTCCGGGCTTCACAGGGCGCGGTGATGGATAACGTCCACCCCCGGTAACGGTCGCGGGCACCCGGCCCGCACCGCCAGCGGGCGGGAAAGTGCAACAGAAAGCGTACCGCCGGGGCAGTGGGCAGTGGGCAGTGGGCAGTGGGCAGAGAAGACAAAAGCCGGCTTTCTTCTCTGCCCACTGCCCACTGCCCGCTGCCCACTGCCCCGGTAAGGGTGAAAAGGTGCGGGGCGCAAGCCCTTAATGTAAGAGCGCACCAGCGGCGGGGTGACCCGTCGGCTCGGCAAACCCCACCGGAAGCAAGGTCAAACAGGGGACAGGGTCGGCCCGACCCGTTACGATCCCCGGGTAGACCGCTCGACCCCGCCGGCAACGGCGGGGCTAGATAAATGACCGTCGCGCGCCGGCAACGGCGCGGACAAAACCCGGCTTACAGGCCGGCCGACAACTCCGTCCGGGTTCCGGCGCGCGACCCGCGCGCCCCAAGCGGCACATCCGTTACGTTCGCCCCGGCTTTTCACCTCACCGACTTATCAGCGCGCGTCCGCGTTTGACCGGGTTCGGCGCGGCGCGGTACGGTGGCATTGAGTTCGGGGAACCCGGCTGCCCGCGCGTTCGCCGCGCGCGGGGTCACACGAGGCCGCCATGTCCATCCGCCCCCCGTCCCGGCGGAACGACCGCCAGAGCCTTTTCGGGCTGGGCCGTTACATCGCGCCGCGCTGGTTCAAAGTGGTGCTCCACCGCGCCGGGGGAACCGACCTCATGGCCGTGGCCCGCGCGGTCATGGACCTGATGCGGTTCGCCGCGGCCGAGGCCGAGTACCGCATGTGGGAGGCCCACCACAGCGGGCGCGCGCTCGTGCTGGTGACGCACCTCGAGCGCGCGGAACTGATCGTCGAACAGTTCGCCACCCGCGGCCTGCCCGCTAGCATCGAGCCGGCGTGAGTCACGCGCGCACGCGGGCCTTTTTCACCCCGACCAGCACCATGAGCGCGTGAACGAACGCGGTCAGGTCGTCCGGGCCGCGGCCGGTGAGCAGCGGGCCGTCGGTGATCGCGGCCTCGTCGGAGTACACCGCGCCCGCGCCGCGCACGTCGTCGCGGATGCCCGGCGCGCAGGTCACGCGCCGCCCGTCGAGCGCGCCGGCGCTGATGAGCAACTGCGCCCCGTGCCCGACCGCGGCCACCTTCCGCCCGTCCTCGATGAACGTCCGGGCCACGTCCACCGCTTCTTCGCGGAGCCGCAGGCGCTCGGCCGCCGGGCCGTCCGGGATCACCAGCAGGTCGAACTCGTCCGGGTTCACTTCGTGAATGGCCGTGTCTGGTTCGATGGCGTACCCGTGCTGTCCCGTGACCGCGTGCAGGAACGGGCTGGCAATCGTGACCTCGACGTCCTCTTCTTTCAATCGGAGCCACGGCACGAACAGGGTCAAATCCTCGAACCCGTTCGCGGCCAGAATGAGGGCCTTCATGGGAACCGCCTCAGAGGAATCGCGGGGGAGTGTGCCCGCATTTTAGCGTGCCCGCGCAACGGCGAAAGGTCAGTGCCGGACGAGAAACAGACGGGCAGTTTTGACAGGATGAACAGGATGAATACAGGATGAAGAGCGCCGCTGTCTTATCTCCCCATCCTGTTTTCATCCTGTTCATCCTACCAAAACTGCCTTTCTGCCCACTGCCCTCTGCCATCTGTCCTCTTCTTACGACTCGCAATTGACCAGTTCCTGAACTCTGCGTATTGTCCCGCGGCTGACTGGACCACCGGCACCGGGGACGGGATCGGATGCGCGTGCGCAGTTGGGTGATCCGCGGGCTGATACTCACCGGGGTCGCGGCCGTTGCCGCCCTCGCGTGGTACGCCCATTCGTGGATCAGCCCGGAGCGCGTGCGCGAGCAGGTCGCGGTCGCGCTGGGCGAGCAGTTCGAGGGCGTGGACGTTCACATCGGGTCCGCGCGAATGCGCCTCCTCGGCGGGATCGCCGTGACCGACCTGAAGCTCACCCGCCGCGGCGCGGCCGAGCCGTTCGTCGTAATTCCCAGCGCGGTGCTGTACCACGACAAGGAGCAGCTCAACCACGGGCGGCTGGTGATTCGGAAGGTGGAGATGGACGGCCCGACGCTGCGCCTCGAGCGCTCCGCGGAGGGCAAGTGGAACGTGGCCGAGGTGTCGCGCCCCGGCACCGGGGACAAGCCGCTGCCCACGTTCGTCATCAAGAACGGGACCGTGATCGTGACCGACCGCGCGCCCGGCGCGCTCCCCCCGGTCACGTTCACCGACGTGCAGTGTACCCTGCTGAACGACCCGCTCTCGGCGCTGAGCGTGCAGGCGAGCGGGGCCGCGAAGGGGTACGGCCCGGTGGCCGTGCGCGGGCGGCTGAACCGCGCCACCAGCCACCTCGCGCTTTCGGTCGAGATGGCCGACGTCGCCCTCGGCACGGCCGGCGCGCCGGTCGCCAAGCGGTTCGCCCCGGAACTGGCCCCGCACCTCACCAAACTGGCCGCGAGCGCGAGCGTAAAGGCCGAACTGACCTACACCCCGGACGCCAGCCCGCAGTGGCGGCACAAGGTCCGGTTCGAGGTCAAGGACGCCCGGTTCGAGCACCCGGACCTGCCGTGGCCGGTCGAGAAGATCGCCGCGAGCATCGTGAGCGACAACGGGACCGTGCGCGTCGAGGACGCGACCGCGCAGATCGGGCTGGCGAAGGTGAAGTTGGCGCTGGAGACGCGCCCGGACGCGCCCCCCGGCGCGGCCGGCGCGGCCACCGACGACCCGCTGCGCCGGCTCGAAGACAACCTCCAACGGCTCGAAATCAGCGCCGCCGGCGTCGCCCTCGACGACGGCCTCTTCGAGCGCTTACCGGAGAAACTGCGCCACGCCCGCAAGCGGTTCTCCCCCACCGGGCAGGTGGACATCGGGTACAAGTTCGCGCGCGAGGGCGCGGGCTGGAAGCGCGAACTCGAGGTGCGCCCGAAGCAGGCCTCGATCGTGTACGAGAAGTTCCGCTACCCGCTCGCGGACGTGCGCGGGCTGGTCAAGCGCACCACCACGCACGCCGGGGCCGAGAGCACCACGCTGGACCTCGTGGGTACGGCCGCGGGGCAACTGGTCACGCTGAAGGGGCGGGTCGAGGGCGACGGCCCGGACCCGGCCATCAGCCTGCGCGTCACCGGCCTCAACGTGCCCATCGACGAGACCCTGTTCGCGGCGTTCCCCCCGCGGTACACGGCCTCGGTGCGCGAGCTGCGCGCCGCCGGGCGCGCCGACTTCGTGGCCGAGATCACCCAGCAGCACGGCGCGAACCTGTGCGAGAACGAGTTCCGCGTGGACATCAAAGACGGGAAGCTGAACCACACCGCGTTCCCGTACGGGCTGGAGAAGGTGAAGGGGCGGCTGGTGATCCGCACGACGGCGACCGACGCGGCCCGCCCGCTGCGCCCCGGCGAGCCGGTGCGCGTGCTGCCGGACCGCGACGAGGCCGTGTTCGACAGCTTCACCGCGGTCCACGGCGGCGCGCCGCTGTGGATGCACGGGGCACGCCGCCCGCACCCGAACGGGCGCGACCGCACCATCGCCCTGCACATCGGCGGCAACAACGTCCCGCTCGACAACGACCTGCGCGCCGCGCTCACGGTCGCCAAACTCGACGACATCTGGGCGACGCTGAACCCGCGCGGCGCGCTCACGTTCGGCGCGGACGTGGAAGTGCTGGAGCGCGCGGGGACCGCCGGCGCGCCGGCCCCGGCGTTCGACCCGGCCACCGACCTGAAGCTCACGTTCAGCTTCTCCGGTCCCACGATCACGCCCAAGTTCTTCCGCTACGAGATGACCGACGTGGCCGGGTGGCTGGAGTACAAGAGCGACCGGCTGGAGGTGGCGCACCTCGCGGCCCGGCACGGCCCGACGCGGGTTAAGGTCGCCGCGGCCGAGGTCCGGTTCTACCCCGGCGGCGCGGTGTGGGCCAACATCGGCGGCCTCGAGATGAAGCCGCTGATCCCGGACGCGGCGCTGAAGAAGGCGCTCCCCGGCAAGCTCGGCCCGGCCCTCGACGAACTGCAACTCAAGGGCGGCGCGGAACTGAACGTGAAGCACATGGTGGTGATGCAGCCGCCGGACGAGGTGGCCGCCGCGGGGCGCAAGCCCCCAGAGGTGCAACAGATCAAGGGGTTCGCCCCCCCCGCTCGCGCGGAAGCGCCCGACCCCGTGGTGTACTGGGACGCGGAGCTGAAACTGTTCGGCGCGTCGCTCGATACGGGCGTGCCGTGGGAAGACGTGTTCGGCTCGGTGGCGTGCCGCGGGCGGTACGAGGGCACGCACCTCGGCGCGATGCGCGGGTCCGTTTGGCTCGACCGCGCGGTGATCTCGCGGATGCCGGTGTCCGCGGCCCGGTGCGCGGTGAAGGCCGACGCGCAGCAACCGGACCCGGCGCGCCCCGGCCAGTTCCTCCCCACGACGCTCCAACTGCTCAACGTGACCGGGGACCTGTTCCGCGGCACCCTCGGCGGTCAGGCCCGCGTCGTGCTGACGGACCCCACGCGGTACGAGGTCTGGGTCACCGTCACCGACGCCAACCTCGAAGAGGTCGCGCGCCACTACAAGCTCGGCTCGGACGCGGACCTGAAGGGCATCGCGCAGGCGCAGTTGCTCATTTACAACAAGGCCGACCCGAAAACCGGGAAGCTCGCGGTCGAGGGCACCGGCAAGATCGACGTGCCCAGCGGCCGGATGTACAACCTGCCGGTTCTGCTCGACTTGGTGAAGGTGCTCAAGCTCCAGACCCCGGACAAGACCGCGTTCGAGCAGGCCCACGCGGTGTTCCGCATTCACGGCGACCGGGTGAAGGTGGACCAGATCGACCTGATCGGCAAGGCCGTGTGCGTCGGCGGGTCCGGCGAGGTGGACATGACCGGGGAGCACGTGAAGTTCGAGTTCTACACGGTCTGGTCGCAGGTGCTCAAGCAGATGCGCGACACGCCCGCGGGCGACCTGACCGCGTTCCTGAGCAAGAACCTGTTCACGATCAAGTTGGTGCGCGAGAACGGCGAGCTGAAGTACAAGCCGGAGCCGGTGCCGCTGGTCACGGAGCCGGCGAAGGCGGTGATCGAGCGCATGAAGCGCGTCGGCGCGCGCGTGGTCGGCAAGTAGCGGGAGGCCCATGCTCGGGACGCGGCTAAACCGGATGATCTTTTGGGAGCTGGTGCGGGTGTTCCTGCTCTCGCTGGGCACCCTCACGACCCTGTTCGTCGTCGTCGGGCTGATCCAACAGGCGTCGCAGCTCGGGCTGTCGGTCGGGCAGATCGCGCGCTCGATCCCGCTGTTCGTGCCCAGCACGCTCCCGCTGACGATCCCGGCCACCACGTTGTTCGCGTCGTGCGTGGTGTACGGGCGGCTGTCGCACGACAACGAGGTGGTGGCGCTGAAGGCCGCGGGCGTCCACCTGTACACCGTGGTGCGGCCCGCGCTGCTCGTCGGCGCGCTCACCACGGCCGCGACCGCGGCGCTGTACCACACCACGATCCCGCGCACCCAGCAGCAGTTCTACGCCGAGGTGCTCGCGGACCCGGAAGAGGTGCTGTACAACATGCTGCGCCGCGACCGGTGCCTGCGCCACCCGTCGCTGCCCTACATCCTGTACGTGAAGGACGTGCAGGGGAAGCGCCTGATCGACGTCGTGGTGAAGCGCCGCGTGCGCGTGAAGGACCCGAACACCGGGGCCGAAATCTGGACCGGGTACGACTTCGTGGTGCGCATGAACGAGGCCCGGCTCCGCGTGGACCCGGTCGCCGGTACCATGTCCGTCGACCCCGACCGCTTCGTCGTGTACGAGAAGGGCGCGCAGGGCACGACGGCGAGCGCCGGCCCGATCCAGATGGACCTGCCGGACTCGGTGAGCGGCAAGGAGGCGCGGCAGAAGATCGCCACGCTCACGTGGGACGAACTGCCCGTGCGGGCCGCCGCCGTGCGCGCGGAACTGGCCGAACTGATCCAGACGCGCGACGCGCTCGCCCGCGACATCGACTACGTGGCCGACCCGGTTCGGCGCGAGGCGGTCCGTCACGAACTCCGCGGCTGCGCCTACCAGATCGAGGGCAAGACCCGGCAGGTGCGGAACCTCGAGGCCGAGCGGTTCTCGCGCCCGGCGCTCGCCGTCAGTTGCCTCGTGTTCGCCCTCATCGGGTGCCCGGTCGGGGTGTGGGCCAACCGCGCCGACTACCTGAGCACGTTCCTCGTGTGCTTCCTGCCCACGCTCCTCGTGTACTACCCCGTGTTCCTCGCCGGCCTCGACCTCGGCAAGAGCGGGCGCGTGCCCGTGGCCGTCGGGTGCTGGCTCGCCGACGCCGTCATGGGCGTCGTCGCGCTCGTGCTCATCTGGCGGCTCCTGCGCCGCTAGCGGCCCTACTTCTTCCGCCACACCTGATCGGCGCTCATGCGCAGTTTCGCCATCGCCGGGCCGATCTCGGCGTAGAAGCGGTTGGCGTCGAGCGGGTAGCCCGCGGTCGGCACGATGCCGGGGACGTGCCGCGCCCAGTAGCGGTTGAACTGCCCCATGCACACCTCGCGCAGGTACTTGCACAGCATCGACGCCAGCGCCACCGGCGGGCTGTCGCCGTCGGCGCGCGGGCGGAACGTGATGCCCACGGCGCGCGCCAGCCCCTCGACCCGGTAGCGGCTCTCGTCGGCCGACTCGCGCTCCGCGACCACCCACCCTTCGGGGAACGCTTCTTGAAGGAGCGGGGCGTAGAAGTTGCGCCCGCCCTGCTTGTCGCAGGCGAACGCCAACGGCTCGCCGTCGTCCGGCACCGCCACCATTAGCGCGCCGACCAGCTCGATCAGCCCGCGGCCGAGGACCGTGCCCTTCGAGCCGTACTCGTCCACCATGCGGTTGAAGCGCGGCGCGGGCACCAGACGGTAATCGCCGGTCCAACTCTGGTCGAGCGCCGCGCGAAACGGCTCCGACGCTTCCCACCCCGCGCCGGGGTCGATGTGCCGCGGCAGCACTTCGTCCCCGTCGAACCACGCCTCGGCCAACAGCTCTTCGCCCCACGCGGGCACGTCGTCGTCGCCCCCCCATAGGAACTCGCGCAGCGGGCGCGGGTCCGCGCCGACGATGGCCCACACCCCGCGCTCCAGCGCTTCGAGGCCGCCCTTCGTGTACACCTTCTTCGAGTCGTCGACGAGCAGGCGCGAATCGGTCCGCTCGTGCGCGCGGCGCACGACGCGCGCGAGCGCGTCCCATCCGCCGGTGCCGGGCAGTTTCAGCGCGACCGCGGCCTGCACTAGCGGCCCGAGGTTCGGCCCGTAGCCGGCCTCGTCGATCCCGACAACCCACGGCATTGTGTGCACTCCTCAGAAACCCACCCCCCAGCCCCCTCCCTTCCGGGAGGGGGGTTGGGGGGTAGGTTCTTCGCCACTATCGTAACGACATCCCTTTATTTCAGGGAGGCCGCATGTTCGCCGACAACATCTTCCTCAAGATCATCGACAAGACGATCCCCGCGAAGCTCGCGCACGAGGACGATTTGTGCCTCGCGTTCCACGACATCAAGCCGCAAGCGCCGGTCCACGTGCTCATCATCCCCAAAAAGGTGATCCGCACGCACGACGCCGCGACCGCCGCCGACCAAGCCCTGCTCGGGCACTTGCACTTGGTCGCGGTGAAGCTGGCGAAGGAGTTGGGGCTGGCGAAGGGCTACCGGCTCGTCATTAACTGCGACGAGCACGGCGGGCAAACGGTGCCGCACCTCCACATGCACCTGCTCGGCGGGCGCGACATGGCGTGGCCCCCCGGTTGAACCCATGACCGACACCGAACTGGGCGCGATCTTGGGCGAACGCGTTGCGAACGTGCGCGCGCGAATTGAGGCGGCGCGTGCGCGGTCTGGCGAAGCCGCGAGCGGCGTAAAACTGGTTGCCGTCACGAAGACCGTGTCGGCGCGCGTGGCCGCACTCGTGGTGGAACTGGGCGTGACCGACTTGGGCGAGAGCCGGCCGCAAGCGCTGTGGCAGAAGGCCGAAGCCGTGCCCGGCGCGACGTGGCACATGATCGGCCACCTTCAGCGCAACAAGCTGGAGCGCACGATTCCCCTCGTATCACTGGTTCACTCGGTCGATAGCGAGCGCCTCCTGCACGCGCTGGACGCCTTCGGCCGCGCGCGCGGCGCGCCGGTCCCGGTGCTGCTCGAAGTGAACTGTAGCGGCGAAGCGGCGAAGGGCGGGTTCGCGCCGGACGCGGTGCCGGTCGCGCCGCTGCCCGGCGTTCAGGTCCTCGGGCTGATGACGATGGCCGCGCGGGAGGGCGACCCGCGGCCCGCCTTCGCGCGCCTGCGCGAACTGCGCGACGCGCTCGTCCCCGGCGGCGAACTCTCGATGGGCATGAGCAACGATTTCGAGGTCGCTGTGGAAGAAGGCGCGACGCTGGTGCGCGTCGGCACGACGCTGTTCGAGGGGTTGGGTGAGTAAAGGCAGGAATGGCCGCGAAACAGCACAAAAGCCACAAAAGAAGAACAAGACCGAAGCCAGAAGACATTGTTCAGAAGACAAGAGACAGGGGCGCGGTGTCTTTGTCTTCGACCCAATCTTTTGGTTTTGCCTTTGCCTTCTTTTGTGGCTTTTGTGCTGTTTCGCGGCCATTCCTGCCTTTACTTCTTGTCCTTCGCCTTCTGGTCCAGCAGGTAGGCGAGGATGTGGTACAGGTCGCGCTCCGGTATGGTGTCGGCGAGGTTCGCCGGCATCGCGGAGAGTTGCGTTTCGCGGTTGGTCGCGATCTCGTCCAACGGGATGCGCTGCTCCTTCCCTTCGAGGTCCGCGACCACCAGCACCTTGCCTTCGACGCGCAGCATGAGGGCCGTCAGCGTCTTGTCGTTGGTGAGGGTGATGGAGCGCGCGCGGAACGCTTGATCGACGTTGCGGTTCGGGTCGAGCACGTCTTCGAGCAGGCGCTCCGTTCCGCGAACGCCGATGCCGTCGAGTTGCGGGGCGATCTTCCCGCCCGTGTCGCCGACGCGGTGGCACGCGGCGCAGTGCTTGGCGAACAGCTTCGCGCCCTCCACCTTGTCGGGCTTGGCGTTGGCGAACGCCGTCGCGCGGGCCTTGAGCAGGTTCGCGATCCGCTGATCGGCCGCCGGCAGGTTCTTCGTCAGGTCGGCGAGCACTTTGTCGAAGTCCTTGATCTTTTGAGCCCGGAGTCGCTCGACGACGGCCTTCTCTTGGAGCAGCTGGGCCGGGGCCTTGCCCTGCTTGACCGCTTCGAGCAACAACTCCGCGCCCACGGGCGTGCTGGCGAGGCCGAGGCCGACGGGCACCGCGACCCGATACGGCACGGTCTTGAGCGCGTCGCGCGCTTCGGTCTGAACGCCCGGCAAGTTCGAGGTGGCGGCGGCGAGGATCACGCCGGTGCGCACGGGTTCCGGCGCGGCTTCGTCCGCGAGCACCTTGCGCACGGCTTTCAGCCCTTCGACCGGGTCGTAGGCGAGCAACACTTCGACCGCGCCCACGCGCAACTCGTCCGGCGCTTTGGCGGCGTGCACGAGCGGGACGACGGACGCGGGCCGCACGGCCTTGATCACATCGCGGTCGCCGATCACGGTCAGCGCCTTGTAGAGCCGCAGCCCCCACAGTGCGTCTCGCACCTTGGCCGCGGGCGGCGGGGTCGCCCCCGTGAGGCTGTCGTCGTCGAGGACGAACCCGGCCCCGTGGACCATGGTCTTCGTCAGGTCCGCGTCCATGCGCGTGCCGCGAGCCTGAACTCCGCGCACGACGGCCGCCAGCGCGTCCGGGTTCCGAACGTCGGACAGCCACGAGTACAACTGGCCGTCTTCCGCCGGGCCGTAGCGCGCGATGTGTTCGGCGCTGGCGCTCAGCTTGTCCGCGGGGATCGATTTCGCCTTGAGGCGGCCCAGCAGGTACTTCGCGGCCTTCTCGTTCGGGATCGCGGTCGCCATTTCCACGAAGATGGCGTCGTCGCCGGCGGGCCATGCGTCGGTGTCGCGCAAGCAGTTCCGCAGCGCGACCTTCGCGGCCATGCGCAGGTGCGTGTCGTCGGGCGCGCACTTCTTCAACACGGCCAGCACCGGCGGCACGAAGTCCGCGTGCGGGTGCGCGATCACCGCGTCGATGCAGGCCCGCGTCTGGTGGATCGAGTCGAACGACTTGAACACGTCGAGGAGAATCTTGCGCTCGCCGTCGCCCCACTTCTCGCGGCTGGATAGCGCGCGAACGAGGTGTCCGGTCACATGCTCTGGCTTCACGACGTTCTTCGGATTTTGGGCGTAGGCGAAGAAGTCCGCGTAGTCCTTGAGTTTCACGGGCTCTTTACCCACCTCGGCGATAAAGCACATCCACGCGACAACGGCTGATACCCGCTCGGGGGTCTTCAGCGCTTGGGCGAACGCTTCACCCGTGTTTGCGAGCGGGTCTTTGCCTTCCGCGGAGCGGAGCCGGAGTTGGTGCCCGGCGAGGAACCGCACCGTCAGGTTCGGGTCCAACATGTCCTTGAGCAGTTCCTCATCGGTCGCCTTCGTGAAGTCGGCGCGGTGGAACGTGGGCGCGGCGGCCTTGCCCTCCGCGCCCTTCCACACAATGCGCCAGAGCCGGCCGCGGTCCTTGTCGCGGCGCGGGTCGCGCAGGTCCACTTCGTAGTGGCCGATGATTTTGTTGTAAAAGTCGGCGACGTACAGCGCGCCGTCCGGCCCCAGCTTGATATCGACCGGGCGGAACCAGCGGTCCTTGCTGGTCATAAAGTCGGGCAGTTCCTTCGCCACGGGGCTTGCGCCCTTCCAGTCGATGCGGTCGGCGCTGATGCAGTTGCTCACCACGTCGCCCAGCAGCATCGTGCCGAGGTACTCCTTCGGGTAGTGGTCGGCGTCGTACCACACCAGCCCGCACAGCCCGGTGCTCTTGTGCGGGTGCGCGGTGACGTGCGGGGCGAACCCCAGCCCGTCGTGCGGCTTGCCGAAGCTGTCGTAGTACGCGCCCGGAATGAGTTGCGTGATCGGCTTCGAGTGGCAGTCCGCAGTGTACAGGTTGAACCACGGATCAACGGCCATGCCGAACGGGTTCACCTGTCCGCGGGTCCACACCTCGATCTTGGAGCCGTCGGGCCGGAACCGGAACGTGTTCCCGCTGTGCATCTTGATCGTGTTGCCGCTCTTGTCCTTCACCGTGCTGGTGTTGTTGAACCCGTGGCACGAGTACACCCAGCCGTCGGGCATCAGCGTGTACGAGTTGTACATGCCGTGCGTGTCGAGCGAACCGAACCCGCTGAACAGCACCTCGTACCCGTCGGACTTCAGAACGCCGTCCTTCTCCGCGATCTTGTACTTGCGAATCTCGCCCACGCTCGAAACGAGAACGCTCTTGCAGTCGGGCAGCGGAAGGATGCCGATGGGGATGTTCAGGTCGCTGGTGAAGGTCTGCACCTTCTTGGCCTTGCCGGTCTTGGGGTCGAAGTCGGACAGGACGAACACCTTATCGGTCGGCTTGCCGTCGGTGGCGAACGGGTAGTGGTACGAGGTCGTCACCCACATCCGGCCCTTCGGGTCGAAGGCCATTTGCATCGGCTTCTGGATGTCCGGCTCGCTGGCGATCAGTTGCACCTCGAACCCCGGCGGCACGACGAACTGCTTGCGCTCGTCTTCGGGCGAAAGCGGGTCGGTGGGGGCCAGCAGGTTCGGGGGCAGGTTCGGGAGCTTCGGCTGCTTCGGCTGCGCGAGCGCGCTCGCGGCGAAGGCGAGGGCCGCAGCGAGAGAGAGGGCTAGCCGCATGAGCGGGCCTCCGCGGGTTGGGGACGGCGGGAGAAGGTCAATTAGACCAAACCGTGCGGCCCGCGGGTAGGGGCGACCGGGGGAACTTGCCATTTGTACACATCCGCGAGTTGTGTACTCGTGTATTTGGCTCCGCGGCTCCCACCCCCAGACGAGTTGGCGCTCTGGCGCTCTGGCGCTCTGGGGTGGAAAACACTGGAAAAACAAGCGTTTTCTCAGAGCGCCACTCCCAAAGACGTGGCGCTCTGGGTGGGTGAAGTGGCGCTCTGGGTCGGGAATTGACGGTCTCTTTTTGGCAATCTGGGGTGAACTGCGTCGGGCCGGGCGCGACACTCCGTCGCTCACGCGACGGGTTCGCCCCGACTCCGTTGGTACGCCCGTTCGCTTCCGACATCGCACGCCCGCCGCGGGTGCGGAATAATTCCCCCATTGGTGCATCGTGCCTGTGGGGGCGCGCGAACTCGCGCGCCGCGGGCGTGTCCGTTCTACCGGCATGTATCACAACCTTCGTCAACGGTTTCAGAGGAAGCAACCCGTGCAAGAAACGGCGGTCGGTCTGTTGGCGGGCGGCGCGGTGCTGGGCCTGCTCGCGAGCATGTGGGGCAAGCTCAAGGGGCTGATGTGGCGCGTGCTGGGCCTGTTCGTCCAGCGCGTCGAGATCCCCACCGAGCCGGGCCACGAGGCGCTCGTCGCGTACCTCATCGCCCACTACCGGCGCTCGCGCAACTACGACAAGATGTACGGGGCGAGTTGGGAGTACCAGCGCGACGGGCGCTACGGCCTCATCCCCTACGAGGTGTTCGGCAACCGCTCGCTCATCCTCTGGAGCGGCTGGTTCCCGTTCCTGTTCAGCAACCAAGTCGAGAACAAGGCCGCGAGCGGGAAGGGCACCAACAACGACGGCGGCGGGGGCGGCGGCATGAAGGTCCACTCCACGCTGATCTTCATTCGCGGCACGTTGAACGTCGAGGAACTGCTGCGCAAGGCCTGCGACGCGCGCAACAACATCTCGTGGGCGGTCGAGGACCAACAGACCGCGACCGCGAACCGCTTCTGCATTCACCACGTCCCCGAGCGGCCCGGCGCGGACGGTGGGTGGAACGGCGGCAGCGACGGCCTCGCGTGGTACCAGCAGGGCAACTACCGGCTGCTCGCGCACACCCCGGACCAACTGGGCAAGGCCCGCACGAACAACGGTAAGGCGCTCGACCACCTCATCTTCCCGCGGCGCGTCAAGGACCTGATCCGCGAGATCGAGCTGTGGCGCAAGAGCAAGGAGTGGTACATCGAGAAGGGCATTCCGTGGAAGCGCGGGTGGCTGCTGTACGGCCCGCCGGGCACCGGGAAGACCGCGCTGGCGCGCGCGTTCGCCGAAGACCTGAACATGCCCATCTACGTGTACAACCTCGCGGAGATGAGCAACCACGAGCTGATCAAGGCGTGGACCGAGATGCAGACGAACACGCCGTGCATCGCGCTGATCGAGGACATCGACAACGTGTTCCACGGGCGCGAGAACGTCGTCCGCCGGTCCAGCTTCTTCTCGATGATGATGCCCGAGAAGAAGGAGGGCGACGCCAGCGGCGGCGGCGACAAGGCGCGCACCGGCCTCGGCTCGCCGCTGACCTTCGACTGCCTGCTGAACTGCCTCGACGGGGTGGAGCGCGCCGACGGCATCTTCACCATCATCACGACGAACGACCTGACGAAGATCGACCCGGCGCTGGGCCTGCCGCGCCAGTTGCCGGACGGCACGACGGAGTTCATCAGCACGCGCCCCGGGCGCGTCGACAAGGCCGTCGAGCTGACCTACATGGAGCCGTGCGACAAGAAGCAGATGGCGGCGAAGATTCTGGGCGAGTACGAGCCGGCGCACGTGGAGATGGTCGAGTTCATCGACAAGTTCCCGGACCTGCCCGAGACGCCGGCGCAGTTCCAAGAGCGGTGCGCGCAGGTGGCGCTCAAGTGCTTCTGGCGCGACCTCCAGCGCGAGGCCGGGGCCCCGACCGGCGACAGCGGGTTCTTCACCAATGCCGCCCACCGTGTCGCCGCTGCGCGGTAAAGCCAGAAGAGTGTCGACGGGATCACAGGATGATACCGGATGAAGAGAAGCGCGTTGTTCTTCTCTTCATCCGGTATCATCCTGTGATCCCGTCGACACTCTTCTGCTTGCTCTGCACGCGCGTCAACGAACCGCGCGCCGCCTCTGTTCGTACACCTCTTGTATGGCACGGCGCGTGACCGTTATCGGGTTCGTTCTGCTCGCGCTCGTCGCGGTGGGGCTGTTCGTCACGTACATCCCCAAGGCCCGACTGAACGCGAACCTCGAAGCCTCGCGGAACAACCTGCGCGAGTTGAGCCTGTTCGCGGCGCACCACACCGCGCCCGACAAGACGCCCAAGCGTGACGCCACCAAGTTCCCCAGCGAGATCCCCGCGGGCACCATCTACCTGCCCGACGTGCCGCCGGACGCCCGGCTGAGTTGGGCGGTCGGCGTGCTGCCGGGCGTCGACCAGAAGAAGCAGAACACCGAGGACCTGCTGAAGCTCATCGCGCGCGACAAGCCGTGGGCCGCGGAGCCGAACCAGCGCGCCGGGCAGACGCGCCTCGTCGTGCTGATTTGCCCGGAGAACCCGCCGCCGGGCGCGAACGTGACCTCGTACGTCGGAATCGGCGGCGTCGGCGCGGACGCCGCGGCACTGGCCCCCGGCGCGCGGCGCGCCGGCGCGTTCCGTTACGACGGCCCCACGCCGTTCGCGCAGATCAGCGACGGGCTGAGCCAAACGCTGCTGTTCGGCGAGACGCGGCACAACGTCGGCCCGTGGCTCCGCGGCGGGCCGGACACGGTGCGCGGGCTGGACGGCGCGGACGGCGCGCCGCCGCTGATCGGCACGCAGTTCGGCGGCTACTTCCCGTCCGGGGCGAACTTCGCGTTCTGCGACGGCAGCGTGCGCACCTTCTCGCCGCGCACCACGCCGAACGTGCTGCTGGGCTTCGCCACCGTCGCCGGGAAGGGCACCGACCCGCTACCGGGGGATTGAGCGCTCGCGAAGCCGCAAGCGGCCAATCACAAAAGCGCACGCATTGCCTTCAACACGGCCTCCGCGCCGTCGGCGCGCAGGCGCGCGAGCCACTCCCACGAGGCGAAGCCGTCGAGCAACTCGCGCCGGCGCGCTTCGTCTCCGACGGTTGCCAGCACGTCGCGGCGCACTTCGGCCAGAACGCTCACCCACTCCGCGAAGCTCTCATCGAACTCCGCTTCGAGCTTCTCGCGCACGCGCCGGGCCAGCGCCGGAGCCGCGCCGCCGGTGCTGACGGCTAGCGCGAAGTCGCCCCGGCGCACCACCGCCGGGAGCGCGAAGTCGCCGCCCGCGGGGTCGGTGGCCGAACACACCCACACGCCGAAGGCGCGCGCGTCCGCTACGACCTGTTCGTTCACTTGGGGAGTGGCGCAGGCAAAGGCGAGCGCCGCGCCGTCGAGGTGTTCGGCGCGATAGGCTTCGGCGACGTAAACCGCGCCGGGCGGCAGGTCCGGTAGCGGGCGCGGGTCGATGACGCGCACCGCCGCGCCCGCGTCGAGAAGTGCGGCCAACTTGCGCGCGCCGACCGCGCCCCCGCCGACCACGACGGCGCACTTCCCGCGCACGTCTAACACGATAGGCAGCACGGCCTCAGCCCTTCCAGTTCCCACACGCCCACGTCCAGTCGCGCACCGGGTCGAGTTCCTTCATCACGTCGGCGAGCAACTGTTGATCGACGGGCGCGGTGATTGCGCGGAGGTTGGTTTCGAGTTCGCTCTTGCGCGCCGCGCCGGTCAGCGTGCAGGGGATTTGCTGTTGCGCGTAGGCGAACTGCATCCCCAAGAAGCTGATGTCCGCGCCGCGACTGCGGCACAGGTCCGCGGCGCGCTTGCACGCGGCCACGATCTCCGGTTGGCCCGGGAACCACGGCTGCGGCCCCTGATTGGTGAGCAGGCCCATCGCGAGCGGGCTGGCGTTCATCACGCCCACGCCGCGCGCCGCGGCCACCGGCATCAGTTCCGCAAGCAACCGTGTGTTGAACAGGTTGCAGTGCGCGTAGCTGATAACCACGTCCAGATCGCAGCGCGTGATCGCCTGTTTCAGCAGGCCGAGCGGGTAACAGGACATGCCGATGAACCGCGTCTTGCCCTCTTCCTTGAGGTCTTGCAGCACGCGATAGGTCTCGTTGAAGACGTACTCGTAGTCGTCGGCGAACTCGATGTCGTGCGCGAGAAGGATCTCGACGCGGTCGGTGCGGAGCCGCTTGAGCGACGCTTCGACGCACGCGCGCGTGCCTGCGGGCGTGAAGTCGAAAACGGCGTTGTCGAGCCGGCAGGCTTTGGTGCAGATGTTGACGCGATCCCGCCACTTGCCTTCGAGCGCCTTCCCGAGGAACTCCTCTGCGGTGCCCTTGCCGTAGTACGCGGCGGTATCGACGAGGTTCACGCCGGCGTCGATGGCGGCGTGAACGGTGTCGGCGGCCTCTTGCGCGGAGACCGGGCCGAACTGCTGCCCGAACGCGGCCCCGCCCTGACCGAGCACGGAGACGCGCAAGCCGGTCTTACCGAGGGTTCGCTGTTCCACTGGTGGCCTCCGAGGGAGATACCCGCAGAGTACGCGGCGGGGCGAAGAAATGTAGCCTCGCGCCGCGCTCACCTTGACCGCACAGCCCGCGCGCGCCAGAATAACTCCGCCGAGCGCAGCTCACACTCCTTACCCGGTAGTGTAACGGTAGCACAAGAGATTTTGGTTCTCTTTGTCTAGGTTCGAATCCTAGCCGGGTAACTTTCCTCTTTCGCAGCAAATCGCAGCACTTCGTAACTACTTGCGGTGACTACCACTTCGGGATTCTGCTTCGCGCTTGATTGCGACCCGGTGCGTGTTCCCGCGGGAATCTGCTGCGCCGCTTTTTGCGCCGCCTCGGTGCCCGTCGCGCGCCGGAAGTCGCCGTCGGTCACGGTCAGGTAGTGCTTGCCCGCGACCGGGACCGTGTGCCCGGCCCACGCCGCGACCGCGTGAATCGGGTGGTCCTTCGCCCAATCGCTGACGCAGCTCGACCGCAACACACGGAACGGGCGGGACCAGCACGGGACGTTCGCCCGCTTCATCAGCCGCGTGAGCTGCGTGCGCAGGTTGCACCCGATCCAGTTCCCGGCGCGGACGCGGTACTGCGGCATGTCCACGACGTACTCGTGCCCCTCGGCCAGCGCCCACGCCTCTTCCAGCACGGGGGCAAGGGCGGGGGCGATGGGCACAACGCGCCACGCCTTCCCCTGACTCTCGGTTTTGGGCGAGCGCACGGTCAACCGGCGCTCGGGCAGGTTCACGTCCGCCCAGCGCAGGATGAGCGCTTCGGAGGGACAGCGCAGCGCCCCGTACCGGCCCAGCGCGATCAGCACGCGCCAGCACGGGGCGCACACGGCGAGCAGGCGCTCCACGTCGTCGGCTTCCGCGAAATCGCGCGGCTTGCCGGCCCCCTCGCGGAAGTTGTAGGCGAGCGTGTCGAACGGGTTCTTAGTGAGAATGTCGCGCCTGACCGCGAGCGCGAACAACTGCCGGGCGAAGCGCAACACGCGCCCCACGGTCGGCCCGGCGAGTTCGCGCCGCACCAGCGCGTCCCGCAGCGCCTCGGCGTCGCGCGGGCCGATGTCGCTCACCAGCCGCGCGCCGAAGTGTTCCTTCAACTGCTTGCCCCACGTCGCGCGCACGGTCTTGGTGCTCTCCTTCACGTCGGCGCGCCCGAGATAGTCCGAGAGCAGGTTTTCGACCGTCGCCTTCGCGGGCGGGGGCGCGACGAGGCCGACGGCCGCGAGCTTGTCCTTGAGCGCGGCCCCGACCTCGGTGAGCCACGCGGCGGTGTCGCGCGGCAGCGGTTGGCCGTTGATCTTGCCCGCGAGCAGGTGCTCGACGTGCCGGCAGATGCTCTCCGCGCTCTTGCGGTCGATTTTGCCCAGCCGGATCGTCTTGCGCTTCTCGTCCGGCGCGACGAACAGGATGCGCCGCCGGCCGTTGGGGTCGTCTACCACGCTTGCCATGTCATGACTCCTTGGAGATTAGTCGGGAAGGTTGATCGCCGGGTTGTCGAACAGGCGCGCGCCGTCCGGGTTGTCGGGGTTGTTGAACCCGAACGGGAACGGGTCGGGTTCGGTTGTCGGCCGCGCGCCGGCCGCGTCTACAGTGTCTACGTCTACGGAACCCCCTCGCGCCATGTCGGTTGTCGGGGTTTTGTAGACCGTAGACGCCGTAGACAGGGCGAACACGCGCGACGGCCGGCCGCCCTTCGCGGCCGTTTCCGGCGCTCGCCAGCAGGCGCGCCCGGCCTTCACGAGTTCGTTCATGGCCGCTTCCGCCGCGCCCGGTTCCTTGAGCCACCGGCAGCCCTGCTGAACTTGGCGCACGGTCACGGGTCCGCCCTTGCTCGTGACCCACTCCACCAGCCGGCGCTGGTTGCGTTCCGCGTCGGACTCGCTCAACATCGCGTACACGCGCCGGGCTTCGTGCTTGAACCACTCGGTCAGCGCGATGCCGGCGTTCATGCTCGCGGCGTCGAGGACGTTAGCATTTGTGAGCATTTGGTCGCCCGCCGCCCAGCGCGCGAAGTGGACGACGAGCGCGAGCCGGGCCGCGTATTCCTCCAACTTCGACCACGCCGCCGACAGGTCGCCGGTCAGGTCCGCTTGCTCCGTCGCGTGGGCGTCGTAGTACGTGACCCACGCGGCCTTCGCCCCGGCAGCGAGCCGCACCAATACCGGCCGCGGTTTGCCGTCGTCGTCTTCCGCGGGTTGCAGGTCGAACAGCCGGTCGAACAGCGTAACAAGCTCCGCTTCGGCCTTCGGATCGATTCCGGCCTCAGTCCACTTTTTCGCGCGCCGCGGCGGGTAGGCCAGAAGCAACCGCGCCGCCAAGCCCGATTCCCGGTGTTCCGCGCCCAGCGCGCGTTGCAGAATGCCCGGCTGAATGCCGCCGGTCACGCACACCGCCGCGTCGGGAACGTGAATGGTGCGTGGTACTCCGGTCTTGCGATCCACGATGATGCTTTCGGCGTTGAACATGCTCAGCCAGTTGGCCGCGTCCGCGCCCGCCTTCCCCTTGCCGGCGTAGCGGTCGAACGAGCCGAGCCAGCCGGCCAGTTCGTCGCGGGAGAGGAGCAGCCCGCGCGGATTCGCCATCATTATCGGCGCGAGGGCTTCGACGGTCGTGTCCGAGACGATGTAGCGCACGGCGTCGGGCACGTCGGGCTTCGCGGGCGGGTCGTCGGCCGCGCCCTTCGCCCGCTTCCAAGC
>VGZJ01000010.1 GCA_016872595.1 Planctomycetota bacterium
CCGCGGCGTCGGCGAGGCGCGCGGCCCGGCGGTCGCCGGTGGCCCACAGGCGCATGGCTTGGGCCTCGGCCGCGGGGCGCGATTCGGCCGGCAGCGCCCGCGCCCAGTGCCCGATGCGGCGGAACACGCGCTCGGCCTCCACCGCGGTCAGCGCCAGCCACGGGTCGGCCCCGTGGTCGGCGCGCGCGGACGCTTCGGCCAGTACGTCGCCCAAACCGGCGCGGACCACGGCGGCGAGGTCGAGCGCGCCGGCCCGCGCCGCCCGCGCGGTCGCGACGAGCGCGCGCAGTCCGGCCCGCCCGGTCGGGTACATCGGGTGCTTCAGGGCCGCGGCGAAGTTCGGGAACGCCACCGCTTCCGCCGCGAGGACCGCGCCCGGCAGCAGGTCGGCCGCGGCCTCGGCGCACCTCAGCACCGCGGCCAGTGCCTCGGTGCGGTTCAACTGTCGCAGGGCCGCGGTCACGTCCACCCAGTACCACGCCTGTTCGACCGGGTCGGTGGCGACGGCGCGCGTCAGTTGGTGTTCGAGGACCCGCACCGCGTCCGCGGTGCCGAGGTCCGCGAGCGCGCGCACCTGTATGGCGAAATCGAGGCCCGGCTGCAACTCGCGCTCGACGAGGTCGGCGCGGCCCGCGTCGAGCAGTTCGGCGAAGTGGGCTTTGGTGGCGGCGCGCGCGGCCTCGCCGAGTAGCCCGCCGGCGCGCAGGTGCCGGTGCTGACGGTCCACCGCGACCGTGGCGACGCGCGGCACCGCGCGGCGGGGCAGCAGCCACCGGCGCGGGCGCGGGCCGCGGTACGCGAACCAGAACAGCCCGCCCGCCGCGACAAGAGATATCACCAAGATCGGCATACGCCCCGCTACTCGCGCACGTGGCCGTCGCCGGTCACGATGTACTTGTACGTCGTCAGCTCGCGCAGCCCGCACGGGCCGCGGGCGTGGAAACGGTCGGTGCTGATACCAATTTCCGCGCCCATGCCAAGCTCGAATCCGTCGTTGAACCGCGTGCTCGCGTTCACCATGACCGCGGCCGAATCGACCTGTTGAGTGAACGCCCGCGCCGCGCCGAGGTCGCGCGTCACGATGGCGTCCGTGTGGTGCGAGCCGTACTCGGCGATCTGCGCGACGGCCTCCGCGAGGTCGCCCACGACTTTCACCGACAGAACGAGATCGAGGTACTCGGTGCGGTAATCGGCCTCGGTCGCGGGCGTCGCGCGCGGCACGAGGCGCACCGTTTCCGGGCACCCGCGCAGCGCGACACCGTTCCTTTCGAGCGCCGCTCCGATGGTCGGAAGGAACCGGTCGGCGACCGCTTTGTGAACAAGTAAGCACTCGGCGGCGTTGCAGGTGCCGGGCCGTTGGCACTTGGCGTTCACGACGATTCGTTCGGCAACCGCGAGATCGGCCGCGGCGTCCACGTAGACGTGGCACACCCCGTCGAAGTGCTTCAGCACCGGCATGCAGGCTTCGGCCGCGACGCGCTGGATGAGCGACTTCCCGCCGCGCGGGATCGCGAGGTCGATGTGGTCGCTAAGCGCCAGCAGGTGCCCGACCGCCGCGCGGTCGGCGGTGGGAACCAGTTGCACCGCGTCCGCGGGGAGGCCGGCGCGCGGCAACTCGGCGTTCAGGATCGCGTGCAGCGCGGCGTTGGAGTGTGCCGCTTCCTTGCCGCCCCGCAGGATGACCGCGTTACCGCTTTTGACGCACAGCGCCGTGGCGTCGGCCGTGACGTTGGGGCGCGACTCGTAGATGAAGAACACGACGCCGAGCGGCACGCCGACCTTCAGAACTTGCAGCCCGTTCGGGCGCTGCGCGGCCTCGCGCACCTCGCCCACCGGGTCCGGCAGCGCCGCGACCTGCCGCAGCCCTTCGGCCATTGCTGTGACGCGCTTCGGGTTCAGCGAAAGCCGGTCGATGGCCGCGGCGATCAGGCCGAAGCCGGGCGCGGCGGCCACGTCCCTCGCGTTCGCTTCGAGCAACTCGGCCCGTCGCGCTTCGAGGGCCGCGGCACAGGCCAGCAGCCAACGGTTCTTGGTCGCGGCGGGCGCGACCGCCAGCGCGCGCGACGCCAGCTTCGCGCGGCGCGCGAGGTCGGCGCACAGTGCGGGCAGGTCGGTAGTCGGCAGCGGCGCGGACACGGGTTCTCCTCACTCGCCGCTTGCGGCTTCGCCCGAACAATGGTGCCGGTCGATGGCTGCGAGCAGCAGGGCGGCGTCGCGCGCGCCGGCGACATCGTGGACGCGCAACACGTGCGCGGTGCCGCGGGCCGCGGCGATGCAGGCGACCGCGAGCGAACCGGGGTCGCGCGCGGCTAACTCGCGCCCGCACAGCGCGCCGATGAAGCCTTTTCGCGACACGCCCAAACACACCGGCCGACCCAGCGCCGCCACGCGGTCCAAGTTCGCGAGCAGTTGCAGGTTGTGCTCCAGCGCTTTGCCGAAGCCGATCCCGGGGTCGAGACACACAGCTTCGGGTGGAATACCGGATTCGCCCAGAACCCGCAACCTCTCTTGTAGGAAGGCCGTTACCTCGGCCACAACGTCGCCGTATTGCGGGTTCTGCTGCATCGTCGCCGGTTCGCCGCGCATGTGCATGACCACGACACCGGCGCGAAACTGCGATGCGACTGCGATCATGGCCGGGTCGCGGAACCCGCTCACGTCGTTGACGATGCTCGCGCCCGCGTCGAGACACGCGCGCGCGACTTCGGGCTTTATCGTGTCAACCGAGAGCGGCACGCCGGCGCGCTTTGCCAGCTCGGTCACGACGGGCACGACGCGGCGCAGTTCCTCGTCGAGCGGCACCGGCACCGCGCCGGGCCGGGTCGATTCCCCGCCGATATCGAGAATATCCGCGCCTTCTTCGACGAGCGCGAGCGCGTGCGCGACCGCGTCGGGCCACTTCCCGCCATCGGAGAAGCTGTCGGGGGTGACGTTCACGATGCCCATGACCAGTGGTCGCGGGCCGAGGGAGAGTGCGCGATCGCGCAACTGCCAGAGAAGGGGAGTCATGTTGCTAAGGTACAGTCTTCTGTATGTACCCCTTCGGGGTACATACAGAAACCGCCACCCATCCGAGTGGCGGTTCGCGTCTCGCTTGTCGGCGT
Source organism: Planctomycetota bacterium (assembly GCA_016872595.1). GTDB lineage: Bacteria > Planctomycetota > Planctomycetia > Gemmatales > Gemmataceae > Gemmata. The sequence continues at coordinate 3,105 of VGZJ01000010.1, forward strand.
CGTCTTACTTCTTCTCAAGCTCGGCCTTGATCGCCTTGTTGAGGTCTTCGGCCTTCGGCTCGGTGCGCGGCGAGAACCGGGCCACGACCTTGCCGTCGCGCCCGACGAGGAACTTCTCGAAGTTCCAGCTCACGTCCTTCACCTTGCCGTCCTTGTCCGGGGTCGCGTTGAGCAGGGTCTGGTACAGCGGGGTGATGCCCTTGCCCTTCACGACGACTTTCGACAGCATCGGGAACGTGACCTTGTACTTGGTGCTGCAGAACTTTTTGATGTCCTCGTTCGTGCCCGGCTCTTGCCCGCCGAACTCGTTGGCCGGCACGCCGACGATCACGAACCCGTCCTTCTCGTACTTCTCGTACAGCTCTTGCAGCCCCTTGTATTGCGGGGTCAGGCCGCACTCGCTGGCGACGTTCACGAACAGCACGACCTTGCCCTTGAGCTTGGACAGGTCGTAGTCCTTGCCGTCGATGTCCTTCATCGTGTAGCTGAGCGGGCTGGTCACTTTCTTGTCCTCCGCGTTGCACGCCGCGACGAACCCGAACAGGGCCGCGACCGCGGCCGCGTACAGTGCCTTCATGGAACAACACCTTGTGGAAAGGGAATGGTGGGCAGGCAGGCGTTAGTGTAGACGCCCGCGGGCGAACGGGTATTCGCAACTACGGCGCGAGGCGCACGCGCGCCCAACCGCTCGCGGTGCGTGCGAAACGGATGCGGTCGTGCAGGCGGCTCGGCCGGCCCTGCCAGAACTCGATGACGGTGGGAAGGACGCGATAGCCGCCCCAGTTCGGCGGGCGCGGCGGGCCGTCCGGATACTTCGCCGTTAGCTCGGCGTGCGCCGCTTCCAGCACCTCGCGCCCGGCGATGACGGCGCTCTGCGGCGACGCCCACGCCCCCAAGCGGCTCCCCAGCGGGCGCTTCACGAAATACTGGTCCGACTCCGCGGCGCTGACGATCTCGACGGTGCCCTCGACGCGCACCTGCCGTTCGAGTTGGTGCCACAGGAAGCAGAGCGCGACCTTCGGGTTCGCCCCCATCTCGCGCCCCTTGCGGCTGTCGTAGTTTGTGAAAAACGTGAACCCGCGCGGGTCGAGCGCCTTCAGTAGCACGGCGCGCGCCGAGGGCGAGCCGTCGGGCGCGACCGTGGCGAGGATCATGGCGTTCGGGTCGCTGATCTCCGCGGCCACGGCCTGATCGAGCCAGCGGTGGAACAGCGCGAACGGGTCGCCGCCCGCGTCGGCCTCGGTCAGCCCCGCGAGCGAATACTCCTTCCGCAAATCGGCGAGTGTCGGCATAGTGCGGGTATTATCTTGAAGTGAGTGTCTTCGTGTAGCCGCGACTCGAAGTGGAGCGCTGAGAGAATGGCAGCCGAGCGCGCCCTTGCGATTGTCGTGCGCGGGAGCGACTGGAGCGAGACCAGCCGCATCGCGACGCTGTTCACGCGCGAGTTCGGCAAGGTGCGCGCGCTCGCGAAGGGCGGTCGCCGGCTCAAGTCGAACTTCGACATCGCCTTCGACTTGCTCACCGTCTGCCAAATCCTGTTCCTGCGGAAGTCGCACGGCGGTCTCGACCTGCTGACCGAGGCGCGGCTCGAAGAGCAGTTCCCGGTGCTGCGGCGGAACCTGCCGGCCTTGTACGCGGGGTACTACGTCGCCGAACTGCTGGCCGACGGCACGCAGGACTACGACCCGCACCCGGAGTTGTTCGACGCGGCGCTGGGCGTGCTGCGCGCGCTGGGGGCGGAAGAACTTAACCCCCTCAGCCCCCCTTCCCTGAAGCGAAGGGGGGAGGAAGAGCCTGCGCGCGCCGTCGATGTCGCTGGCGCGCCATTGCATTTCTCCCCCTCCCTTCAGGGAGGGGGCTGGGGGGTGGGTTCTTGGGGATTGGTGTCGGCGTTTGAGCTTGTTTGGCTCCATGAGCTGGGCTATAGCCCGCGGCTCGATGCGTGTGCCGGGTGCGGCGTGGAGCGGCGGAACCCAACCGCGGCGGCGCTGTATAGCCCGTCGGCGGGCGGCGTGCTGTGCCCGGGGTGCGGGCCGACCGTGCCCGACCGTCGCGGCGCGAGCGGGCCGGCGCTGGCCGCGCTGCGGGCGCTGGCCGCCGGGGGCGCGGACCTGCCCGCGGAGGCCCGCACCGAGGTGCGCCAGTTACTCGGGCAGACGGTGAGCTGTGTGCTCGGTCGCCGCCCGCGCATGCTGAACTATGTCGATGGTCGGTAAGGGGGACCGCTAGGATGGCGAAGCGAGCGGACAGGACGTTCCGACCGGGCCGCGCGCGGGCGCTGCTCGCGGTCGCCGCGCTCGTCGCGGCCCTCGGCGGGTGCCACACGGCGCGCAGTTTCAAGGAGCGCGTGGACCAAGCCGCGGGCAAGCTCACCGGCTCCAACTTCGACGACCCCGAGGCCGACGCCAAACTGAAGCGCGCCGAGGAACTGTTCCAGAACAAGGACTACGCGCCCGCGCAGGACCAGTTCCGCGCGCTGGCCGACAACAAGGGCAACTCCGCGGCGCTGGCCGAGCGTGCCCGCTTCATGCAGGCCGAGTGCCGGTACATGCGGAAGCAACTGCCCGAGGCCGCGGACACGTACCACAAGGTGCTGCTCGACTTCCCGACTGGGGCGTACCGGCGCGACGCCTGCGCCCGCATCTTCGACATCTGCGACTACTGGCTCGACGACTTCCGCGACGAACTCAAGGCGCGCCAAGACGAAAAGGGCGTACTGCGCTGGAAGCCCGGGTTGCCGAACCCGCTCGACCGCACGCGCCCGACGTGGGGCCAAGAAGAGCGCACGCTCGAATCGCTCCAGCGGGTCCACGTGCACGACGTGACCGGCCCGACCGCGGACAAGGCGCTGTTCTGGTGCGGGTACATTAACTTCGTGCGCGGCAACTTCAACGAGGCCGACCAGTTCTTTAGCCAACTGGACTCGATGCACCCCGACAGCCCGTTGCGCCCGCAGGCGATGGCGTTCGCGATCCTTGCGAAGAACAACGCCACCGGCGGCGCGGCCTACGACGGGCGCAAGTGCGCCGAGGCGCTGCAGCTGGTTCACGTCGCCGAGGCGAGCGTGCCCGAACTGGCCAACAACCCTGAGATGGCCGAGAAGTTGACCCGCGCGAAGTTCGCGATCCGCTCGCAGCAGGCCGAAAAAGACTACCTGATGGCCGACTACTACGAGCGCACCGGGCACCCCGGCTCCGCGGTGTTCTACTACGAACTGGTGCGCCGCCGGTACGCGGGCACGAAGTACGCGGACCAAGCGACCGAGCGCCAGACCCGCCTTGTGAAGCTGATGCAAGAGGGCCGCCCGGACCCGGGCGTCGATCCGCTGGCCGTCGTGCGGGCCAAGTTCGACGAGGTGTGGGGCAAGCGCCCCGCCGCGACGAAGGAGCCGGCCGGGGGCGTCGTGCCCGCGGGCGGCCCCGTGCCCGACAGCGCCCGTGGCGCGCGCCCTTGAGTACCACTCCTCGCGACGCCGCAAGCGGCGAAGCCCGCTTGCGGCGTCGCGAGTTACCACCAACCAAAATCTTATGCTCAGCCGCCGCCGATTCCTCTCGCTCGCCGCGCTCGCGCCGCTCGCCGCGGGGTGCCGCGGGGGGTTCAAGCTCCTCGGCTACGATGTCGGGGCCGGGCCGCTGTACGACGAGAACATCAAGACCGTTTACGTCCCCCTGTTCAACAATCGCGCGTTCCAGACCACGCCGTACCGCGGGTTCGAGGTGGACGTGACACAAGCGCTCGTCCGCGAGATCGGCAAGACGAGCGCGTTCCGCGTCACGTCCGACTACACCCGTGCCGACACCGAGTTGCTCGGCAACATCGTCTCGATTCAGAAGACGATCCAGAACGTGAACCAACAGAACTTCCTGCGCGAAGGGGAGATGCAGGTTCAGGTGGACGTGGTGTGGCGCGACTTGCGCACGGGCGAGGTACTCTCGAACCCGACGCCGCGGCCCGCGCCCGGGCGCGCGGTGCCGAACCCGCTCGAAGTGCCGCCGCAACCGTTCGACCCGAACGTACCGCTGCCGCCGGAACTCAAGCCCCCGGACGCGGCCGTGCCCGTGCGCCTGATGGCGACCGGCCGCGTGATCCCCGAACTCGGCGAGTCCAGCGCCAGCGCCGCCCAGCGCGTGCAGCAGCGCCTCGCCGTACAGATCGTCGCGATGATGGAGAAGAAGTGGTAGGCGCGCGTCACGCGCCCGGCGGCGCGTCGGTGCCGGTGGGCGGGCACTTGGAGTCGAGGTAGGTTTGCAGGATCATCTGGGCCGCGACGCGGTCCACGCGGGCCTTGCGCTTCCTCTTCGAGAGCTTCGCGCCCAAGAGCGCGTCTTCGGCCGCGTGCGAGCTGCACCGCTCGTCCCACATCACCGCGGGGAGCGCCGTTACTTCCGTCAGCCACTTGGCGTAGGCCCGCGCTTCGCGCGACATCGCGCTCTCGTCGCCGTTGGCGTGCAACGGCAGGCCCACCACCAGCCCCACGGCGCGGTACTGCGCCGCGAGCCGCGCGAAGTGCGCCGCGTCGGTGGCCGGGTGGACGCGGGCGTAGGTTTCCAGCGGCGATGCGATCACGCGGTCGGGGTCACACACCGACACGCCGACGCGCTTGGTGCCGTAGTCGATGCCGAGCAGGGGGCCGCGCGGCTCGGGCGAAGCCGCGAGCGGCGTTTCGTCGGTCACGTGTACTCCCCGCGGTTGGACTTCTTCAGCGCGTCCACGATCTCCTTCACCTTGTCCTCGTACTTGCGGTCGATGACGAGCGTGGCGTCGCCGTCCTGAATGATGACGAGGTCGCTCACGCCGTAGGTCGCGATGAGGCGCGTGCCGTCGCCCACGACCACGCAGTTGTTCGTCTTCAGTCCGCAGTGGAGCGCCTGCACCGTGTTCCCGGCGGCGTCCTGCGGGTTGCGTCGCTCCAGCGCGAGCCAGCTCCCCACGTCGTCCCACGTGAACGGCGCGTCTAGCACCATCACCTTCCCGCTCTTGCCCGCGTCCTGCATCACCGCGAAGTCGATGCTGATCTTCTCGACGGTCGGGTACGTGGCCCGGAACACGTCGTCGAAGGTCGGCGCGCCCCACGCGCGGGCGATGCGCTCCACGGCCTCGCGCACGGCCGGGCGGCTCGCGCCCAGTTCGCCCAGGATCGTTCGCGGCTTCCACACGAAGATGCCGCTGTTCCAGTCGTAGTTGCCGTCGGCGAGGTACTGCGTCGCGACCTCCTCCGGCGGCTTCTCCTTGAACTCTTCGACGTGCGCCGCGGTCACACCCTGCCGCGCCCCGGCGGGGCCGCCGCGCTTGATGTACCCGTAGCCGGTCGAGGCGAACGTGGGCCGGATGCCGAACGTGACGAGCTTGTCCGGGGCGTCCTGTAGGAACTGTTCGGCGGCGTGCAGCGCGCGGCGGAACTCTTGCACCGGCTCGATGACGTGGTCCGCGGGCATAACCGCGATGGTCGCGTCGGGGTCGGCCGTACCGATGATCGCCGCGCCGAGGCCGACGCACGCGGCCGTGTCGCGGCCCTGCGGCTCGCCGATGACGTTCTGCGCCGGCACGTCGGGCAACTGCGCGCGCGTCTCCGCGACGTAGGCCGCGCCGGTAATCACCCACGTCCGTTCGGGCGGGACCTGCGCCGCGACCCGGTCAACGGTCCCTTGGAGCAGCGTGCGGTCGCCGCTGAACGTGAGGAACTGCTTGGGGCGCTGGACCCGGCTGCGCGGCCAGAATCGGGTTCCGCCGCCGCCGGCCATGATCATCGCGTGAAGCATGAGAAGTCCGTTCCGTGAGGGTCAGTTCAGGATCGTGGGGCCGGTCAGCGGCGGGAGACGCTTGGCCTTCGCCGCGAGTTCCTCTTCGTCGAGCGCGAACAGCGGCGAAATCTCGACGAGGTTGCCGTTGGTTTCGACGCCCGCGCGCGCGAGCCACGTCGCATACAGCACGAGCTGCGCGACGTGCGACGTTTCTGGCGAGTCCGGGCCGGTCGCGTTCTTGATCGGGGCGAACTCCTCTTCGCGGGCCGTTTCCGCCGTGAGCCAGCGCTCGGCGTAGGGAAGAGCGTCGAAAATGAAGCGCTCGAACTTGAGCGCGTTAGGTGCGGTCGGCGGCGGGGCCGCGACGGTCGCGCCCGTGTCCGGGTCGTAGTGCGACACGCACTTGAGGGCCGGGCGGTAGGGCAGGGCCGCGGCCGTGTCGCGCGTGACGCGCTCCAAGAACGAGAGCGCGAACAGGTGAATCGCCGGGCTGCCGGCGCGGTACCGCAGCGCGCCGCTAGCGTCGCGCTCCGCGGCCAGTTCCCGCGGCAGTTGTGTGTACTCGATGATGGTGCCGCGCCCGCCGGTTTCGACGAGGACGCCGACTTTCTCCTCCGGGTCCTGCTTGTACACGACCTTCGACGACGCTTCGGAACCGTGGGCGAGGTGCCGACCGATGAAGCCGGGGTCGCACACCTTCACGAGCGGGTTATCGACCTGAAAGTAGAACACGTGCTCCACGCCCCGCGCGCGCAGGTCCGCGAGCAGGCCGCAATCGGCGAGCGCGGTCAGCGCGCCGCCGTGCCCGTTCGGGCTGAGGAACAGCTTGCCGGGCGCTTCGAGCAGCAACCGCCCGCTGCGCGGGCAGAGCGCCGGCATCGTGGCCTGTTGGAAGACGCGGACCTGATCCGGCGCGTAGTGCAGGTGGGCGTTTTCGTCGAAAAACGCGCGCGTCGGCGCGTCGGTCGCCGGGCTGGTCATCACGAGGAACGGGATCGCGCGCCGATACCGGCAACTGAGTGCGAACAGCTTCTCCGCGTGGAGCTGGTACAGCGGCGCGCCGGACAGCGGCGCGCCGGGGAACAGCCCTTTCGGTTGGAGCGAGCCGAGGCGCGTCCCCTGACCGCCGGCGACGAGGAGCGCCGCGACCTTGCCGGCGCGCAGCGCCTCCGCGCCGCGCGCCTTCTCCTCCGCGGTGTAGGCCGCAGGCGTGACCGGCACCGGGGCGAACCGCGCCGGCAACGCGTCGGCCGGCTTCGCGCCGCGCAGCGCGTCCAGCTGCGCGAAGTCGATGCCCTCAATCTGCGCGACGAGTGCGGCGCGGGCCGCGTCGTCGAGCGCGCCCCAGTCGCGCAGAACGTGCGCTTGGTTCGCTTTCTCGAGTCGCGCGAGCAACGTTGGTGGGGGAGAGGGCATGGTTCGCTCAGAAGGTAAACTTCAACCCGTCGTAGGCCGGCTCGATTCCCGCCGGCAGCGTGCGCATCAGCTCGTCGTACTCCATCGTGTGAGCCATGTGCGTCAGGTACGCGCGGCGCGGCTTCACGCGCTGAATCGCTTCCACGGCCTGTTCCAAGCTGAAGTGCGCGAGGTGCGGCTTGCCGGGGCGCAGGGCGTCGATGACGAACACGTCCAGCCCTTCGAGCAGCGGCCAACTGCGGTCGGGGATCGCGCTCACGTCGGTGCAGTAGGCGACGTTGCCGACGCGGTAGCCGTACACGTTGAACCGCCCGTGTTGCAGCGGGATCGGCGTGAACGTCTCGCCCAACACCTCGAACGGGCGCTCGTCGATACGGTTCAGTTCGAGCTTCGGCAACATGCCAACGGGCACGTCCTCACTGCCCGGCGCGAAGACGTACGAGAACGCCTGCCGGATCACCTCTTCCACTTCGTCGGTGCAATAGATCGGCAGCGCGGCGTTCAGCTTGAGCGGGAAGATGCGCAGGTCGTCGAGGCCGAACAGGTGGTCGACGTGGTAGTGCGTGTACACGACGGCGTTCACGAGCTTGACGTTCTCGCGCAGCAGTTGGAGGCGCAGTTCGGGCGTGGTGTCGATGAGGACGTTACCGCGCGGGGTGCCGATGAGGACGGAGCAGCGGTAGCGGTGGTTCCGCGGGTTCGCGGACGTACAAACGAGGCAGTCGCAGCCGAGCATCGGCACGCCCATCGACGTGCCGGTGCCGAGGAACGTAAAGGTGCGCGTGTGTGTCACGCGGCTATTTCACCGTCGCGGGGCGAAAGTGGCAAGGCGAACCGCCCGCCGAAAGGCGGGCGGTTCGGAGCGAGCCGGGTTACCACGTCTTCTCTTCTTCGTTCGGTGGGGCCGATTCGTCGGTCAGGTGGACCGGTTTGTACCCGCCCTGCGACATGAAGTACACGATGAGGATCGCGTAGCACACCAGCATGACCACCGGGAAGAGGGCGACCGTTTGCAGCGCGGTCTTCTTCGCGGCCTCCTGCGTGTCCTTAATCGTCTTCTTCTCGTCGTCGGTCGCGGTCTTGAGCTTGGCGTCGTCAACGGGCTTGTACTCGCCGAACACGCTGGTTTTGGTTTCGCCCATCACCTTCGCATGCAGCGCGCCGTGCTTCGCCGCCAGTTCTTTGTCGGCCTCGCGGTCCTGCACGTTGCCGAGCAGCGGCGCGCCGAGGATGCCCACCGCGAGCATGCCCAGCCCGCTGATGGTGTTGAGCGTGAGCGCGCCGCCCTTCGGGAACCGTTCGGAGACGACACCGAGCATGGTGGGCCAGAAGAACGTCTTGCCGAGGCCGTACAGGGTCGCGGCCACGAGGATCATGGCCCCGGTCGCGGCCGAGAGGAAGAACAGGCCGGCGATGGCGATGGCCGAGCTCGCGGCCAGCAGGCCCAGCGGCGACAACTTGTGAACGATGGGGCCGGCGCAAAACCGCAGAACCATCATGATGAACGACGTGTAGATGAGCACCGTCGCGCCCGGCAGCCCGAGCTTCTTCATTTCGGGGGTCATCAGGTCGCCGATCCAACTGTCCGTGCCCAGTTCGGTGATGGCCAGCGGCATCATGATGACCATCAGGAACACGAACATCAACCGGCCCAGCGACATCGTGTACGCGCCGAACGCGAGGCTCAGTACGACGGAGATGCCGAACCGGATCGCGGTGGCCTCGGAGATCGCCACCGAGCCGAGCGAGAATGCGGTCGCGTTCGACCCGATCTTGACCCCGAACTTGTCGAGCACGTTCGCCAACTCGAACACGATGAGCGTGGTGATGAGCAGCGCGCCGAAGAACCCGACCTCCTTGAGCATGTCGCGGAACGACACGCCGGCGGTCACGCGCTCGTTCACTGGGAACTTGCAGCTCAGCATGAGCGTGCCGTAGATGAGGACCGGCAGCCCCACGAGCGCGACCTTGAACCGCCAGTCGGCGTCGCCCAGAGCCACGGCCAGCACGCCGCCGAGTACCAGCCCGCCGGGCCAGCCCGCGTGCAGGATGTTCAGCCACTTGGTCTTCTCGCGGCTGAACATCGTCGCGACGACCGGGTTGATGACCGCTTCCACGGTGCCGTTGCCGAGCGCGCCGATGAAGCTGCCGAGGTACAGCACCCAGTACCCGCTCATGCCGCCCTCGACGAGTGTCGGGGCCGCGATGACGATGGCGACGAACGCGGCGTGGCACGCGAACGCGAAGATCATCGCCACACGGTAGCCGATCTTGTCCACGATCAGGCTGAACAGCACGATGCTGATGGCGAACGGCCACAGGCCGACGCCGAAGATCTCCCCTTTTTGGGTTTCGCTCAAGTTGAACTGCTTGGCCCAGTCATCCATGATGCTAACGCGAACGATGAACCCGAACGAGGTCGCGATGAGGGCGATGAAGCATGTAAGGAACAGCTTCATGTCCCGGTTCTCGGTGGACATGGGGCAGACTCCGGATTGGGGAGGGTAGCGAGTGCGTTGAGGGGGATGATACCAGTTCCCCCCGCGCGCGACCAGAACTTACTTGCGGTCGGGCGCGCCCGCCTCTGCCGGCGGGTCCGGTTGTAGTGCCCGGCGCGCCGCTGCGCGCCGCCAGCACGTGAAAAAAGTGCAGTTCTGCGCCCGGCGCGGCCGATTCTCCGATGGTGAGATCGGCCGCGCCGGGGGGTCCGCGTGACGCAAGAGCTTAACGTCCTCGCCCTGATCAAAGGCGAAGAGCGGTTCATCTTTGTCTACGACGACGACAGCACCGACGTGCTCATCGACGACATTCGCGACAAGGCCGCCGACCCCGCGGTCGCGCTCAACTGGTTCGACGCCGCCGTGCTGACCGAGCGCGTCCGCAACGTCTCAAACCAGCCCAACGCCGACCTGATGGAAGATTAGCCCCGCGCGTCGTGGGGTGGTGCCGAGTCTTCGAGGCCCACCACCGTCGCTTGCAGGTGGAATGGTGGGCCTCGAAGACTCGGCACCACCCTACAACGCGCCGTTCCGCTCCGACCTCACAGAGGCCGGCTCTAGAAGAAAACACCTCGGACCCACACCTTTGACGCTCGAACAGGGGCTGGCCGATTTTCTCACCCATCTCGGCCTCGAAAAGAACGCCTCCGACAAAACGGTGAAGTCGTACCGCGAAGACCTGACGCAGGCCCTTTCGTTCGCGCGCGACCACCTCAAGAAGAAACAGGTCGCGCCGGCCGACTGGACGACGCGCCTGTTGCGCGCGTTCGTCGCGTGGCTCCACGAGCAGGAGTACGCGAAGACCACCGTGGCCCGGCGGCTCGCGGCCGTGCGCTCGTTCGGCAAGTACCTGTGTCGGCAGGGCGTGCTCGCCACGAACCCGGCGCTAGGGTTGCGCGGCCCGCGCCAAGAGAAGCGGTTGCCCCACTTCTTGACTCTCGCGGATATTCAGAAGCTGCTGGTCGCGCCCCCGGACACCGATTGGGCCGGGCGGCGCGATCGTGCCATGTTGGAGACGCTGTACTCGTCGGGAATCCGCGTTTCCGAGCTGGTCGGCCTCGACCTGCTGACCACCGACTTGAATGATGGAGTCATCACGGTTCGCGGGAAAGGCAAGAAGGAGCGGCTCGCGCTGCTCGGCCCGGCCGCGGTACGGGCGCTCCGCGTCTGGCTCGACGACCGGGCGGCGCTGCTCAAGCAGGTGACCAAGGACACGCCCGCGGTGTTCCTGAACAACAAGGGTGGCCGGCTCACGACTCGCAGCGTCGGCCGCCTGTTGGAGAAACACCTGAAGTCCGCCGGGCTAGACCCGCGAACCAGCCCGCACACGTTACGACACAGTTTCGCGACCCACATGCTCGACGCCGGGGCCGACATCCGCGGAGTTCAGGAACTGCTCGGCCACAAGAGCTTGGCGACGACACAGGTTTACACGCACGTGAGCACCCAGCGCCTTCAGAAGAGCTACCAGAAGGCGCACCCCAGATCGTAGTGGGCAGAGAACAGAAGGCAGATGCCCTTCGTTAGCCGCGAGCCGCAGGCGAGCGCGCCTGTCGTGCCTCTGCCGCGCTCGCCTACGGCTCGCGGCTAACGCGCTCTGGGTGCCTCTATCGCGCAGGTGTGTCCGTCGTCTCAGGGGGTTGCTTCATGCGCCGTACTTCGTGCTTGGCCCTGTTCCCGCTCGTGACCGCGTCGGCGCTGTGGCTGGTGGAGCCGGCGCGGGCGCAACCGCTGCCGCCGCCCGCGCCCCCCGCGCCGGCGAAGGTCGCGTGGTGGACCGACTACAACGCGGCCCGCAAGGAGGCGCACGAGAAGGGGCTGCCGCTCGTCGTGGTGATCGGCACGGACGACTGCTTCTACTGCCGCAAGCTCGAAGCCGGGCCGCTGAAGGACGCCGGCGTTTCCAACCTGCTCGCCGGCGGGTTCGTCGCGCTCAAGCTCGACGCGACCCGCGCGCCGGACATCGCCAAAGCCCTCAAAGTGCAACTCTATCCCACGACGGTGATCGCCGCCCCGGACGGCAAGATTCACGCCTTCATCGAGGGCTACGTCGAGGCGGATCGGTTCGGCGAGCAACTGAAGCGCGTCGCCACCGCGGTCGCCACGGCGGACTGGGCGGCGCGCGACTTCAACGAGGCGTCGAAGGCGCTCGCGGCCAGCGACTACCCGCGCGCGGTCACGCTGCTGAAGGGCATCGCGAAGGACGCCGGCGACAAGCCCGTCGGCACGAAGGCCAAGCAACTGCTGGACGAGGTGGAGAAGGTCGCGGCCAACCGGCTCGCGCAGGCGAAGCAACTGGAAGCGCGCGGGCGCACGCAAGAAGCAATGGACGCGCTCGCGGACGCCGTGCGCCAGTTCGCCGGGACGCGCGCCGCGGCCGACGCCGCGAGCGCGCTCGCGGGCATGGCCGAGAAACCCGAAGCGGTGCAGGTGCGGCGCGCGCGCGTCGCCCGCGACCTGCTCGCGGTCGCCCGCGACGACTTCCGCGCCGGCCGCCTGTACGACTGCATCCAGAAGAGCGAACAGCTCTCGCTCGCTTACGCCGACCTGCCGGAAGCCAAAGAAGCGACCGCGCTCATCGCCGACATCAAGGCGAACCCGGAGCGACTGGCGAAGGCGTGCGAGCAGATGAACGAGCGCACGGCCGCGATGTACATGGCGCTCGCGGAGTCGTGGAGCAAGAAGGGCCAGACCGCGGAAGCCAGCGCGTGCCTCAAGAAAGTGATGGCCCTGTGCCCGAACACACGGCACGCGGACCTCGCGCAAGCGGAACTGACGAAACTGCTCGGCAAGACCGCGCCCGGCGTGCCGACGGGCGGGACGAAGCCGTAGTTTCCTCGCTGGGACCGCGGGCGTCCCGCCCGCTGCTGGGCATGGGGTGAGGCTACACGGTGTGTCGTGTAGCCACACCACAGGCTTGCCGGCGGGCGGGACGCCCGCGGTCCCAGAGAAATCAATAGACCGCGTTCGGGTCTTTCTTCGCGGGGGCCGCGCCGGTGATCGGCCACGGGCTGCCGTTGTAGCGGGCGTGCCAGCCATCCGTCGTGCGCACGCCGTACAGGTCTTCCATCGTGAGGCCGTACTTCGCGAACCACGGCGTACCGGTCTTCACGATGGCGTCGGTCTCCTTGACGCGGCGCACGCACTCGGTTTCGGCGAACTTCTGCCGGTCGGCCGGGTCCGCGTAGGTGAAGAACTCCTTCCAGAACGCGCGCCCGCCGAGGATGCCGCTGGCCCCGGCCTTCATCGCCATCTCCACCTGCTTCTTGTACTTGTCGTAGTCCACGCCGGCCGACAGCAGCACCCACGGCTTCTGGCCGCAGGCGTCGTTCAGCCGCTTCAGGTTGTCCATCTGCTGCGCGTCGCTCTCGCGGCCGGGCGTGCCGGGGAACTCGGACTTGTAGACGTCGCAGTACCGGCTCAGGTACTTCGCGGTGTCGATCACGGTCTTCGCCTTGCGCGCCGCGACCGTCTCCTTCGACTCCTCGACGCCGCCGGCCTTCATCGGGAAGTGCAGCGGTTCGAGCAGGAACAGGATGTCGTGCTTGATGCACTCGTTGTAGATCTGCATCGTGAACTCGAAGTTCTTCTCGGCCGAATCGAGCTCGTCCGGCTCGAACATGGCGAGCAGTTTCACGGCGTCCGCGCCGCACCGCTTGATGCAGCCGACGCTCCAGCCCGGTTCGACCTCGCCGATGGACCCGCCGGCCGCGTTCTTCGCGCTGCCGGACTTCTCGACGCGGATCAGGATGCCGGTGCCGGGCGGGACCGCGTGCGCGGCGACCGTGCTGGCGTACCCGTAGAAGCCGTCGACGAGCAGCCCGGAGCAGTGCGGCGCGAGCGCGCGGGACAGCATCACCTTCGCGTCGGCGATCTCGGCGTAGGTCGGCTCGCGCTCGGTGCCGGTGGCCTCCTTCGTCGCCTTCTTCATCATCGAGATCATGCTGCTGTTCTGGTCGGTGGCGACCATGCTCAGCGTCCCGTTCGGGTTGCTGATCCGTTGCAGCCCGCGGAGCTTGCCCGGCGTGAGGCCGAGGCCGTACAAGCGCGTGATCGAAGTCGTCGCCATCGAGCGGTCCCTCAAGGTGTCGTGCGAGCGAAGAGTTATACTAGGCGCGGCCCGGCGCACCGTCACTCTTTCGGGCGCTTGGCGCGCTTCGTACCTTCGGTTTTCGCGGCCCTCGGCGTGGCCTTGTTCAGCGCGACGCGGGCGCGCTCCGCGACCTTCGGGTCGTCGTCCTCGGTCGCGGCGGCGAGCGCGGCGCGAACGGCGTCGGTCGAAGCCTTGAGCTTGTTGAGCGCGTCGACCGCGGCCCGGCGCACCTTCGGCGCGCGGTCGCCGACCGCGTGAACGAGGGCCGCGAGCGTCTCGTCGGCGGTGTCGCCGCGGATCGCGAGCACCTCGGCGGCGTACTGGCGCACGGCGTCGTCGGTGTCGGCCAGCGCGCGGCACAGCGGGGCGACGACCGCGGGCGTGCGGAGCGCGCCGACGAACCGCACGGTCGCGCGGCGCACCTCGGGTTCGGGGTCGCCCACGAGCGGCGTGAGGTCGGCGGCGACCGCGCCTGCGCGCCGTGGCCGATCACGTCCGCGCGTGGCTCTGGCCGCAGAGTGCGGCCTGACGCGCGGGCCGACCAGCCCGCCGCCCCTCGTGCCAGCGGAGGTTGTCGTGACGTACCTTGAAGAGATTACTCTGCGCAGCTACCGCGACGCGCAGGAGCACTGCGCGGAAGCGCTCGATGGCATGATCGGGCCGCCGGAGGTTGTATTCGCCGACGGGCCGTGGGTGTCGCCGGCGCTTACCGACGACTTGATCTTCCAATGCGCGGAACCGGGCGAACCCGAAGGCTGGGGCTGGTTCCTGTCGGCCGAGGACCACTCCCACGAGCTTCTGAACTGTGAGCCGTTCAGCGCGGAGTGGGAGCCGCGGCCGCGGCTTTGCAACGCTAGGACCGGTTGCAACGGTAGCCGGCGGGGTGTAACGATAGCCGACATTTTACTTCGCCGGCAGCAATGCCCGCAAACCGGGCAGGCTCTTGAGCGCGGGCGAATGACGTGGTAGGCTGGCGCGGTAACAGCAACCAATCCGGAGAGTAGCCATGCGGATCGTCCCGACCGGCATTGTCATCGCTCTGCTGACCGGCTGCTCCACCGGCAGCGGGAACCGCGACGCGGAGTACACCCGCAAGTTGGTCGGGGTGTGGGAGGAAACGCAGGGCCTCCCGGGCTCGGGGAAGGTGACGGGCCGACTAACCTACGCGGCGGACGGTCGGTTCACGGCGACCGTGACGTATTCAGACTTCGACAAAGCCCGAGCGGCAAGGACGTACAAGGCCAACGGGACGTGGAAGGTGAAGGACGGCAACTTCATCTACCGGGTCGAGAACTCCGACGACCCGCTGTTCATGGTCGCCGGTCGCTCGGGCGTGGACCGCATCATCAGCGTGTCCGAGTCTGACTTCGTGTACGAGTCCGGGGACTCGAAGGCCCGGTACTCCGCCAAGCGGATCAAGTAGTCGCCCGCTCGCCTGCTGGCAATCGGCCCACGGCCCGAATCGCGGCGACGCGCACCTCGCCGTCGCGGTCGTCAATCGCCTTGTCCAAATGCGCGACCACGTCGGCCGTGCCGAGTTGCGCCAGCCCTTCGATTACGTCGAGCCGGTCCTTCGTGTCCGGGCTTTCGTAGCGCTCGACGAGTTCTTCGAGCACGCTCCCCTTCGCGCCCATCGCTCCGAGAACTTTGCTCGCGGTGCGGCGCACGCTCCAGTTGGAATCGGTCAGCGCGGCCTTGAGCTGGTCGGTGCCGGCGGCCTCGTCCGCGCCGATGGCGGCGACCGCTTTCGCGGCCTGCTCGCGCACCGCGAAATCGGAATCGCTCAGCGCCTTCATCAGCGCGGGCACGGCGTCTCTCGCGCGCGGCCCGATGTTGCGCAGGCAGTGGCATGCCTGCTGCCGCACGCGCGGTGTCTCGTGGGCGAGGAGTTCGACGAGGCCCGGCACAATCGGTTCGCCGATGACGGTCGCGGCCCGGCGCACCTTGATGACGCTCCGGTCCTTCGCCAGCGCGTCGAGCAACTTCGCGATCGGGCTTTCGTAGGTCGGGTGCATCCACTGGCGCACGGCCCAGTGGCGGATCCACTGGCCGCGCGGGTCGCCGTGGTCGTCGAGCCAGTCGGCGAAGATGAGCGGCAGGTTGGCGTCGCCCGGGGTCTCGGCAATGGCCGCGAGGAACGAGGCTTCGTCGGTCACGGTGCGCCCTCGTAGGGGTGTGGGGTTACGATAGCCCAACCGGACGAAAGAGGGAAACCCAGCAGCCGGCGTTGCGCGTCAGCCCCGAAGTGGTGCTGTCTGAGTGCCGGATCGACGGACGGAGTGTGTCGAACCGCCGGCGTGAGCCGGCGGGGTGTGCCCGAACACCCGCCGGCTCACGCCGGCGGTTCGACGAGTACCTTACTTGTTCTGCAGGGGGTGGGTTGCTTCGCGCCCCGAACGTCTCGCACGCGCGCCGTGTCCTCGCTAAAACGCCAGTATCCCTCTCCACACCACAACCGGAAGTGTCCCCGTGCCCGACGAAACGCCAGACCTCGCCGAAGTCCGCCTCGCCAAGCTGCGCCAGATCGAAGCGCTCGGCCTCGACCCGTGGGGCCAGCGGTTTGACGGCGCGCAACCCATCGGCCAGATTCGCGCGCTCCCGATGGAACCGTTCGACGACGCCAAGCCGGGGCCGAAGGTCCGCGCCGCGGGGCGCGTCGTCCGCTACCGCACCGGGGGCAAGCTGCTGTTCCTCGAAATTTGGGACCAGACCGGGCGCGTCCAACTGATGCTGCGCATCAACAAGCTGACGGAGACGGAATGGAAGGTCGCGCAGCTCCTTGACCTCGGCGACCTGATCGGTGTCGACGGCGAGTTCGGGAAGACCAAGACCGGCGAGCCGACGATTCAGGCGACGGGCCTGACGTTCCTCACCAAGAGCTTGGAGCCGCACCCGAAGGACGTGTTCGGGATGGGCGACGAGGAATACCGGCTGCGGCACCGGTATCTGGACATGATCTACACCCCGGACACGCTCCGCCGCGCGCACCAGCGGGTGACGATCATTCGCACGATCCGCACCCACCTCGACGGCCTCGGCTTCATGGAGGTCGAGACGCCGACGTTGCACGCCATCGCGGGCGGCGCGGCGGCGAAGCCCTTCGGGACGCACCACAACGCGCTCGACATCGACCTGTTCGTGCGCATCGCGCTCGAACTGCCGCTGAAGCGGTTGCTCGTCGGCGGCATCGAGAAGGTGTACGAGATGGGTCGCGTGTTCCGCAACGAGGGTATCAGCCGGAAGCACAATCCCGAGTTCACGATGCTCGAACTGTATCAGGCCTACGGCGACTACCGCGCCATGATGGACCTGACGGAAGGGTTGATTGTGGCGTGCGTGGACGCGCTAGGGGACTCGCGCACCATCGCCTACGGCGAGAAGACGGTGAACTTCGCCCCGCCGTTCCAGCGCGCCAAGTACGCGGACCTGTTCAAGCAGTTCGTCGGGTGCGACATGGCCGACGAGGTCGCGGTGCGCGCCGCGGCGCGCGCGGAGAACGTGGCCCTTGAGGTCGAGCCGGCGAAGGGCGCGCCGAAGGTCGCGAAGGCCCACGACGTGCTCGTTCAAGAGCTGTTCGAGGACTTGGTAGAAGAAAAGCTCGTCGGCCCGGTGTTCGTGTACGACTACCCGGCCAGCCTGTGCCCGCTGACCAAGCGCAAGCGCGACAATCCGGCCATCGCGGAGCGGTTCGAGCTGTACGTTCACCGCATGGAACTGGCGAACGCCTACACCGAGTTGAACGACCCGATCACGCAAGAGGCGACGTTCTCGCAGCAACTGGCCGGGCTGCCCGAAGACGATTCCATGGCGAAGATGGATCACGACTTCATCCGCGCGCTGCGGCACGGTATGCCCCCGGCCGGCGGGCTCGGCATCGGCATCGACCGGCTGGTGATGCTGCTGACGAACACGCAAACGATCCGCGACGTGATCCTGTTCCCGCTGCTGCGCCCGGAAGCGAAGTGACGCGGTGGGCCGCGCTCGCGGCCCACTTTCCCGCGTTCGCGCTTGCCCCGCGCGCGCGGTTTCGGCATCTTGCTCTGCATCCTCCCTCGCAGAGCACCCCTCATGAGCGTACCCGCCGGTTCCCCTCGCGGTCGCAACCTCGCGCTCCTCGCGGCCCTCCTCGGCTGGATGTTCGACGGCATGGAGATGGGGCTGTTCCCGCTCGTCGGGCGCGACGCGCTCGGCGAGTGGTTGCGCGACCCCAGCGACCCGTCGAAGGCCGACAAGGACGCCGTGAACAAGTGGTTCGGCGTCATCATGGCGTGCTTCCTCGTCGGGGCCGCGACCGGGGGCGTCGTGTTTGGCTGGCTCGGCGACAAGATCGGCCGCGTCCGCGCCATGACCGTGAGCGTGCTGCTGTACTCGGTCTGTAGCGGGCTGTCGGCGCTGTCGCAGTCGCCGGAGCAGCTCGCGGTACTGCGGTTCCTCGGCGCGCTCGGCATGGGCGGCGAGTGGGCGCTGGGCGTCGCGCTCGTGATGGAAGTGTGGCCCAACGCCTCGCGCGCATGGCTCGCGGGGTGGATCGGCGCGTTCGGCAACCTCGGCTACACCATCTGCGGCGCGATCGCGCTCGGGCTTCACAGCGCGAAGGGCCAACTCGCCGGGCACCTCGAAGGGCTCGGCGTCCCGTCCGACCTCGCCGCGAGTCTGACCGCGAACGGCAACTGGCGGCTCCTACTCTTGTCGGGCGCGGTGCCGGCGTTGCTTACGCTGTTCATCCGTTTGTTCGTCCCCGAATCGGAAAAGTGGACGAAGGAGAAGGAGGCGGGGAAGGCGTCGCACTGGTCCGGGCGCGACCTCGTCGGCGTGCTGGTCGGGTGCACCGCGGCTCTCGGTATCATCGCGCTGTGGGCGGCGCCTGAGATCGGGCTGACGGTGCGCGTCGTCGGGTCGCTCGCGGCGCTGGCCGTGGTGGTCGCCGGCTACCTCATGCCGGCCTACGGGTTCCTCTCGCGCAGCGGGCTGTCGGCCGACGCGCGGCGCGAGACGCTCGGCCGCATGGTGCTCGCCGCCGGGTTGAGCGGCGTGCCGCTGCTGGCGACGTGGGCCGGGCTGATGTGGATGTACATGTGGGTGAACGACCTACCCGGCACCGCGCCGAACGAGGTGCGCCGCGCGTGGATTCAGATTTCGTCGTCCATCGGCGCGGCGATCGGGTGCGTGGCCGCGGCCGTGATCGGCGGCGCGCTCGGTCGCCGGCCAGTGTACGCGGCGCTGTGCGTGATGTCTCTGGTCACAATGGTGGGATTCTACCGACTGAACACCGAGTACGGCACCGCGTTCGTGCTCTCCGCGGGCTTGTTGGGAATGGTGTCGGCGGCGTTCTACGGGTGGCTCCCGCTGTACCTGCCGGAACTGTTCCGCACCTCGATGCGCGCGACCGGGCAGGGCTTCGGGTTCAACTTCGGGCGCATCATCGCCGCGGTCGGCCAACTTCAAATGACGAACCTGCTGACCGCGTTCGACAAGGACTACGCCCGCGCCTGCGCGGTCGTCGCCGGGGTGTACGTCGCGGGGCTGGTGCTGATCGCGCTCGCGCCCGAAACGAAGGGCAAGGACCTGCCGGAGTGATTTGTAGAGTGAGACAAGGCTTTGGGCCGTCCCACCGTCTTCTGGTGAAGGTAGGACGGCCCAAAGCCTTGTCTCGCCCTACAAGAGCCCCCCTCATTCGTGGAGCCAAGGCTGGGGCTGCGCAAAGCGTTGCCCCAGCGTATGGAACGACATCAAATCAGCACGGTGCCGGCGCGCTGGCACCCGCAGGCGCAGCACACTGGGCACACGCGCCACGTGTACTCCTTCGCGCTGCACGTCGGGCAGTTGTCAGTGAACCGCTCGTCTACGGGCGTCTTGCACCGCCAGCAGTGGTCGAGCTTGTCCCCCTTGCGCTTGAGCTTGCGGACGTGAACGACCTTCGGCCCGTGGGCCGCGAGCCGCGAGCCGAGCATCCCGCGGAGTACGTTCGCGAACCGAACGTCCTCCGCCGTGAACGCGGCCCGGTCCTCGGCGTACAGTTCGTTGAGCCGGTCGATGGCCCGGCGCGCGGCGTCGGCGACCCCGGGCGTGCTGGTGGACTTGATCGTCGCCTCCCGCAAGTCCTCCATCGCGTCGTAGACGCTGAGGACGGGCTTGGTGGCTGCTTTCGGCATGTGTCTCTCGGTCCAGAGGTGCGGAGCGCAGGGTGTTACGCATAATTATCATACGCGCCACGGCCCCGGCACGCTAGGAAACTCCGCGGACCTCGCCGCGGTACCAGTCGCCGCGCGTCAGCGGCAACTCCGCGGAGCCGTCGTTGGGTTTCGACAGCAACAGTTGGTTCAGCGAGTAAATGCCGGCCTTGAAGCCCAGCGTCGCGCCGGCCATGTAGATGCGGAACACGCGGTAGCTCGCCTCACCCACGATTTTCACCACGGCCTCGCGGTTCTCCTCTAACCGCTTCACCCAGTGCTCAAGCGTGAGGATGTAGCTCTCGCGGATGTTCTCCAAGTCGCGGACCTCGAACCCGGCGCGTGTGGCGGCGTCTTGGAGCGGCAGGATCGAGTGCAGCTCGCCGTTGGGGAACACGTACTTGCGCGCGAACGCGGTCCACTGCGGGAACGGCGTGTGCGGGCGCAAGTGGATCCCGTGGTGCAGGTAGCACCCGCCCGGCCGCAGGCACTCGTACACCTTCTCGAAGAACAGTTGCAGGTTCGCGCCGCCGATGTGCTCGCCCATCCCGACGCTCGACGCCTTGTCGAACTGGCCGACCGCTGTGAAGTCGCGGTAGTCGCTGTAGACGATCTTCACCCGGTCGCGCACGCCGGCAGCTTCGATGGCCTTCTCGCACCACTCGGCCTGCTTGCCGGCCAGCGTCACGCCCGTGACCTGCGCGCCGTAGTGCTTGGCGGCGTGGATCGCCAGCCCGCCCCAGCCGCAGCCGAAGTCGACGAACTTCTCGCCCGGCTTCAGCCGCAGCTTCCGGCACAGGAAGTCGATCTTCCGCAGCTGTGCGGTTTCGAGGCTCTCCTTCGGGTCGTCGAAGTACGCGCACGTGTAAAGCATCCGCTCGTCGAGCCACAGCTTGTAGAACTCGCCCGGCAGGTCGTAAGCGAAGGAGATGGCTTCGGCGTCGTTGGCGAGGCTGTGGTCGCCCTTCACCGGGCGGCCGATGTTCCGCGGGTCCCGCGGGTTGCACTGCTTCGGCAGCTTCATGAGCGCCCACAGCAGGCGCAGCTTCGACCCCAGCGAGCGCGACGCTTTCAGTTTCACGAGGTGCTTGAGCAGCATGGTGAAGGCGAACACGTCGCCTTCGATGTCGTAGTCGTCGAAGACGTAGGACTCGCCCACGCCCATGTTGTCGAACGGCCAGAACATCGCGCGCAGCGCGCCGCCGTGCCTCAGAACGATGGTGAACGGGGTCGGCCCGGTGTTGGGCTGCCACGTCTCGCCGGTCCACAGGCGCACGTTGAAGTTGCCGGTGTAGCCGGCGCACAGGGCCGCGAGCAGGCGCTTGGTGCGCTCCGCGACAGGGTCCGGGGTGCGCGTGGCGGGGGGCGGGGCGGAAGCGGTAGCCATGCGGGAACTCGCGGTGCGCGTCGAGGGGGGGTGAACCTTAAAAAGCTAAGGCGCGCCGCGCCGAACGGCAACGCGGGCGCGTCGCACACGGGTTCCGGTCGTGCCGATTTTTCGGATTCTGACTTGTATCGGGGTTGTGCGGTCTGCGAAACTGTTCTCCCCAACTGGAGTGACCGCAATGAAACGGATGGCGTTCGCGGTGGTGGCCCTTGTGGTGTCGTACGCCGCGCCCGCGCGGGCCGACACGCTCCCGCTAATCAACGACCTGCCGGCGAGTTATACACCGGGCGTGGCCTTCACGTTCAACCTGCGCGTGCCCGCGCTCAACGACTTCACGAGTTACTCACTCGAGTTGGTGTTCACGACGGAGCCGATCAACCCGCCGCTGTTCGCCAGCGGGTCCGCGGCGGCGACGAACTACGTGTACCCCAGCAGCGCCGGGTTCCAGTCCACCCTGACCACGTTCGCGGACGCGAACGTCGTCGTGCTCACGATTGCCGATTCGACCGCGCCGGGCGTGGCGGTGACGCCGGGCGCGAACGATCGGCTCGCGACGATCACCGTGACGCCGGGCGCGGACCTGACCGGCTCGATTCAGCTCTCGATCGGTGTGGACTCGCTGTTCGTACACAGTTCTGAAGACCCCAACTACCCGCTCTTGGCGGACCTGCCGCCGATCACGCAAAACGACCCGGTCGCGCCGGTGCCCGCACCCGCGAGCGCGGCCCTGTTCGCCGTCGGCGCGCTCGCGCTCTGGGCGCGGCGCGCGCGCGGTTAGAATGCGTGTTGCACGCCGAACCAGAACTGGAGCGGTGCGCCGCCGTTGAGGGGTTTGCCCACGTCGAAGCGCAGGGTCGCGCGCTCGATGAAACTGAAGATCGCCGCGTCCACGCGCACGCCCATACCGACGGCGTGCGCCACGTTCCCGCCGACGAGGTGCCGGCCCGCGTACACCGCACCCACGTCGTAGAAGGTCGCGAGCCACACGTTCCGCGCGCCGAGCGTGTGGTCGAGTACGTCCCACGTCACGTTGCGCGCCAGCGGCCAGCGTATCTCGATGTTGCCCACCCAGAGCGCGTTGCCCTGCCGCTCCGCGAGGTCGAACCCGCGGAACAGCGTGCCGCCGCCGAGCGCGAGGAACTGGGCGCGCTCCGGCGTCGCGTAC
This sequence comes from Planctomycetota bacterium, assembly GCA_016872595.1. Lineage (GTDB taxonomy): Bacteria > Planctomycetota > Planctomycetia > Gemmatales > Gemmataceae > Gemmata. The sequence goes on from VGZJ01000010.1 coordinate 25,575, forward strand.
ATCCCGACGGCGCGCGCGGCGACGCGCGCGTGTCGTAGCGGGCCGGCCCACTCCGGCAGCGCGTACACCCCGGCCAACTCCGCGCGCGCTTGGCCCATCGGCTTCCAGTTCGCCAGTTCCGCCTGCCCGCCGCCGGCCATCAAGTCGGCCCAGAAGCCGGATTCCGGGTCCCAGTACGGCGTGTAAAGGTTGGCGCGCAGGTGCCACCCGGCCATCCAGAGCCGGTCCCAACGGTCGCCGGCGCGGGCGCGCGCGAAGGGCAAGAAGTTGTCTTGGTAGGTCGCGAAGAACTCGTCGTAGAGCATCGGCGGCAGGTACAGACTAGAGCTTTCCTTGTGGATCGTGCGCGCGTAGACCGAGCCGCGGTGCAGGCCGCTCGCGCCGTCCTGCCTAGCCCACGGCCCGCCGATGCGCGTCTCCCAGTTGGTGCCGAACTCGCGGTTCGGGGCGAACAGCTTCGCCTCCGCGCCCACGACGGCGTCGCGGTAGTCGGAGCGCAGCGCCGCGTACGCTCCGGCCGTGTAGCGCTCGGTGCGGAACCCGCCGGCCTTCAGCCCGATCATGGTCGAGCGCGTGTACCACGGGTCTTGCGCGGTCGGCCCCCACACCCACGGCCCCGCGGTCAGGTTCCAGCGGTCGTAGTCCGTCGTCAGGTTGGTTTCGTCGAGCGTTGAATACAGCGGCGTGACGCGGGCGCGCGGCGCGGTCCTCCACGAGTTGTTGCCGGGATTCGCGTCGAGCAACACACCGTCGGGATCGACCGTAATTTGCTCCGGCTCGAACGGCAGCTCGGCCTCGACGCGCCAGCGGTTGTCGCCCAACGGAACGACGCGGGCCTGAAACTCCTCGAACTTCGCCTCCTCCGTGAACGGCCCGACCGGGATGCGGATCGTTCGGTTGCCGCTCGCGAACGCCAGTACCGTCGGCTCCGTGAACTCGCGCGACTGCTTGACGACGACGCGCGCGGTCCACTTCGGCAAGATCATGCCCGCGATCGTGCGCCGCATGAGTCGCCCTGCGAAGTCGATATTCTCTTCGACGGTCGCCCTCTCGACGGACCAGTCCACAAGCCCGGTGCCGAAGACCCAGCGGTCGAACAACTCGCCCCAGTCGCGCCCGGTGTACGCTTCCAGTTCGGTGCGGAAGTCCTTCGCGGTCAGGATGCGCCACGAGTACTTCTTGACGACGCCGGAAATGAAGTCGAGAAACGCGGCCTCGCCCAACCGCTCCTCGATCATGTTGAACACCTTCGACCCGCGGTCGTACGCGCCGGTGAACAGGCCGAACAGGTGCTTGTACTGCGGCAGGTCTTGCGCCGCCGGCGTCATCTCCTTATTGCGGATGGCGTGGAACATGCTGCCGTAGCGGTAGTTCTCGCGGTTGATGTTCGGGAGCCAACCGAGGCCCTTCGGCCAGTTAATGAACGGGTTGTTGCGCCCGCTGCGGCGGTCCACGAAGCGGTGCGTGAAGTACGCCGCCGCGCCCTCGTCCATGAACGGCTCGCTGTACCCGTTCGTACCGACCATGTTGTACCACCACTGGTGGCACGTCTCGTGCGCCACGAGGTACTCGACGTACCCGCGGGCCATGTGCGGCATGCCGAACACGCGCTCGTCGATCATGACGAGGCCGGCGCACTCGTTCCCGTTCCAGCCGAAGTACGACTCGGCCACGGTGAGCTGCGCGTACGGGTACGGCCCGAACCACTGCGAGTAGGTCGGGATCGCGTCGCCGATCACCTTCAGGATTTCGTTGGCGTAGAACTCGTGTTCGGGGAACGCCAGCACCTTCAGGCCGATGGTGCGGCCGTCCGGCAACTTCGTGGTGCCGGCGAACTCCTTGTACCGCGCGGAGGCCAGCACCGCGAAGTCGCGCCCGACGAACGGCGCGCACTCGACGCGCTTGGCGCCGTTACCGAGCTTCGTCTCGCGCGCGATCTGTGCCGAACACGCGACCTTATCGCCTTCGGGAACCGTGATCGTCGTGTGGAACGTGCCGGCTTCGTTGTACCACGGCTGGTGCCACGGCACGAACGGCATCGGCTTCCACCCGGTATCGTCGCACACCGCCACCAGCGGGAGCGCGTTCGTGAGGTACGTCACGCCCTCGTAGTGGCCCCACCGCCCCTGCTTGTTCGGCAACCGGACCGCGCACACCAGTTCGACCGTGACGGTTCGGCCCGGCGGGAGAGGTTCGGGCAGGTCGAACCGCAGCGCGGTCGAGTTCTTCTCGTCGTAGCTCCACGTGAGCGGCAGGCCCGTGCCGTCCGTGCGCATGAGGCGCGCCGCGGTGATGTCGCCGGCCTTGCCGCCGCGGTCGATGCCGAGTGTGGGCTGGAGCCGGAGCAGTTCGAGCGTTTTGGAGAACAGCAGCGCGTCGGTTTTGGGAACGGAGAAGTGCGGGTAGAAGTTGAACGCCAGCTGCCCGACCGGGTTGCGGGTGTTGTTCGTCCACGTCACGCGCGCGCGGGTCGTGGCCGTGCGCGTCGCGCTATCGAGGGTGATGTCGAGGTCGTAGTGGGGCAGGGGGGGCAACTTGGGCGCTTCGGCGGCGCGAGCGCGGGGCGCGCAAGTGAGCGCGACCGCGGCAACGAGCGCGGCCCGCAGTGCACCGGACCAGAAGCAGCCGAGAGCGTTCCCCACGCTCGCGCCATACCGTGCGCCGCGCTCCGGTGCTAGTTCAGTTGGCGTTCTTGCGCCGGTTCTCGCGCCGCTGGCACGGGAGCTGGCTCACCTCGCGCATCCCGGCGGGCAGTTCCACTTCGTCCGGCACCAGCACCGGAAGCCCCTGCTTGATGGGGAAGTGCGCGCGACAGCCGTCGCAAACGAGCCGCTGCTCGTCGCGCGAGAGGGTGGCTTCGCGCCGCGGGTCGATGGGGCAGCGCAGTTGCGCGAGGAAAGTTTCGTCCATGCCGGTAGTGTAGCCGGGCGGCGCGGGAACGGGAACGCGGAGAATCGCGGTTGAATCCGCGAGCGGTTTGCGGTCGAAGCGTTTGGCCGCGCCGCCGCGCCGGTGGGCAGACTCTTCCAAACTGGTAAACTATCACGAACCTGCCGCACGACCGGCTGGTTCCCAAGCTCTCGGACCCGCGCATGATCTCGACGGCTTCCGAACCCGCAATTGGCACCCCGTCCGCTTCCGGATCGACTCGTGGCCGCAAGTCCGTGCTGATCGTCGGCGCGGGGCCGGGCGGCCTCGCCGCGGCGCTGCTCCTCGCGCGCGCCGGACTCGACGTTCACGTCGTCGAGCGGCTCCCGCACGTCGGCGGGCGCTGCTCCGCCATTCAGGAGCAGGGCTTCCGCTTCGATCTGGGGCCGACGTTCTTCCTGTATCCGAAGGTGCTGGAGCGCATCTTCAAGCTGGTCGGGCGTGACCTGCGAACCGAAGTGCCGATGGTGCGGCTCGACCCGCAGTACCGGATCGCGTTCGGCGGCGGCGGCGAACTGAACTGCACGCCGGACGTGGCGAAGCTCGCGGACGCGGTCGCGAAGCTCAGCCCGGCCGACGCGCCCAACGTTAAGCGGTTCCTCGACGACAACCGCGTGAAGATGGAGAAGTTCCGGCCGTGCTTAGAGCGGCCGTTCAGCGGTTGGAAGGACGTGATGCGGTGGCAGCTCATGAAGCTGTTCCCGACGCTGAAGCCGTGGCGGTCGCTCGACTCCGAACTCGGACGCTACTTCAAGGACGAGCGCGTGCGGCTCGCGTTCTCGTTCCAGTCGAAGTACCTCGGCATGTCGCCGTTCAACTGCCCCAGCTTGTTCTCGATCCTGTCGTTCCTCGAATACGAGTACGGCGTGTGGCACCCCTACGGCGGCTGCGCGGCCGTGAGCGAGGGCATGGCCCGCGTCGCGCGCGAGCTGGGCGTGCGCTTCTCGCTCGGCGACGAGGTGAAGGAAGTGCTGTTCGACGGACGCAAGGCGGTCGGGGTGCGTACCCGAAGCGGCGAACACCGGGCCGACGCGCTCGTCATCAACGCCGACTTCGCCCACGCCATGACGAAACTCGTGCCCGATCACCTGCGCCGCAAGTGGACCGACGCGAAGATCGCCAAGAAGAAGTTCTCCTGTTCGACCTTCATGTTGTACCTCGGCGTCGAAGGGCGCTTCGACCACCTGCCGCACCACACGATCCACTGCGCTGCGGACTACGCGACCAACCTCGGCGATATCGAAAAGCGGCACGTGCTGAGCGCCGACCCGTCGTTCTACGTCCAGAACGCGACCCCCACCGACCCCGGCCTCGCGCCGCCCGGCCACAGCACGCTGTACGTACTGGCCCCGGTCACGCACATGCACTCGAACGTGGACTGGTCGAAGGAGGCCGGGCCGTTCCGCGCGAAGCTGCTGAAGCAACTGGAGAAGGTCGGCATCAGCGGCATCGAACCGCGGATCCGCTTCGAGAAGGTCATCACGCCGGCGGACTGGCAGAGTCAGTATCACGTTTACCGTGGCGCGACCTTCAACCTCGCGCACACGTGGTCGCAGATGTTGCACCTGCGCCCGCGGAACCGGTTCGACGAACTCGGCGGCGTGTACCTCGTGGGCGGCGGTACGCACCCCGGCAGCGGCCTGCCGGTGATCTACGAATCGGCTCGCATCACCAGTCGCTTGCTACTGGAAGACTTCGCGCAAGACGGGAACTGGCTCGGCGCGCCGGGCGCGGCCGAAGGAGCCGAGTCGTTGCTTGCATAGTAGCATGCACACGCCGTGTGCCGCCGTTACACGCATCGCCACAGCAACGGCACACGGGTGTGCCTACTACTCTGGGGAGAACGGAGTGATCAACACGACGCAACGGAACCGCGTGGGCGTGATCGGGGGCGGGCTGGGCGGCCTCGCGGCGGCGTGCGTGCTCGCCGCGCGCGGGTACGCGGTCACGCTGTTCGAGAAGAGCGCGTGGCTCGGCGGCAAAGCGGCCGTGCTCGAAGCGAACGGGTTCCGCTTCGACATGGGGCCGACGATCCTTACCATTCCGTCGGTGCTGCGGCGCGTCTTCTCGGAAGCCGACCGCCGGCTCGAAGACTACCTCGACCTGATCCGCCTCGACCCGCAGTGGCGGTGCTTCTACTCCGACGGCACCGCGCTCGATCTGGTCGAAGACGTGGACGCGATGGCCGCGGCGCTCCAGACCTACGCCCCCGGCACCAACTCCGCGAAGGGCTATCGCGCGTTCCACGCGGCGTCGGAGCGACTGCACCGCATCTCCGAGCGGCACTACTTCTGGAAGTCCATAGGCGGCGTGCGCGACATGATGGACTGGCGCGCGGGCGTCTCGTTCCACGTTTTCAGCGACGTGCTGAAGTTGCGCATGGGTCGGTCGGTCGCGGGTACCGTGCGCAAGTTCGTGCCCGACGCGCGCGTCGCCCAAATGCTCGACCACTTCACCCAGTACGTCGGCTCGTGCCCGGAGCAGTCGCCGGCCGTGCTGTGCGGCATCGCCCACATGCAGACCTCCGAAGGCATTTGGTACCCGCGCGGCGGCACCCGTGCCGTGCCCGAAGCGCTCGTGAAATTAGGCGAGGAACTCGGCGTCGAGTACCGCACCGAAACCGGCGTCCGGCGCGTTTTGACCGACAACGGCACGCGCGTGCGCGGCGTCGAAACGGACAGCGGCGAAGTCATCGAACTGGCGGCCGTGGTGTCGAACGCGGACAGCGCGCGGACCCACCGCGAACTGCTGAACGAAACCGCCCCGCGTGCGGTCAAGCGTTTCGAGAAGCGCCGCACCTACGAACCGGCCTGCTCCGGGGTCGTTCTGTATCTCGGTCTGAACAAGCGGTACGAACACCTGCTGCACCACGACTTCGTGTTCTCGCGCGACCCGCACGAAGAGTTCGAGTCCATCTATCGCAAGGGCGAGCCGGCCCCGGACCCGACGTGCTACCTCGCCTCGACCGCGCGCACGGAGCCCGAAACCGCGCCGCCCGGCGGCGATGCGCTGTACGTCCTCGTTCACACGCCGTACCTGCGCCCGCACCACGACTGGGCGCGGATGCTACCGGAGTACCGGCGCGTCATCATCGAGAAGCTCAAGACGACCGGGCAGATGCCGGACATCGAGAGCCGCATCGTGTACGAGTCGGCCCTGACGCCCCAAGACATCCACGACCGCTACCACGTACTCAACGGGGCGATCTACGGGCTGGCGAGCCACGGCAAGTGGAACGGCGCGTTCAAGCCCGCGAACCGCTCGCCCGACCTGGCCGGCCTGTACCTCGCCGGCGGCGCGGCCCACCCCGGCCCCGGCATGCCGATGGTGCTCATGTCCGGCTGGATCGCCGCCGACGCTCTCGACCGTGACGGCCTCGCCCCCAAAGGCGCGACACGTGAAGTTCCCCAGAAGCACCTCGCAAAAGTGTAGCCATGGGTAGCCGCGAGCTGCCGGCGATCGCACCCCCGCGCCGCTGGCACTGGTTGATCTGGCTATTCCGCCGGTACGCGGTGCGCTACGTCCGCAAGCACTTCCACGCTGTGCGGCTGTCGAACACCAGTGCCGCGTTGCCCGCGCCCGGCGTGCCGCTGCTCGTCGTGCTGAACCACCCGTCGTGGTGGGACCCGATGATCGGTATCGTTCTGAGCCGCGCGCTCGCCGGGCGCGAGCACTTCGCCGCAATCGACGCGGTCGCCGCGCAGCGCTACGGCTTCTTCAAGCGCTTAGGTTTCGTGGGCGTTGATACCAAGTCGCTGCGCGGCGCGGCCGAGTTCGTGCGCACCGGCGCGGCGCTACTGGCGGAGCCGCGGCGCGCGTACTGGGTGACGGCACAGGGGCGCTTTACCGACGTGCACAAGCGCCCGCTCGCGCTGCAAAGCGGTGTCGGGCACCTCGCGGCCCGCGTGCCGAACCTCGTCGTGCTGCCGGTCGCCCTCGAATACACCTTCTGGACCGAGCGCACCCCGGAAGCGCTCGTGCGCGTCGGCGAACCGTTGCGCGTGGCCGACCACCCCGGCCTGAGCGGGAAGGAGTGGGCCGCGCGCGTCGAAGCCGCGCTGACCGCGAACCTCGACGCGCTGAACGCCGAAACGATGCGGCGCGACCCGGCCGCGTTCGCGACGCTGCTCGCGGGCAAAAGCGGCGTTGGTGGCGTGTACGACCAGTGGCGGCGCTTCAAGGCGTGGGTGCGCGGCCGCAAGTTCGATCCGTCGCACGACGCGGCCACGCGCGAGGCCAAGTGATGACGCTGCTCGTGCTGTCGTGGGTCGCGCTCGGCTGCGCCGCGGTGCCGGCGCTGTTGTACCTGTCGAACAGTTTCCTGTTCCGCGCGCCGCCCCTTGTTGAATCCGCTCGCGGCTTCGCGATCTCCGCCCTCATCCCCGCGCGGAACGAAGAGGTCGGCATCGCCGCCTGTGTGCACGGTGTGCTCGCCTCGACGAACGTCGAACTCGAAGTGATCGTCCTCGACGACGCCTCGACCGACCGCACAGCGGACATTGTTCGCGCGATAGCGGCCGAAGACCCGCGCGTGCGGCTCGAACCGGCCCCGCCACTACCGCCCGGCTGGTGCGGGAAACAACACGCCTGCTACGCGCTCTCGAAGCTCGCGCGCTACGACACGTTCACGTTTCTCGATGCCGACGTGCGCCTCGCACCGGACGCGCTCGCTCGCATGGCCTCCTTCCAGCAGACGAGCCGCACGGAATTGGTGAGCGGGTTTCCCCGGCAGGAGACCGGCACGCTGCTCGAAAAGCTGCTGATCCCGCTGATCCACTGGCTGCTGTTGTGCTGGCTGCCGCTGTGGGCGATGCGCCGGTTCCGCTGGTCCGCGTTCGGGGCCGGGTGCGGGCAGTGGTTCCTGACGACTCGCCCCACTTACGAGAAAGTGGGCGGCCATAGCGCGATCAAGGCGTCGATGCACGACGGGCTGATGCTGCCGCGCGCGTACCGCCGCGCCGGGTTCCGAACGGACATTTGCGACGCGACGAACCTCGCGACGTGCCGCATGTACCAGAGCGCGCGCGGCGTGTGGAACGGGCTGGCGAAGAACGCCCGCGAGGGCATGGCCGCGACCGGGCAGATCGGCTTCTGGACCGTGGTGCTGTTGTGTGGGCAGGTGTTGCCCTTCGTGCTGTTAGGACTTCAGTTACGCACGCTGCTGGGATGGGTTCCCGCACTCGTGGAATTGTGGATCGATGGCGGGGCCGTCCGGGTGAATCTTGCTGTGATCGCCGTCGTCGTCGTACTTGCTACGAGGTACGCTGTTGCCGATTGGTTCCGTCAGTCCTTGGTTGCATGGCTTCTTCACCCGGTCGCGATTCTGCTGTTACTGGCAGTGCAGTGGTACGCACTCGTGCGCGCCGTTGTAGGACGACCTGTTGGTTGGAAGGGGCGCAAGGCGCCGCACGCAGAAGCAAACGCGAGCGGCGCGGCGTAAGCCCGCCGGTGGCTACGCAACTGTGAAGCGCTTATCGTATCCCAGTTGCGTTGCCACCGGCGGGTCGCTCACTGGCTGTTAGCGACATTACACGTCCAGTTCCTCGGCCACCGCCTGTTCCGCGCGCTCCATGATGAACTTGTAGCGGTGCTCCGCGTCCTTGCCGAGCAGTTCGACGAAGGCGTTGTCTGCCGCGAGTGCGTTATCGACTTGCACCTTCAGGAGCGTGCGCGTCTTGCGGTCCAGCGTCGTGCTCGCGAGGTCTTTGAAATCCATTTCGCCCAACCCCTTGAACCGCGTCACCTCCACCTTCGCGTTCGCGCGCAGCCCGGCGATGATCTCGTCCTTGTGGTTCTCGTCGCGCGCCCAGTGCGTGTCCTTGCCCACGTTCACGCGGAACAGCGGCGGCTGGCCGATGTACACGTGGCCCTTCTCGATCAGCGGCTTCAGTTGCCGGAAGAAGAAGTCGAGCATCAGCGTGGTGATGTGGCAGCCGTCGGCGTCGGCGTCCATGAGTAGTACGATCTTGTTGTAGCGCAGCCCGTCGTAGTTGAACTTCTCGCCCGCGCCGGTGCCGATGGCGGTGACGAGGTCCGCGATTTCTTGGTTGGTCAGCACCTTCGAAGTGGCGAGCCCTTCACAGTTCAAAATCTTGCCCCGGAGCGGGAGCACGGCCTGCGTGTTGTTGTTGCGGCCCTGCTTCGCGCTGCCGCCGGCCGAGTCGCCTTCCACGATGAAAAGTTCCGTCTCGTCGCGGTCGGTCGATTTGCAGTCCGCGAGCTTACCCGGCAAGCTGAGTCGCTTGCTGCCCGGCGACTTGCGCTTCACCTCTTCTTTCGCGGCGCGGCTGGCCTCGCGCGCCCGCGCGGCCATGACGATGCGGCCGACGATCGCCCCGGCCGCGGTCGCGTTGCTGTTGAGCCACGTCTCGAGCGCCGGGCGCACGAAGTTATCGACCGCGCCTTCGATGTCCGGGTTGTTGAGCTTCTGCTTGGTTTGCCCCTCGAACTGCGGCTCGCGCACGAACACCGACAGCACCGCGACCACGCCCTCGCGGATGTCTTCCGCGGTGATCTTCAGCCCTTTCACCTTGATGTCGTGCGTCTCGATGTAGTTGTTCACCGCCTTGCGGAGCGCGCTCTTGAGGCCGTCGGCGTGCGTGCCGCCGCTGGGCGTGCGGATGCCGTTGGCGTAGGTGCGGTAGGTTTCTTCGGTCGATTCGGTCCACTGGAGCGCGACCTCGATCTTGTCGCCCGTTTCGCGTACCGCGCTGAACGCGGCCTCGGTCACGCCGGGCTTCTGACCGTCGGTCACGAGTTTCGTGAGGAACGCCGGCAGCCCGCCGGGGTTGTGGAACTCAATCGTCTCGCCGCTGATCTCGTTCTTGTAGGTGATCTTTAGCCCGCTGTGGACGAACGACATGTCTTCGAGGCGCGTGCGGATCGTGTCCGCGTCGAACCGAGTCGTCTTGAAGATGGTGTCGTCCGGCTCGAAGTAGATGCTCGTGCCGTGCCCGCGGAACGGGCCGACCGTTTCGAGTTTGCCCAGCGGCGTGCCCTTCTCGTACTCCTGCCGGTACTCGTACCCGTCGCGCTTCACGGTGGCGATCAGCTTCTTCGAGAGCGCGTTGACGACCGACGCGCCGACGCCGTGCAGCCCGCCGGTGTGAACGTACCCGCTCCCCTCTTCGCCGAACTTGCCGCCCGCGTGCAGAACCGTCAGCACGAGTTCGAGGCCGGTCTTCTTGTGTTTCTTGTGAACATCGACCGGGATGCCGCGGCCGTTGTCGCCGATGGTCAGCGCGTGCCCGCTCTTGTGTAGCGTGAGCGTGATGTGGTCGGCGTAGCCGTTGATGTACTCGTCCACGGCGTTGTCGAGGATCTCCCACGCGAGGTGGTGCAACCCCTTGCCGTCGACGCCGCCGATGTACATGGCCGGGCGCTTGCGCACCGGCTCTAACCCTTCGAGCACCTGAATGTCGTCGGTGCGGTACTTCGCCTGTGCCAGTGCGCTCATGGTGCAGTTGCCCTCGGTCCAATGTCGTCGTGAATCGTGTCAGTGAATACTCGGTTCGCTCGCGAAGCCGCAAGCGGCTTGCCGCTTCGCACGCGCTCACTCCCCGCCCTTCGCGTCGTCTTTCGGCTTCTTACCTTCGACCGCCTCCCAGTCGGTCAGCTCGATGGGCGGTGGGACGACGCGCGCGAACTTGATCCGCACGCCCTGCTTGTCGCCCTTGCCGCCGCGGGCACGGCTCTTGATCGCCACGCGCCCGAACTCTTGCGACTTCCCGCTCTCGGTTTCCAACACGAGCTTATCGAACCGGCCGCCGACCAGCACCCCGCCGAGGCACTCGTCGTCCGGGTCGAGCTTGATGCCGAACACGCCGCGGCCCACGCCCGCCAAGATCGTCACCTGATCGAGTGGGAAGTGGGTGATGTAGCCGCCCGCGGTCGCGAGCATCACACCCTCTTCGTTACCGACCAGACGCACCATCACCACTTTATCGCCCGCTTCGAGCTTCGCGAACCGCCGGCCGTTCTTGGTTGATTCGACGCGGAACGCGGCCAGCGGGGTGCGCAACACGAACCCGTTGCGCGTGCCCACGATCACGTACGGGCCACCGGGCACGTCGCGCTTCATCGGCTCGTCGGCCGGCGTGAACCGCGGGTCCGTCGTCACCGCGGCCACAACCTTCACGCCGTCCCCGAGCTTGAAAAACTTGGTGATCGGCTCGCCGTAGCCGGCGGTCGCGGGCACCTCGTTGATCCGCATCGTGTACGCGGTTCCGTCGTCGGCGAAGAACGCGACGTGGTCGAGCGTGCTGCCCGGCACCACCGCGACCACCTCGTCGCCCTCTTGCACGCGCGTCGATTCGACCGCCGCGAGCCGGCCGACGCGCTTGATCCACCCGTTGCGCGTCAGCACGACGTTCGTGTTCTCGCGGGCGATGTACGCTTCCTCGTCGAACTCCAACACGTCCTCGTCGGAGGCCATGCGCGTCTTGCGGCGCTCCGGGAACTTCTCGATCAGGGCTTCCATCTCCCCCTTGATGACGTTCCACAACTTCTTTTTCGAGGCGAGAATCGTTTCGATCTCCTTCGCCTTCTCCTTCTTGTCCTTCAACTCGTTGAGGATGTCCCGAATCTCCATCTGCGCGATCTTGTAGAGCTGCGCGTCGAGGATCGCGGTCACCTGCTCGTGATCGAGCTTGAACCGGCCCATCAACTTCTCGGCCGCGTCCTTCTTGTCCGTGCTGTTACGGATGATCTTGATGGCCTCGTCGAGCGCGTTGAAGACGATGGCGAACCCTTCGAGAATGTGGATCCGCTTGCGGAGCTGGCGCAACTGGTACTCGAACCGCTTGCGCACGGTCACGAGGCGGAAGTCGAGGAAGTGCCGAATCAGGTCCTTGAGGCTCATCCCGTCCTTCGGCACCATCGTCTTGCCGTCGTCGCTCGGCACGAGCGCCGTCATGTTGTACGAGTACGTCTTTTGCAACTCGGTGTGCTTGTAGAGGTACGCCATCACGAGGTTCGGGTCGGTGCCGGGCTTCACCTCCAGCACGAGGCGGAGGCCGTCCTTCTCGTTCGACTCGTTCGATTGCCCGGTGAGTTGAGGGAGCTTGCGCTGGTCGATGATGCCGCCGATGACGTTTTCCAACTCGCCCTTGTCCACGCCGTAGGGGATCGACGTGACGACGATCTGCTTGCGGTCGCGCTCCAGTTTCTCTTCCTTCCACTCGCCTTGCACTTTGATCGTCCCGCGGCCCTCCTCGTAGATCTTGCGCAGCGTGCCGCGGTCGGTAACGATCTTTCCGCCGAGCGGGAAGTCCGGGCCTTTGACCTTGTCGAGCAGCGTCGCGACGGTCGAATCCGGTTCGTCGATCAGCAGCACACAGGCCTTCAGCACTTCGGCGAAGTTGTGCGGCGGGATCTGCGTCGCCATCCCGACCGCGATGCCCGCGGTGCCGTTCACGAGCAGGTTCGGGAATTGCGCCGGCAGCACACTCGGCTCGCGCCGGGTGCCGTCGTAGTTGGCGTTCAGATCGACCGTTTCGCTGTCGAGTTCGCCGAGCAGCAGTTCCGCGGCGCGCGTGAGTTTGGCCTCGGTGTAGCGGTACGCGGCCGGCGGGTCGCCGTCGACCGAGCCGAAGTTGCCCTGCCCCAACACCAGCGGCACGCGCAGCACCCAACTCTGCGTCATGCGCACGAGCGCCTCGTACAGCGCGCCGTCGCCGTGCGGGTGGTAGTTGCCCATCACCTCGCCGACGATCTTGGCGCACTTCAGCGACTTCTTGTCGACGGTCAGGTTCAGGTCGTTGTACATCGCGTACAGGATGCGCCGCTGCACCGGCTTGAGACCGTCGCGCACGTCCGGGAGCGCGCGCCCCTTCACGACGGACATGGCGTAGGTGAGGAACCGCTCGCGGACCTCTTCGGCGATGGAAACCGTCTGGATCGTCTCGGCCATGTGTGTGCCCCGGATCGGACAGCGCCGCGGAAACCGTTATTATTTGCGACTGTACGGGCGCGCGAACAGTGTCGTGTTCTCAATCTGAACAAGCGGCCAGATGAGTATACCCGCCGGCGCGCGCGGCGGTAGGTTGGTTGCGGGTACGCGAAACGCCCGCGCCCCCCGCGGGTGCGGGGGGCGCGGGGTGTGGCGCGTGGGCGGCGGCGCGAACCTGTAACGAGTTTACCTGCGCTCCGGCGCGGGGTACGCCTTCAGGCTCTTCGCCACGTGGTCGTGGTACTTCTCGTCGGGCGCGGCGAAGCCGCTCAGCTTCCACAGGTCGGCGAGTTGCCGCCCCTGCGGTGCGGCGATGGCCTTGATCAGCCCGGTGCTCACGGTCGCGGCTTCCTTGGCGGTTAGCGCGCCCTCGCGGTACACGATCACCGCGGACGGGAACGGCTCCGACTCGCCGAGCACCTTGAGCTGCGCGCCGACCGCCGGCTTATTGGCCTGATACGCGGCGAGCGTCGCGGAGTCAATCACCGCGGCCTCGCGCTTGCCGGCCGCGACCTCGTCGAGCACGTCTTCGAGGGCCGCGGTGTCGGGCTTCGCGGTGCCGAGGAACCCGGCCGGCGCGGTCGCCTGCAACCGCTCCAGATAAATGTGGCAGTGGGCCTTCGTCGCCACAGGAACCGACACCACGTTGCCCTTCAACTCGTTGGGCGCTTTCGCCTTGTTCTCGACGTGAACCACGATGGCCGCTTGGAGTTTGGCGCGCGGCACCGTGACGAGCAGCGGCACCAAGTCCTTCTGCTGCTTCACCCACGCGTACTCGAACCCGTGGAACACGGCGATGTCGATCTTCTTGTTGCCGAGCAGCTTCGCGGTCTCGGCGTAGTCCTTCGTGACGACCGTTTCGCCCTTCAGCCCGGACTGCTTCTCGAACATGGTCTGGAACGGGCGCGCGCCGATCTGCACGATGGCCGGCGGCAGCCCGCTGAACATGCTCTCCGGCAGCCCGATCTTCAGCGGCGCGGGCGCCGCCGGCTGCGCCGCGGCGCGCGGGGCCGGGCCCGTCGCGACCGCCACCGGCAACAGCGCACCGAACACGAGAACGAACACGCGCCCCACGAGACACCCCTTTGATGAAAGTGCTTCCGCCCCGTTCGATGCCCGCGTCCGTGGGCCGGCGCGCCCCCGACCGGGGGGCGCGCCGCACTAGCGCCCCGGGAACTCCGGGGCGATGCCGCCCGCCGTGACCCGCTCCAGCGCCGCCAGCGCGAGCAGGTACTCGTGAACCGCCTGCAGGTAGTCGGACTGGGCCTTCGCCGCGATCACCTCGGACTGAAGCAGTTGGTCCTTCTGCTTCGTGGTCGGCTCGGCGTCGCTGGCGCGCTTCTGGATGTCCTTGCTCAACTCGAACTGTTGCTTGGCGAGCGTGAGCCGCTCGGAGGCCAGATCGAAGTCGAAGTACGTGCCCTCGGCCTCGGCGATCACGAGGTTCCGGGCCTTCTCGTACACGGCCTCGGCGCGCTGGGCGAACGCCATCGCGCGGCACACCCGGTCGTACTTGCTCCCGACGAGTTGTGTGGGCATTTCGGGGATGATCGCGCCCGGCCGGTACTCGGTCGCGGTGCGGATCGGCGCGGGGATCTCTTTTGCCTTGATGTCCGCGCCCGAGGCGAGCGTGGGCACCGCGCGCTTGAACGGGATGCGCCCTTGCGCGTACACTTCGAGGCGGAACGCATCGACCCCGGCCGCGGCCAGCACCAGCTCCGGCCGCCGCTCCAGCGCCAGCCCGACGACGAAGTCCTTCGTCACCGGCTTGTTCTGCGCCATCAGGGGGAGCGCCGTGTCCTTGATGCGGAACGGGAACGTCCGCGCGTCCACGCTCATCACCTCGCGCAACCCGGCCAGCGCCTTCTGCCGCCCGACCTTCGCCGTGAGGTACAGCTTCTTCGCCTCAATCAGCCCGTTCTCCATCATGCGGAGCTTGAGGTAGTTGAAGCCCTCCAGCTTCGCCGGGTCTTTCTCGGTCTTCAGAATGATCTTCGCCAGCTCGACGAGCTGGTCGAGGCGTGCGACCACGTTCTCGGCCACCTGTTGCTGCTGCAGGGCGTAGATCGCGGTAAAGAACAGGCGCGTCACGTCCTGCACGACCTCGTTGTGCAACTTCTGGTACTCGGCGCTCGTTGCCATCAGGCCGCGCTTCGCCTGCTGCTTCCGGACCTCAAGGTCCGGGGCCAGCAGGGTACTCGCAGTTCCGAAGTTGGTGAGCGCCTTGTAGCCGCGCTCGGTGGCCTCGGTGCTGTGCTTGACCGCCTTGAGCGACGGCTGGCGCTCCAGCGCGATGGCGATGCAGTCGCCCAGCGACAACTCGGGGCCGAGGTCGGCGTCATCGTACTTCTCGCCGGGGATCGGGTTCGGCGCGGGCAGCGGGTTCTGCGTCTTGGCGACGTGGCCGCGTGCGCCGGGCGTGGCCGGGCCGACCGTGGGGGTAGTCGGCGCGGGCGGCTGCTTGCCACTCACGGTGGCGAACAGCAGCGCCGAAAGCGGCACGAACCCGGCCAAGAGCCGGACGGCGTAACCGGGCGTTCGTGCTGGCAGGCGCATGAGCCGTCCCCTAACCTCCGACCGTGACGCGTCCGTGCGTCCCCCTTTCCATCGTCCCCGTCGCAACCCCGCTGAAACGGGACACTCGGCGAACCGACACGATCCGCCCCGACCGTGCCGGTCGTTCCGCCTGTAACGCCTGCGCTGGTACAATGGGGGCACTGCACAAGGAACCGAGCGATGCACCAGATGAGCCCGGGAGTCGAGCGCGCTGTCGCCGGCGCGCGCGGTTGGGCCGACCGCCTCGGCTCCGAACCCGTTCGCCTCGGGCACTTCGTGCTGGCGCTGTTGGACGAAGACGAGGGCCGCCCCGCGGTGCTGCTCGAAGCCGCGGGTGCGTCGGTGCGCGACACGCGCGAGCGGCTGATCGCCGCCGAAACACCGGTCGCGGCGCCGCTCGGCGCGCTGTTCGATGCCGCGCGCGCGTGGTCACTGACCCACCGCCACGACCCGGAGTTCCTGACCGACGCGCTGCTGCTCGTGGTGCTGCGTGCCGACGCCGGCTTCGGCGCGGCCTGCGCCGCGCTCGGCTTCGGCGCGGACGTTCTTGAAGCTAAGTTGCGCGCCTTCACCTCCCCCCCGGAGGGTGAGGTCGCCGGGGCTTCGCCGGCGGGTGGGGGGGGAGACGCTGAGCGCGACGGATCGGCGTCTCCACGTGTCGAAGCGCTCCCCCCCCACCCGCCGCCCGCAAAGCCGGACGGCGACCTCACCCTCCGGGGGGGAGGTGAAGAACTCTACCCACTGCCAAACGTCACCGCCGAGGCCGACGCCGCGCGGGTCCTCGACGCCAACTTCAACAGGGCGCGCGAGGCGGCGCGCGTGCTCGAAGACTACTGCCGCTTCGCGCTCGATGATCGCCTTCTGACGGAGCAGGTAAAGGAACTGCGGCACGGGCTTGCGAGCGCCGCGCAGAAACTGCCGCGGGGTACGCTGCTGGCCGCGCGCGAGACGCTGCGCGACGTCGGCACCTCCTCGACTGCTGGCGGCGAGTACGACCGCGCGTCGCCGGCGCACGTCGCCCTCGTGAACCTGAAGCGCTTGCAAGAGTCGCTCCGGAGTCTCGAAGAGTTCGGCAAGGTGTTCGGCCCGGACCTCGGTCGTGCGCTCGAAGCACTCCGCTACCGGGCCTATACACTGGAGCGCGCCGTCGCGGTCGCCGGCACCAGCGGTGAGCGGCTCCGCGACGCCCGACTCTATGTGCTGCTGACGCGCGCGTGTTGCGTCGCGTCGCTCGATTGGACGATTCGCGAGGCCGCGCGCGGTGGGGTCGATGTGTTCCAACTCCGTGAGAAGGCGTTGCCCGACCGCGAACTGATCGCGCTCGCGCGCGACGTGCGCAAGTGGACGCGCGAAACTGGCACACTGTTCGTCGTTAACGACCGCCCCGACATCGCGCGGCTGTGCGAGGCCGACGGCGTTCACCTCGGCCAAGACGACCTGACCGTGAAGGACGCGCGACGGGTCACCGGGCCGGACTTGTTCATCGGCGTCAGTACGCACTCTCTCGAGCAGCTCCGCGCCGCCGTGTTCGACGGCGCGGACTATGCCGGCATCGGCCCGACGTTCCCCTCGAAAACGAAAGCGTTCGACGCCTTCCCCGGGCTCGCCTTCGTACGCGCCGCCACCACGGAAACCGCACTCCCGCAGTTCGCGCTCGGTGGCATCGGCCCGGCGAACGTCGGCGCGGTGGTCGCCGCCGGCGCGCGGCGCATCGCGGTCGGCAGCGCGATTTGCGCCGCGGACGCCCCCGAACTCGTGGCCCGCGCGTTGAAGGAGGCGATAGGCGCGAAGGGGTTATAACACCGCGCGTTCCCACACTTCCCAGTTTCGCCGGTTTCCGGCTTCAACATTTCTGCGCGCGGGGTCGAAAAGATGCGGCAGGCTGGCACCTTTGGGTATAAACTCGTTGGGTTGGTAAAATGGGCGAAGTGTACGCGACCGCGCCGGTGAGTGTGATTCCCGGCGCGGCCCGAGTGTTGACACCCGGCGCGGACCGTGACCGCGCGGCGAGGGGGCGGGGCAGGATGGACGGCATCCGCGAACTGCTTGAAGCGGCCCGCACCGCGGAACTGCCCGCCGGGCGGTTCCGCGGGCTGCTGCACATCGCCATCGGGCGCACCGTATCCAAGCCGGACGGCACAAAGCTCTCCGCCGGCCTCACGTGGCGCGAGGTCGCGACCCTCCTCAAGAACCTGCGCTACGACACTGAATTGGGCCGCGAAGTCGGTGCGGACCCCGACACCCTCTCGCCGCGCGACCGCGAGCGCTTCTGGTACGCGGTCATCGCGCTGGCGCGCGTCGATAGCGCCGTGGCCGTGACAGAGGCCGAAAAGCTGATCGGGCCGCTGAAGGACTTGGGCTTCGTGGTCGCCCCGCCCCCCGGCGGCGCACCCGCCCCCGTCAAGGAAGCGAAGCCCGCCGCTAAGCCCAGAGTGGATGAGAAGGGGAAGAAGAAAAAGAAGTAGCGCCTTCAGCGGCGCTCGTATACGACCTTCCCGTTGACCACCGTTAGTGTCACTTTCGTGTCGGCGATCTTGTCCCGCTCTCGCGCGTCGAAGATGTCGCGCGAGAGCAGCACGAAGTCGGCCAGTTTGCCCACCTCAATGCTCCCGCGGTCCTTCTCTTGATGCGCCGCGAACGCGCCGCCCAGCGTGTACGCGCTCACCGCCTCCGCGACCGTGATGCGCTGCTCGGGGAACCAGCCGTTGGGGTGCTTGCCGTCCAGCGTGCGGCGGTTCACCGCGGCGTCGATGCCGGCGAGCACGTCCAACGGCGCAACCGGCCAGTCGGACCCGAACGCCAGCTTCGCGCCGGAGTCGAGCAGTGAGCGGTACGCATACGAACTTGCGCACCGCTTCGCTCCGATGCGGCCCTCGGCCCAGCGCCCGTCGTCGATGACGTGGTACGGCTGCATCGACGCGACCACACCCAACACCTTGAACCGCTTGTACTCCTCCGGGCGCAGGTGCTGGACGTGTTCGATGCGGAACCGGCGGTCGCGGCCCTCGTTCTTCTTGATCGCGTCCGCGAACAGGTCGAGCAGCACCGCGTTGGCTTGATCGCCGATGGCGTGAACGCACACGTTCAACCCGGCCGCGTCCGCGCTGCGGATGTACGCGCGCATCGTGTCCGGTTCGGTGATGTACACGCCGCTCGTCTTGGCGTCACTATCATAGGGCGCGAACATCTTCGCGGTGCTGCTGCCGAGCGAGCCGTCCATGAACCCCTTCACGCCGCCGATGCGGACGAACTCGTTGCCGAAGTCGGCCGCTACGCCCGCGTTCGCCAGTTCCTTGTGCGCCTCGATGGGCCAGCGCAGGTCGAGCCGGCAGGTGAGTTGGCCGTCGCGCGCCATCTGCTGGTAGGTGCGGAACAGCTTGCGGCGCACCTCGCCGCCCATTCCGCCCATGTCTTGCGCGCTGGTGACGCCGCTCTCGCCCGCTGCCCGGAGCGCGGCGCGAACCGCTTGGCGAATCTCCTCCTCGTCCGGTTCGGGTATTACCTTCTCCACGAGTGACATCGCGTTGTCGCGGAGCACGCCCGACGGCGCGCCGTCGGCGAGCCGGTCTATCACCCCGCCGGGCGGGTCTTTGGTGTTCGCGCCGATGCCCGCGAACTTCAGCGCCGCGGAGTTGGCGACGCCCATGTGCCCGTCGTAGCGGCGGATGAAAACGGGCCGGTCTTTGACGTACTTGTCGAGTATCGCCGCGCTGGGCAGTGCGCCCTTAAAGGTACGGTCGTGGTCCCACAGCCCGCCGATCATCCACCGGCCGCGCGTGGTATTCGCGTCGAACGCTTTGAGGCGCTTACCGAACTCGGCCTCGTCCTTCGCGTCCTTCAGATCGACGCGCGACAGTGACATGCCGCCGCCGAGGAAGTGCAGGTGGCTGTCGTAGAAGCCGGGCACGAGCCGCCCGCCCTTTAGGTCGATCACCTTCGTGTTTACGCCCGCGAGCGCCTTCACCTCATCGCCACTCCCCACCTTGAGGACGCGCCCGCGCCACACCGCGACCGCCTGCACGTCGGGCTGCTTCGCGTTCCCGGTCCACACCTTGCCGTTGTGAACGATCAGGTCCGCGGCAACGGCCGGGTCCGCCGCCGGCGCGAGCAGGGCCAGAATGACGAGAGAAGACATTTTTCACCGCCGAGAACGCAGAGGGCGCAAAGAGAAGACAGAGAAGAGTGTAGTTAAGAACACACTCGGTACTCTGCTTCTCTCTGCGCCCTCTGCGTTCTCGGCGGTGAAACGCTTCGCCTACACCTTGTCCGGCACGGCGAAGCCCTTGCGGTAGTCGCGCGTCAGCAGCGCGTTGGCTTCCTTGTCGTTCACGAACGTCTCGGTCTTGGCGTCGAAGTCGAGCTTGCGGCCGACGCGCAGGTTCTTGCCGTCGAACTTGATGCCGCTGTCCTTGAGGTGTTCGGCCATGCGCTCGAGCGCCTCGGTGCCGTACTCGCTGCCACTGATCTTGCCGAGCTTCGGGTCGTAGCTCGCGTCGGTGCCGAGTTTGTGGCTTATGTGCCCGAGGTGGCACAGCCCGCTACTGACGTGCCCGACCGCGATCTCCGCGTGCAGCTTGCTCGTGTCGCGCGAGCGGACGCAGGCGATGAAATTGGCGAAGTGGTCGCCGCCGATCTTGACGTCGTGCGACACCTTCGGCACGGGTTCGCCGTCGCCCTTGCCCTTGGGATAGAACTTGTTGCCCGCGACGATGCCTTCCTCGAAGTGCAGGATGTTGCCGACGTCTTGGCCGCGGTACTTCGGCGACTTCAGCCCGCGGGTCTCGAAGATCAGCTGCGTTTCTCCGTAGTCCATGACCGTGACTTGCGTGTTCGGCGTCTCGCCCTGATCGTTGTTGGCGTATCGCCCGCCGAAGCTGATGACCGACTTCGGCCACGTCGCGCCGGGGATCAGCCAGCGGGCGATGTCCATCTGGTGAACGCCTTGGTTGCCCATGTCGCCGTTGCCGAAGTCCCAGAACCAGTGCCAGCGGTAGTGGACGAGGTTCTCGTGGTACGGCTGGTCTTTCGCGGGCCCGAGCCAGATGTTGAAGTCGAGTTCGGCGGGCGGGTTCTTGGTGGGCTTCTTACCGATGTCGCCGCGCGTGCCGCCGCCTGTGCCGCCGTCCTTGTAGCACAGGCCGCGCGAGACGAGCAGCTTGCCGAGTTTGCCGCTCTTGGCGAGCGCCGCGAGGTCGGTCCACACCTGCCCGCTGCGGTTCTGCGTGCCGTGCTGAACGACGCGCTTGTGCTTGTGGGCCATCTGCACCGCGATGCGGCCCTCGTGAACGTTGTGCGACATGGGCTTCTCGACGTACACGTCCTTGCCGGCTTCGCACGCCCAGATGGTCATCAGGGAGTGCCAATGGTTCGGGGTCGCGATGCTGACCGCGTTCAGCTCCTTGTCTTCGAGCGCCTTGCGCACGTCTTGGAGCGCGGTCGCGTTCGGCGCGGCTGTGGCGTGCTTCTTGTACGTCCGCTTGTCCGGGTCCACGAGGTACGCGATCTCGACGCCCTTCATGCCGGCGTACGCGCCGGTGTGCGCCCCGCCGCGGCCGTTCAACCCGGCGACGGCGATGCGGATGCGGTCGTTCGCGCCCATCACCCGCGCGGACGACTTGGTCCCGCCGATGGTGACGGTCGCGGCGCTCGCGAGCGTGGATGTAAGGAACGTGCGGCGGTTCACGCGAGGCATGGAACGGCTCCGGCAGCGAGGAGGGAAGAGGAGGCGCCTGAACGATACCCGCGCCGCGCGAGAGGAGCAACCGGTTTCAGGCTGGAGTTCACCCAGTGTGGAAGTTACTTGACAGTTGAAACGGAAACGCCTCCCCTACCTGGTGTTGGAGCCAAGGAGGAAGGAGGCGGGACCGATGGCAGGCACAGCGCTCACCACGCCGATCCGGCGTCGATTATCCACATTCGCGCGCGGGATCGCCAGACCCTTCACCGACTCTCGTCGGCG